>NHBL01000017.1 GCA_002167465.1 bacterium TMED6
AGGTGCTGGAACTGGATGGGGTACTAACCTATCTACAGCTGTAGACTACACATTAGTTGGTGGTGGTTTTGACATCACAGTTAATCTTGGTCTTGGATTCTAGTAGAATTCAACTTACTTAAAAAAAGGGGATTTTTTAATCCCCTTTTTTTTTATATTTAACAATGAAAAACATACTTAAAACACTGCACTGGCAAATTCTTATCTCAATGATTCTAGGTATTCTCGTAGGTACCTATATTAAAAATAATTTTTTATTAATTCTTTCATCTGATATTCTAATAGCTTTATATGATCTGTTTGTTTCTTTTGGAGTTATATTTATAAAACTTCTAAAAATGATTATTATACCTTTAATTTTTACTTCAATTATTGTAGGTGTTTCCAGTATAGGCGCTACAAAGCGTTTAGGTAAAATAGGTATTAAAACAATTTTATACTATATGTGTACAAGTTTGTTTGCTATCCTAATTGGTTTATTCTTAACTAACATTCTGAAGCCTGGCGTAAATTATTCAGATAATGAAACGTTATTAAATTCTACAAGTTATGATTATGAAAATTTAAATACACCAGATTCAACAGCAGATATTTTNATACGNATGATNCCNGAGAATCCTATNTCAGCTGCAGCNAATGGNGATATACTAAGNATTATATTCTTTACCATTCTNTTGGGTNTTTCAATTACTATGNTNCCNAAAGATAATAAAGAAACTTTAACNAACTTTTTNACTNCCTTNTNTAATGCTGTAATGTATCTTACNCAAATGATNATAAAACTCTCNCCTATTGGTGTTTTTGGNCTTATGGTTAAGACNGTATCAGTTTCAGATTTGANNCTATTTTANTCTGTTGGTAAATATATGCTTACTATTGCATTTGGGTTNTCAATNCATCTTTTTTTTNTTCTNCCTATTATATTTTTTATAANTACGAGAATTAATCCNATTNTACATTTTANAGCTATGGCTTCAGCTATGGCAACTGCTTTTTCAACGTCATCATCTAGTGCGACTCTTCCAGTGACTATTAAGTGTGTTAATGAAAATATTAAGACTTCAAAAGAAGTATCAGGATTTGTTTTACCTATGGGTGCAACAATTAATATGGATGGAACTGCCCTTTATGAATGTGCAGGTGTTATATTTATTAGTCAAGTACTTGGAATTGAATTAACACTTTCACAACAATTTATAGTAGTTATAACTGCACTTCTTGCATCCATTGGTGCNGCTGGTATTCCAAGTGCAGGTTTAGTTATGATTTTTATTGTAACNCAAGCTGTTGGATTTAATAATGAAGATGTTGCTGTCATCATTGGAGCAATGCTTGCTGTTGATAGACCTTTAGATATGTTAAGAACAATGGTTAACGTTACTAGTGATAGCATTGGAACAGCGATTATAGCTCATAGCGAGGGCGAAAAATTATATTAATTTAATATATTTTTAATATTTTCTGTAATTTTTTTATCAACTANCTGATGTGTTTCTGAATCCACCTTAATCTCTATTAGATCAATACTTTTTGAATGCTCGCTTACTTTATTTACAATTTTAGGTATATCTATAAAATTAGTTTTATCAATTCTCGTATAATTACATTCATATAGTTTAGCTGCATTTTCAATATTTGCAACTGTTGGAGTTAACCAATAATTTTTATAATTTTTTTCAAACTTTAATCCATCTAACCTATCAAATATATGGCCTCCATTATTATTAATAATAAAAATTTTTAGATTAATATTATTATTCAAATTATTTATTAGTGAGCTTATATCATAAAAAAAACTTACATCTCCAATTATTAAAGCGGTACTTTTATTGTCTAATGAAATTCCAATAGCAGTTGATATAATACCATCTATACCACTGACTCCTCTATTTGAATGAATAGTTATTGATTTATCATTTTCTAAAGTAAATTTATCTAAATCTCTTATTGGAGATGAGTTTCCAATCATTACATCAGTATTATTTGGTAAATTTGATATAATTTTATTTATAATATAACCTTCATGTTCTTTTGGACTCTTAAAAAAATTATCTAAACAATTTTTAATTAAAAATTGTTTATCAATTAAGTAATTTAACCATTTTTTTGAACCTAAAAATTTATTTTCATTAAGGTAAGCTAAAAAACTTGAAGCATTTTTATCAATATTATATTTAGCATCATCTACGATGGTATTGAAATTATTAATTAAATATGTACAATCTCTATTTTTATCAATTAAATTATTTAAACTATTAGATATAGGTTTTTTACCAAACCTAAGAATCAAATCAGGCTTGAACTCAATATTACCTAATAAAAATTCATACGCGCTTATAATATTATTAGATTTAAAACTATATCTTGATCCACGACATTCCATAAAAATTGGAATATTACAAACTTCTGCCATTTTAATGATATTTTTATCACGATTATCTGTACAAATAATAATAGGTTTTATAACTTTTGAAAGATCTGGATAACTTTGAGTCAAACTAGTACTATTTATGCTGACTGGTATTTTGAAAACTTGCAAATTTTTAATTTTAAATTTATCTCTATCATTAATATGAAGTGGTTTTTCAAATGGTATATTAATATGAACGGGACCTTTTATATTTTTTTTAATTCCCATTGAATACTTGTATGAATCTAATACTAAATCAATAATATTACTTAGATCCTTGGATTTATTTTCAATAGTTTTAAAATTGTTTAAAAAATTATTCAAATAAACTTCTCCATCATAAAACTTATGAATGTAATTATTGAAAATATTAGTTTGATTTATTGTCTGATTTGCTCCCGTACCAATAAGTTTCTTAGGTCTATCTGCTGTTATTATAATTAGAGGTGTAGATGACATATATGCTTCAACAATTGCTGGATATAGATTAGCAACTGCAGTACCTGATGTTGTTATAACTAAAGCAGGTTTTTTATTATATTTATATGAACCTAAACCAATAAACGAAGAGCTTCTTTCATCGATTATATTATAAGTGATAATATTTTTTTGATCCGACAGTGCTAGTGCTAATGGAGTATTTCTAGAACCTGGGCTCATAAATGCGTACTTTATACCTATTTTTGAGAAATAAGTAATTAATAATTTTGAAAAGTAATAGTTATGTAAACCTGTTTTCATTTTTATTTTAAAGAATCTTCCATTGAATTAAATTTATATTCTGTTTCTATCCATTCATTATCAGCATTTGATTGATCTGTTATACCACTACCTGAAAATAAGTATAATTCTTTATTAATGCCTAAACCTGACCTAATATTTAAAAAAAAATTTCCATTTAATTTGTTATCAATCCAACCAATTGGGCCTCCATACCACCCTCTATTCTCATGATAAGAGTTAATAATATTTAAGGCTTCTTTTTTTGGTTCTCCAGCTATTGCAGGTGTAGGATGAAGTTCATACAGTAAATCTAAAATACTTTTATTGTTATTTTGATCAGCAGAAAAAGAGGTCCATAAATGTTCTATGTTAGATGATTTTTTAATATTAGGCTGATCGTTAAAGAGAATGTTTGTACTATTATTCTTAAAAAAATCATTTATATATTTTGTAACAATTTTTTGCTCAATTATTTCTTTATTATTAGTAGTAAAATCATCCGTAGTTGTTTGATAATTTGTGCCTGCTATTGATTCAGACTTTATTTTAATACCATTTTTTGATATAATTAACTCCGGAGATGAACCAATAATATTAATATCATCATCTATACTATATAAAAAATTCATATTATCTGTATTTTTGCTTACTAAATTATTAAAAATATTAAATAATGGAATTTTATTTTTAAAAGTAGCTTTTTTAATTCTTGATACTACTACTTTAGTTATTGATTCATCTTTATTTTTTAATTTATTTAAAAGATGATTAATTTTTTTAAAATAAATATTTTTTTCTTTTAAATTTTTAATTTCAGTTAGTTCAGAATGAAAATTAATACTATTATTTGAATATATTTTTTCTAATTCATCAATATAAGTTGAAATCTTTAATTTAATTTTTTCTAAACTTATTTTTACGTCTGTGTAAAGATTAATAATTAATTTGTAATCATGAAAAATATACCTAGGTAGAGTAAAATTAACTAAAGGCACATTCTTCCAAATATCATCATAATTCTGATTTAAATCAAAAGAGAGGCCTCCAAATATAAAAGTTTTAGCCTCATAATTATTATTTATAGCAAAACTTTCTGAAATATATTTTAAAATTTTATTTTTATTGTATTGATATTCATTATTTGTTTCAAAAGAAAAAATTTTTTCACATACAAAACCAAATACAGAAAAAGTATTGCTAGAAAAAATAAATGGGCGATGTGAATTGAGCAATTCATTCTTCATATAAAAATTATTTTTATCAATATCAAAAGAAACTGTGAATATTTTTTGATTTGAGATATTAGAATAATCTAATTTTTCAATAATTAAATTAAATTGATTTTTTATTTTTTTAAAATCTGTATTTTTCATTATATATCTATTAATATTATATCATAATTTATATCAATTATTTTTAATAAAATTTAAATTTTTTAGATTAATGAATAACAAATACAAACATACNGGNANTGATAAAAAAGATTTTGTTCAATCNATGTTTGATAANATNTCTTTCAAATATGATTTTTTNAATCATTTNACTACTTTTTATATTGATAAGTACTGGCGTTTTCANTTNATAAAAGAATTACNTATTAAAGNTAANGTAAAAGTTTTAGATATTGCTACTGGAACTGGAGATGTTATTATTAGTATTACNAAAAAATATANAAATATTAATNCTATNGGTTTTGATTGTTCTCAAAATATGCTTGANATAGCCAAAAATAAGTCAAATAANAAAAATCTTCCTCATATTNAGTATATACAAGGCTTTGCTGAAAACCTTCCCTTTGATGATAATAGTATTGATATAATAACAATATCTTTTGGTATGAGAAATTTTAATGATTATGAATTAGCTTTAAAAGAAATCTATCGNGTTTTAAANCCAAATGGAAAACTNGCAATATTAGAATTTTGTAGACCNAAAAATAATTTNTTTCAAATCATTTTTTCATTTTATTTTAATANNATTATACCNATTATAGGAAAAATTCTTACNGGNGAAAAAATATTTGACTATTTACCTGAATCAGTAAATAACTTTTTTAGTATTTCTGAATTATCACAAAANATTGAAAAATTTGGATTTACTAAAACTAANAGTAANAATCTGACTTTTGGAATATGCTCTATTCTGATTGGNAAAAAACCTATTTAAGCATATCAATAGTTTGTTTTAATTTTTTNTCAAAATAATTTATTTCNTCTAAAGTATTATAAACATGNAAACTANCCCTAATAGTAGATGTNGTTCNAAAATGTTCNAATAANGGTTGNGCACAGTGATTTCCAGCTCTTAAAGAAATATTNTNTTGACCCATAATTTGACAAAAATCNTAAGCATGTATATTTTTNATATTAAAACTAATGACNGGCCCTNTATTTTCTNTNTNTCCATAAATTTGTATATCATTGTANTTATTTAAAACNTTNANATAATTATTAATTAATGANTTAAGATGATTATTAATTTTTTTAAAGNTTAATTCTTGAATNAAGTCAACNGATTCACCTAAAGATATTACTTCNCCAATATTNGGTGTNCCTGCTTCAAATTTTAAGGGNAATTTATTCCAAGNNGAGTCATATTTATTAACNTGATTAATCATTTGNCCACCATATATAAATGGATCCATTNCATCTAATAAATCATATTTNCCATANAGNACCCCTACACTAGTAGGACCAAACATTTTATGACCTGAAAAAACTAAAAAATCACAATCTAANTTTTTTACATCTATTTCAATATGNGAAATACTTTGAGCNGCNTCAATCATTACCAAAGAATTATTTAAGTGNGCNTTTTCAATAANATCTTTAATTGGATTTATTATTCCNANNACATTTGATTGATGAATTAAGGATATCAATTTAACTTTTNTTGTTAANAAATTATTAAATTCNTCCATATTCAATGAACCATCTTGTAAAAGTGGAATATATTTNAATTTACACCCAGTTTGTTTGGCAACAAATTGCCAAGGTATAATATTACTATGATGCTCCATTTTTGATATAAGAATTACATCATCTTTATTTAAATTTTTAAGTCCCCAACTATATGCAACTAAATTAATTGACTCNGTAGCATTNTTAGTAAAAATAACTTCTTCTTTTTTGGCATTAATAAACTTTGAGATTTTTAATCTTGAAATTTCAAATTCATTAGTTGCTTTTTCAGCAATTGGATATACTGACCTATGAATNTTTGCTGAATAATTAGNATAGTAATCNGTTAATTTAGCTATGACTTTTTGATGTTTTAAAGTCGTTGATGCACTNTCTAAATAAACAAANTCATCATTTAATTTNTTATTATAAATAGGAAATTGTTTTTTNANGTTCATTATAACATACCTAGTTCAAGTCTTGCAGAGTCAGTCATCATTGCTTGGTTCCATACTGGATCCCATACCAAATCAACNATAACTTTTGTTACAACAGAAAGGTCCATTAACTTATCTTCAACATCTTGTGCAATCACAGGCCCCATACCGCATCCAGGGGCTGTTAATGTCATTTTAATATTAATTTCTACTCCACCAACTTCTTTATTTAGTTTCATATCATAAATTAAACCTAGATCAACAATATTTACTGGAATTTCTGGGTCAAAACAAGTTTTCAGAATATCCCAAACATGTTTTTCGTTTATATTATTATTGTCAACTAAAGGACTTTCATTTTCTTTATTATCACTTACCTTTATGCCAATTGCATCAGAATCTTTTCCAGAAACTTTTAATAAATTTCCATTTACATATACGGTATAATCTCCACCTAAAGCTTGTGTAATTCTTATATGAGTTCCTTCAACTAAAACAACTTTTTCTCCACCTGGAATAAGTATTGCATTACAATCTCTTGAAACTTTAATTAATTCATTATCAATTTTTGTCATACTTTTTTACCAAATTCTGTACTTTGTTAAGTGCACTAATAAAACCATTCATTCTTTGACTTGTTATATAATTATTTAGTCCAATTTCATTCAATATATTGATTCCATCTAAATTTAGAATTTCAGCTTTTGAAAGACCACTTATTGCAGTTTTAAGTATACTTAATAACCCTCTTACAATATGAGCTTCAGAATCTACATCAATAAAAAATAATTTATTATTTTCATTGCAGACAACCCATGACTGCGATGCGCATCCAATAATTAAATTATTTTGATTTTTTTCTTCTAAAGCTAAACCTTTACAAGATTTGCCTATTTCTATAAGATATTCAAATTTATCGAGTTGATTTTCAAATATTAAAAAATTACTTTTAATTTCTAATAATTCTTTATTCATCATTTTTTAGAATTATTGATATTTTTTTTAATATAATTCTTTACTTCATCAAATGGCAATTCCTCAATTAATTGATTCATAAAACTATTTAAGAGTATTTGCTTCGATTTTTTCAAACTTATTCCTCTTGATCTTAAATAAAATAATGCTTCTTTATCTAAATTCCCAATAGTAGATCCATGAGCACATTTCACATCATCACAAGAAATTTTTAATTTAGGGTTAGAATTTATTTTAGCAGTTTTTGATAAAATAATATTATGATTTTTTTGATCAGAATCAATTTGTGAAGAATTAAAAGGAACATTAACTAGGGCATTAAAAACTGCTTTTGATTTTCCATCTAAAATCCCTTTATATAAAACTTTACTGTAAGTATGATTCGTGTTATGATTAATGATAATATTATTATCAATAAATTCTTCATTATCACCAAGAAATAATCCATTAATAGAGCTGTAAGATTCAGATTCATTTAAATTATTTGTAATATCTGTCCTTATAAATCCTGAAGACATATAGAATGAGGATTGTTTAACCTCGCTATATTTCTTTTGATTTAATATTATGTTATTCATTGAGTAAGATTGATTAGATTCTTCAAAAAGATTTATAATTGAAACTTTTGACCCTTCATTTGAATTTATATTTNCAACATTATTTTTATAGTACTTATTTGTATCAGTACCTATATGATGAATAATAATATTTGAATTAACATTTTTTTCAATNTCNATATGNACTCTAGAGTAAGANGTTTTNTAATCATTATCCTCACCATCGTTAATAATTTTTATAAGAATATCTTTAAATTTGTTATCTAATTTTAGATAAATACCATCCTTAAAATTTGCGGAGTTCAATATCAAAAAAGGATTGTTTTTACAACCATCATTTTCAGTATTTATAAAAGATTCATAAAAATCTTTTGAACATTGTTTAAGTTTGTCAGATATTAATAAACATGATTCATTTTTTGGATAAGAAATCACTTTTCCATTGCATATTATTATTGTCGGAATAGATAAATCGTTAAAAGTAGATACAGAATCATAATTTATATCAAATTTTGATGGTTTAATAAACTTAAGTGATTTAAATTTTTTTAAATTTGTATACTTCCAGAACTCATTTCTTTTATCAGGGTATCCAATTAAATCAAAAATTTTATCAGCAGTATTATTTATTTTATCAATAGAATACATTAATGTGATTCCTTAGTTATCCATTTGTACCCTTTTTCCTCTAATATATTAACTAATTCTAGCCCACCTTTTTTTACTATAGCTCCATCAATTAATATATGTATTTGATCAGGTTCTAAATAATCAAGTATTCTTTGATAGTGAGTTATTAAGATTATAGATCTTTTTGAATTTCTATAAGTATTAATTCCCTGAGCTACGGTTTTTAAAGCATCAATATCCAGGCCAGAATCTGTTTCATCTAAAATTGCAACTTCAGGTTCCATCATTAATAGTTGTAAAACTTCATTTCTTTTCTTTTCTCCACCAGAAAAACCTTCATTTACAGGACGATTAATAAAACTTTCATCAAAATCTACTTCTTTGATTTTAGATTTAATTTTTTTCATAAATTCTACAGAACTAACTTCATCTTGATTTCTATATTTCCTTATTGAATTAACTGCTTCTTTTAAAAAGTAAACATTATTAACTCCTGGAAGACTTGTAGGATATTGAAATGAAACAAAAATTCCTTCTCCTGCACGTTCTTCTGGATCTAATTCATTAATTAATTTATCTTTATATATAATTTGACCACTATCTATGATATAAGTATCTTTTCCTGCAATAGTATTAGTCAAGGTACTTTTTCCAGAACCATTAGGTCCCATTATTACATGAAGCTCTCCTGGATTTATTTCTATATTAAAATCCTTAAGAATTTTTTTATTATCAATCGAAACTTGTAAATTTTTTATCTTAAACATATTTTTTATCCTACACTATCTTCTAAAGTTATTTCCATAAGTTTTTGTGCTTCCATTGCAAATTCCATAGGAAGTTTTTTAAATACATCTTTACAAAAACCATTCACAATAAGTGAAATAGCTGCCTCTGTAGAAATACCTCTAGAATTACAATAAAATAACTGATCTTCACTTATATTAGATGTTGTTGCTTCATGTTCCATGATTGAAGATTCATTTTGTACATCAATATATGGAAAAGTATGTGCACTACATTGATTACCAATTAGTATTGAATCACATTGTGAATAGTTTTTAGCATTAGAGGCATCTTTATTTATTTTTACTTCTCCCCTATATGATTGACAACTATTTCCAGCAGAAATTCCTTTTGAAATAATTGTACTTTTAGAGTTTTTTCCTATGTGAATCATTTTTGTACCAGTATCAGCTTGCTGTTTATTCGTTGTTACTGCTACTGAATAAAATTCACCTTTTGAATCGTCTCCCCTTAAAATACAACTTGGGTATTTCCATGTAATAGCCGATCCTGTTTCAATTTGGGTCCATGATATTTTTGATTTATAACCTTTACAATCACCTCTTTTAGTTACAAAATTATAAATACCACCCTTTCCATTTTCATCTCCAGGATACCAATTTTGTACTGTAGAATATTTAATTTCAGCTTCATCAAGAGCAACTAATTCAACTACAGCTGCGTGGAGTTGATTTTCATCTCTCATTGGTGCAGTACAACCTTCTAAATAGCTAACATATGATTTATCATCCGCAATTATCAGAGTTCTTTCAAACTGACCTGTATTTATTGCATTAATTCTAAAATAAGTTGAAAGCTCCATAGGGCACTTGACACCTTTTGGAATATATACAAATGAACCGTCACTAAATACTGCTGAATTAAGAGCGGCAAAGTAATTATCTGCTATTGGAACTACCGTACCAAGATATTTTTTTACTAAATCAGGATGTTTTTTAACAGCTTCTGAAAATGAACAAAAAATAACACCAACTTTAGCTAAATCATCTTTAAACGTAGTAGTAACTGATACACTATCAAATACAGCATCTACTGCGACACCCGAAAGAACTTTTTGCTCATGAAGAGGAATTCCTAGCTTTTCATAAGTTTTAATTAATTCAGGATCTACCTCATCAAGACTTTTATATTCTTTTTTCTTTGGTGCCGAAAAATAACTAATTGAATCATAATCAATATCAGGTATATTTAATTCAGCCCATTCAGGTTTATCCATTTTTTTCCAGCGTTTGTAAGCTTTTAATCTCCACTGTAGCAACCATTCAGGCTCTTCTTTTTTTAATGAAATAGTTTTTATTACACCCTCATTTAATCCAGGAGGAATAGTTTCTTGATCAATATTCGTAGTAAACCCGTATTCATACTTTTTATTCAGGGTTTCAGCTAGTATAATATTTTCTTTTTCTCTTTTTGTTTTCATATTATTTTTTAGTTTTAAACTGAAAAACTTGTACCACAACCACAAGTTCTTTCGGCATTAGGGTTACTAATTTTAAATCCACCACTTAATAAATCATCTGAAAAATCTATTGTTGTACCTTTTACATATAACCAACTTTTTAAATCGCAAAATATTTTTACATCATCAACCTCTATAATTTTATCAAATTCTCCTTTATTATCATCAAATGATAAATTATAACTCATACCTGAACATCCACCACCGACAACTGAAACTCTTAGTCCATGATTTGGTTTATCTTCACCTGTAAGTATAGCTTTGACTCTTTTAATTGCGCTTTCTGTTAAATTAATTGTTTCATTAAAAAAATTATCTTTTTCTTTATTCATATCAATCACCTATGTTAGTTGGTTTAATTTTATATCACTAAAAACTTGATATATTTTTGAATTTATTTTNTCCAAAGGATTTATAATNTTACAATTTGCTGATTGGTCGCAATCAATATCTACAAAACANCCTGCAATCCCAAATGGNCCTTCTATAATTTCAATAAAATCAATAAGNGTAAGATCTTTANACTTTGACTTAATCTTATAACCACCTTTGGGTCCTTTTATTGAAATTAAAATCTGAGCCTTTGACATCTTTTGTAAAATTTTAGCTAACAAATCATATGGAATATTATGAAAGTCTGAAATTTGTCTAACAGATACAGGCGTATCTGAATCACATTTATTAATATGATTAACAGATATTAAGGCGTATTCAACTGTTTTACTAAATTTAAACATTATATTATTACTCTCTTCTCTACATAAATTTAAATTACATTTTTATATAAAAAAAAGATTAAATACGATATTTTTTGTCGTATTTAATTTTTAATGTTTTTCTACTTTAATCCATTTTTGTACTGAATCTTGCTTGTAACATCCAATATAACTTAAAACTGTATTATCTTTCCATTCTTCAGGGGCTATTAATGACATGAAGTTTACATCGTTTTTGTCTCTATATAAATAATACTTTTTTCCGATTACTGGCTTAAAGTTCATTTTACTATCAAATATAATTTTATTAATGTTAAATTCTTGAAGTAGTCTAGTGTATTCATTTTTTAATTCGATAGCCTTTTCTTCAAAATATTGTTTTACTTGAACAGCGTTTGTTGGCTTCCAATTTTCAAGCTCATAAACTTTACCTTCTACATCATCAATCTTTAAAATTTTATCTATCATTTAAGTATCTCCCTTTAACCTTAAATACTAATCTAATGGGTTTTCAATTAACGCAAAATTATCTGCATAAAAAGTATCATAGCTAATTTTACCAGTAACATATGCAATTCTTAATGCATTACATATACCATCAACTTTATGAGCATCTTTATGATTTACTGGTTGGTTATATATATTATATATACTATCTCCAATTTTGATATTCATACTACATTTTTTATTGTTAATTTTTCCTAAATTACATTTTGCACATGAAGCAATAACAAAGCCCTCTATCTCACCAGTTGAAGGTATAGTTTGTACAAAATTATTATTTTTTTTTCCTTCTATTGAAGGATTCTTAATTTGGCAACCACCACATCCAGCATAAACTGAATTTATTAGTACTAGAAATGGTATAATTAAAATAATATTGATTTTATATTTCATTTAAAACTCCTTTAAATTTTAGTTATTTTTTTAAATATATATAATTTTTGATTTGAATTTTCTAAAATTAAGTGATCTAGTACTTGTTGAATATTCCAATTATCATTTAATAATAATAGTATCTCTTTGTGAAAACTTTCTTTCCAAGAAATGTTACTATTGTAATTTCTATTATTAGATATCTCTACCCATTTTATATTAAATGTATCTGATATAGAATAGTCTGTTTCAGTTAAAAATATTTTGTACTCACTTTTAAAATTTGGTTGATGATTATTATATATTGATTCAGTAATTAATTTTAAATAAATCAGATCAATAAAATCATCAGGAATATCAATTGAATTGTTAGCCTTAGATAGTGGTATTTTACCTAATATAGAATTATTTTTTTCTAAAAATGAATTATTAGAAAAAGAACAGCCAAGTAGTAATAAAAAAAGTAATTTCATAAGTCTCCATTATATTGCACGTTTTGCACGTTTTAATGTAATGAATATTAATGTAATTAAAAAATAATTTAATTTATTATTTTTACTTTGTTAGGAATTACAGACAAATCAAATGGAGCAACACCTTTTATTTCACCATCAATCAATAGTGATTTATTTTCTGCATTTAATTTTAATTTAGTAATTTGAACATATTTAACAATGTTATCGTAAATATGTCTTCCTGAAAAAAGTTTTGACATTAATTTAATTAATTTAAATCTGGTTGCATCTTTTATTAGAACTAAATCTAATAAACCGTCATTTAATTTTGAGTTTGGAGCAATTTTCATACCTTTACCAGTGTGCATAGTATTACAAATTGCAGCAAACATATATTCACCTTTTAAAATATGTTTTTCATTATTAATGTCAGTGTATTCTATAATTGCTTTATTTATTTTTTTAAAAAAGATTTCAAATAAAGATAATATTGTATATCTATTAGTACCTAACCATCTATATTTCTCAGCTTTTTGACCTACTGTTGCTACCATACCCCACCCAACAATGTTAAAACTATAAATATCTTCCTTATCATTTGTAATTTTAACAATATCTAAATATGAAGTATTAAATTTAATTAAATTTTGAATAGCTAAATTTAAATCTATAATATTTAAATCTCTTGCAAGGCTATTTCCAGAACCTGCAGGAATTAATCCTAATGGCACGCTCATACCATCATCTCTTTTCATTAATCCATTTATGGCTTCATGAAAACTTCCATCCCCACCTATCACACAACAGCAATCATATTTTTTTATATTAATAGAATGTAATATTTTTTCAATGTGTCCTTTAAATTCCGATTCAATCACCTCCAAATGAAAAATATTTTCTAATTTAGAAATAACCTTAGGTAGAATAATATTTGATATTTTTTTACCACTTATAGGATTTTTAATCAATAATATTTTTTTATTCATCTTTGAACTTTTTTAATTTCATAATAAAAGTACCAATCTTAGTATTTAACTTAATTTTAACTGGTATTTTTTCATTATCATTAGTGTACCATAATTCAAGATCACCATTATTTTTAATAGCATTTTTATCTAAAACAGGCTTAATAGCTATGCATTCAAATATTCCATAAGGAACTTTAATTTTCTCAATTTTCAATACTTTTAGCATAACATTTTTAATCTTTTTACTACTAAATATTTCATAAAAATATTCATCATCAATATTTAATTCCTTGGTTTGCATTAAAGGAATTATTGAAAAGGGAGAGTATAAAGAGTCAGAAAAAAAATTTAAATTTTTTCCATTTTTTGTTATGACTTTATCATCCCTGTTTATTTGAATATTATTATTTAGATCATCATTAGTAGATTTATGATTTATGGAAATTAATGAAAAGTCTTTATCTACTTTTAATTTTATTTGATCTCTGTATGGGTATAAAAGTTTAGCAAAATTTACTGTTTTTGTCAATATATCAATTTCATATTGCTCATTAATATTTTCTCTAATTTTTAATGAGCATTTTCCAATAGTACCTGCAACAATAGACACACCTTTAATCTCAACATCATATATATACTCTTTTATATTAGAAAAAGTAAATGAAAAACTATATAAAAATAAAAATATAATTAATTTATTAAATATCATTTATTACCTTTATAATTTCATTTAAAGAAGCTTTTTTAGCATTTAAATACTCATCGATTTTTATTTTTATTTCTTGAGATTTGCTTTTGTTTAAATATTCTAAATATTTTTCATATAATTCTTTTCCATTATTTACAATAAATCCACAGTCAATCTCATTCATTTCTTTGGCTTCATCTAATAAATCAATATTTGGGCCGTAACAAACAATATTATTATAAACTAAAGGCTCTATCGTTGAGTGTACACCTGCTCCAAAGCCTCCTCCAATATATGCAAATTTTGAATATTTATACAATTCAGGCAAAATACCTACTTTATCAATGATAATAACTTTAGGCAATGAATTCTTATCTAAAAATGTAAAGCGCTTAACCTGTTTAAAATGTTTAGTTTGTAAAAAAACTTTTTCAATATCATTTATTAACTGTAAATCAATTTCGTGAGGAACTATAATTAAATTTTGAGTTATTTTTTTTAAATCTAAATTTTGTATAAATGATGCTATTAATGTTAAATCTTTTGATGAGATACTGCCAAAAATAATATTATCATTACTTAAATTATTTAATTCAAAAATTTCTTTAAAATGTTTTTTTCTATACAATATTTGATCAAATCTAGTATCAGATATAACATTTAAACTATTAATCTTTAAATGGTTTTCAAAAACTTTCTTTATTCTTTTTGTTGGAACTATTATGGCATCAAACAAATTAAAAATATATCTTGTAAAGCTAATAGAATACCATTTGAGTCTGCTAGAATTTTCATAAAGATTAGCATTAATTATGATTGTTTTAATTTTAAACTTATTAGCTAAATTTAAATGAATAGGCCAGACATCATGTCTGGTAGTTAAATATATATCAGGATCAATAATCTTATAAAAAGTTTTTGCGGCCCATGGAAAATCAAAAGGGTGATAACAACAAACATTACCTAAATTATCTTGTTTAATTAAATTGTAAATTGTTGGCGACATGCATGTAACAATAATAAAATATATATTTTTATCAATTTTTTTAATTAGTGGCTTTACTTGCTCATACTCTCCTGCAGATGCAGCATGTATTATTATCTTCTTTTTATTTGTGTTTAATTTTGATTTTAAACTTAATAAGGATTTCTTTTGATCAGATTGTAAAACTTTGATTTTAGTACTAAAAATTGAGATTATTTTTAATACTACAAAAAAGAAAGGAGATAGAAAATAATAAATGAAAAATAAATACATTTATCTATCTTTTAAAATGATATCAACAAATTCTCTAAAAGCTCCATCCCCACCTTTTTTATTTGTAATGTAGTCAACTTTTATTCTATTTTTTATTGGACTATTTTTTGTCAATGCAGAAAAACCTACAACATTTAAAATGTCTACATCATTTAAGTCATCCCCAATATATGCTACATTTTTTAAACTAATATTTTTTTCTAAACATATCTTTTTAATTATTTCTAATTTGTTTTGAATTCCAATATTAACATTTGAAATATTTAATTTCTTTGCCCTTTGTAATACAATATTTGAATTTTCACTAGTTATAATGACTGTTTCAATATTTTTCTCTTTTAAAAGTTGAACACCCATACCATCATAAGTGCTAAATGACTTCATGAAATCACCTTTTTCCGTATAATGCATCCTTGCATCTGTCCATACTCCATCAATATCAGTTGCAACTAATTTAATTTCACTTGACATCACTAGCTCCTTTTATAAATTTACCTATCGTTTCTAATAAATCAAAATCTAATGGCGTATCTATTTGCTTACCGTATTCTTCACTAAATATAAAAATACCTATTTTACCACCTAATCTATTTAATTCTTTCATAAATGTATTATGTTTAAAAATATATACGGATCCGTTCTCATCATAAATTAAATCTTCATTTTTAAAATCTTGTCTTCTAGGCCTATTTAAGTAATCATACATACATTCAGGCTTTTTATTACTTATTTTCCATGTTAAAGGATGAATAGGACTAATTGTTAACATAGAATCATATTGGTTGTTATTAAATTTATTGATAATCTCATCTAAAGAATTTTCAGGCCTTAAAGGGCTTGTAGGTTGCAATAATATATATATTGTATTTTTTGAAAAATTCATTGTTGAAATAACATGTTCTATTGCACTTTCAGTTGTTGCTTTATCATCTGATATGTTATCTGGCCTTTTTATAACTATAATATCATTCTTATTGCCAATTTGCATTATTTCTTCGGAGTCAGTTGTTAATACAATTTGATTAATAAAATTAGATTCTTTTGCATAATCTATACTATGCTGCACAAGGGGTTTATCTAAAAATAATTTAATATTCTTTTTAGGAATACCTTTACTTCCCCCTCTTGCAGGTATTATGGCTACATATTTGTACTTCATATTAATACTTTTAAAATCTCAAAATCTTCTTTGTAAGTTATTTTCATATTCTTTTTGCTCCCTAAAATTATTTTTGGCTTAAAACCACATTTTTGAATTATACTTATATCATCAGTAACATGTTCTTTTATTTGATTGTGACAATCAGCTAAAATAGAATAACTAAATCCTTGAGGTGTTTGTAAATGAAATAATTCACTTCTAGTTAATACTTTATTAATTTCATCATTATTAATTTGAGCAATAGTATCTATACTAGGAAGAGCAGGACATACAGCTACATTTGATTTCAAAGTATTTATACAATTTGAAATAATCTCATTATTTATAAATGGTCTTGCAGCATCATGTATCAATATATTTTTTGTTTCTTTTGAACAATTTTTTAAAGCAATTAGTGAAGACTCTTGTCTAGTTTTGCCTCCAACAAAAATTTTACATGTTTTAATTTTTTCATTTATAAAATCATAATATTTATTCGAAACTAATAACAACACTTCATCAATTTCAGGATGTTTAAGAAAAGTATTTAAAGAATATTCAAAAACCATCTTATTTTTAAACTTTTGAAATTGCTTTGGAGTTTTATTGCCAAATCTACTGGAATTTCCAGCAGCCAAAATAACTGCTACATTCATTTTTTATCCTTTAAAAAATCTTTAAGATTAATAACTTTATTTTTTATAATTAAATCGTTAATGAATTTTTTTTCTCCCAAATTATCATGCTTTCCAGCTTTATTAAAAACTTTAAAATTTGATAATGTTTTAACTAATTTTGAATCAAAATAATGTTCTTTACCATCTTGAAAAAAATCAAATCCGTGAATTATAACTTGTTCATAATTTTCAATTGACCACATTATCGAATTAAATCCGGTCGTTGGTCTTTTAATATTTGAAAAATCTTCGTAGAATTTCATTTTTTCTTTTTTTATAATTTCAAAATCATTTGGAATCATATCTAATTTTTTTGATAATTGATTTTTAATTTTTTTTTCTTTTCTAAGTAATATCTCATAGGGAATGAAAACAATAACTTTTTTGGGAGGTAAAATATTTTTCTTTAAATTTTGATTACCCCCATTAAACCAAACTGTAGTTTTAGATCCAGTAAACTTTTGAAAATCTTTAGTTTTATAGTTGTTAATTCGTGCAACTTCTTCAAATTTGTCTATTTCATCACCAAAATTTCGATTCAAGACTGATGGTCCATTTGCTATTATTAAAATTTTACTGTTCATAATTATAATTTAATAATTAAATAAATATATAACATTATAATTGTATGCGTTTTCCTGAATGAATAAACTCATTAATCATTTTCATTATTCTATTAGAAATATTTCCATCAAATTTATAACAAGATTGTTTAGACCAATAATTCCTTTTATCTTCATATCTATTAGGTTCTCTTAAAACTTTATCTATTGTTTTTTTTATATCACTTGGCAAGCATGTGTGTCCCATAATCCAATCTTCATTTAAAAATGGAATTTTAAATGGTCGGTTTACTCTATTAACTCTAATTTCATCATTTAAAATATCTCTACTAATCCAATCTTCATCTTTTCTTTTATCTTTTTCAGGGAAACAACCTGGAAATTGTTTTAATACTATCTGAATTACTGGTTTATTTAATAAACATGCTTCAGCTATTACAGATGATACTTCGCTAATAACAACATCTGCTAAATGTATTAACTGATTGATATTTTCATCTTTTTTAGGTATTACTACGTTATATTTTTTAGCTGTTTTATAATCTGCTGGATGTGGTACTACTAAAAGATTATCAATATTTTTAAAAAATCTTATATTATTTATTCCATAATTATTAGAGTATTTTCCACCCCATGATGGAGCAAATAATTTAATTGGTTGGTTTGGATCTAATCCGTATTTATGAGCTAAATTATTTCTGTTAATTTTAATTGAATAGAGCTCATCCATTTTAGGGTAGCCACCTAATAATCCATTTTTGAAATTTGGATTAATTATTTCCATTTTCTTTTTAAATATTTCTCCAGGATAGAAAAGTAAATCTGAATTATGGAAAAAAGAATATTTATAAGTATAATATTTCATCGCTCCTAATCCATGCTCTACATATATATAAGACCCTTTCCAGCCTAACTTTTTAGCCCTTTTTAAAGCCTGATCATGAGATATAACTATATTTTTAGAAAGATTAGAAAATTTTAAGTAATTAAGAAATTTACTTCTATGGATTTTTAATAATCTAGTATTCATACCCATCTTTTTTGATTCTATAAAGAGTGGTTTTAAACTAAAATATTCCTTTTGACTTGACCAGCAAAAGTCTATGTCATAATTTGTATTTTTAAACATAAATATCTTTTAAAATGATAGGTTTATAAAATTATTTTTCAAAAACTGATTTGTCTGGAAAATATTGCTCTAAAAAATCTTTGACAAGAGTTCTTTTGTTATCACTTACATTAGGTCCATCATTTATACAGAACATAAGTGGTTTATACTTTTTAATCGCTGAAAATTTACTTTTTATTTTTTTACTGTCTAATTGATTTAGTGAAATATATGTATATTCTCTTCCTTTTCTTAAATATTTAATTTTATATCTCATCAAATCTTTTCTTAAGGGTTTAATGTAATATGGTTTAGATAAATTATTTGCAACCATATAAAATGCGTATAAGCCAATAATCCAAATATCTTTTTTAGTTCTAAAATGATTTTTTTGTGTTGCCTTAAACTCTTCTAAGAATATTTCTCCTAATTCCTTTAGTATGTTTTTTTCTAATGGTTTAATACCATGTCTTAAATTAAATGATGGAAAATATCCGTACTTATTATAAATCATTAATCTCGCATTATAATTAGCATATTGATATTCATTTACTAGAACACTACTATTAAAACTATCAATCTCATTAATTTTTTTTCCACAAAACAGCTTTGGTTTACCATTAACAAAAAAATCGTCAATACAAGATTCTTTTCCAATAAAAAAATCATCATTAAATGATAAAAATTGATTTTCTAATTTTTTTATTTTATGAAGATTCATTTCAATTGCATTGGAATTATAACATGGTAAATTTTCTTTGTTAAATATCTCCTGGTGATCAATTATATTAATTTTTGGATGGTTCGTATTAAGCCATTCTGGAATTTGATTGTCTGTAACCAAAAAAATATTATTAATCCAAGGCGCATATTTGCCTACTGATCGAAGGGAAAATTTTATCTCATTATTATCAAAAAATCTACCTCTAGAGTTGACCTTTTTATTTTTAATTAACCCTGGATTATCATTTATAAATAATTGTTTCTTATTTAGCCAATTTAGATCATTACCATCAACCCATGTATACACTACATCAATCTTATTCACTTTTTAAAAACCTATTTACAAAATTTAAATCATCCTGTGTATCTATTTCACAACAAAAATATTTAGAAATATCAATGGGATAAATTTTTGTTCCTTTATTAATCAACATTTCTAATCCACGTTCAAAATAATCACTCTTTGAACATCTTTCTAATTCTTTTTTAAATTCGTCTAATTGAGAATTTAGTATCTTGTTTATACCTACAGCTTCACCTAATCCATTATTAATATTTTTTGATACTTTATTAATACTTCCATCATTATTTATTGTATACTTAACTTCTTCAGCACCAACTTTTAAAGTATTAACCAACATACTTGAATTAGATGTAACAAATATATCTTTTAAAACTTCAAATTCAAAAACAACATCTCCGTTTATCCATATTACATCTTTTTCATCTTCTTTTGATTCTAATGCTAACAAAAGGCTTTTCGCTGTATTTGTATTTTGATAATTTTCGTTATAAACATATGAGCATTTAGGGTATTTTTCTTTTATTTTATGCTGTTTATAACCAACAACTATTGTTATGTCGTTTATATTAACATAATCTAGCAATGCATTAATTTGTCTATTCAATATAGAATCACCATTACTTAGTTTTACAAGCGATTTAGGATTATTTTTGTTTAGCCTGGTTCCCATACCAGCCGCGAGTATGATTATGTGCATAGGTTTAATATTATCTTATTTTATAAAATAACTTCATAAATTTATTGCTGATAAAAAGTATAAACAAATAGTAAAATATAATAAAAAATTTAATTACCAGCCTGTAAATCGTAAAGCTTTTTATATTTTTTAGAATTTTTTAGTAAATCTTTATGTGTCCCCTGATCTACAATTTTACCTTTACTAAAAACTAAAATTTTATTTGAATTTACAATCGTTGATAATCTATGAGCTATAACAATAACTGTTCTATCTTTAACTAAATTATTAATTGCCTCATGTACTTTCTTTTCAGAATCTGAATCTAATGATGCTGTTGCTTCATCTAAAATTAAAATTTCAGGGTTTTTTATAAGCGCTCTTGCAATAGAAAGTCTTTGTTTTTCACCTCCAGAAAGCTTAACACCATTTTCTCCAATCTCAGTATTAATACCCATTGGTAATTTATTTATTAAATCTTCTAAATTAGCAGATTTAATTGCCTTTGAAACTTGTAAGTCTGATATATTATTATTACCATAAGCAATATTAGATTTTATTGTTTCATTAAATAAAATAGAATTTTGTGTCACAACTGCAATTAAATTTCTTAAGCTATTTAAAGAATATTTTTTAATATTAATTCCATCTATCATTAGTACTCCTTCTGATACATCATAAAGTCTTGGAATTAATTCTGAAAAAGTAGATTTCCCAGCACCACTTTCACCAACTATTGCAATCATTTCACCTTTATTAATTTCAATATTTATTTCTTCTAAAATTTTATTTTTACTATTTAAATCATATTTAAATTTAACATTTTGAAATTTTATGCTAGTGCTAAAATTCTTTATTTTTATGGCATCTTTAACTTCACTTATTTTTTCCTCATTATCAAAAATAGAAAAAACTCGTTCAGCTGCTGCTATTCCGTTTTGAAATAATACATTTATATTTGAAAGCTTTCTTATAGGTTGCAACATTGCAAATAGAAGCAATATAAATTTTATAAAATCATCTGATTTCATAGACTGATGCTCTAAAACACTTATACCACCAAACCAGATTAATAATATTCCAACAAGTAAACCTATTGTTTCATTAATTGGGGTTAGAAGGTGCGATAATTTTGATTGCCTAAAAAGAAGATTGAAATATTTATTATTTTCATCAATAAATTTGTTATTTTCTAACTTTTCTAAATTAAAAATCTTAACAATTTTAATATTACTTAATGTTTCTTTAATTATATTTAAAATACCAGCACTTTGTATACTGGTACGTTTAGATTTTCTTCTTATACTTTGACCAACTTTAATACTAAAAAATCCAGATAATGGAATAATTATTATTACTAAAGCTGCAAATTTTATATTGATTATTAATAGTAAAAAAATAAATGATAATATACTAATAGGTTCTACAATCAACTTCTGTAAACTTTGAGAAAAAGCAACCCGCATTCCTGCGATATCTCTTATTAAAATTGAACTTAATTCAGATGTTTTTGAGTTATTAAAAAATGTAAGAGATAAAGTGCTAATGTGCTTAAATAATGCAATTCTAATATTCGTAATGACTTTATTTTGCACGTAAGACATAATTAAATTACTTATATATAATAAAATATTTTTTATTATAAAAATAAAAATCAATAAAATACACAATGATTTAAGTTGCTCAATTTGACTACCTGTTCCAATCAGATTTTGGATTAATAAATTTAAATGCTCATTTAAGGAAGTTGGTTTAGATACTGATGATGAATTTCCTGACATTACATTAGCAAGCATAGTACCAATTAACCAGATTGACATAGAATTTAAAATTACATAAATAACTGATGATATTATTGAAAATAATAATAACAATCTATGAGATTTAGTATAAGTTAATATTCTCTTAAAAAGTTTCATAAATTAAACATTCCATCACCTTGTCGAATGATATTTATTTTATTTTCCATAAAATCTAAAATAGTTGAACCATTTGAGTCATTATTAACATTTCCTTCATATATATCAATATTAAAAAACTTTTCTTCAATTTCATCGATATTATTTAAAGATTGAGTGCCATGTACATTTACACTTGTAGTTATTATAGGCTTTTTAAATTTAGACAATAATTGTAAACAAAATTTATTGTTTGGAACTCTTATGCCAATTTTATTTGAATTATGCGTAACAAAATTTGATAAATTAGAAGGCTTAGGCTTAAGTAGTAAGGTAAATGGTCCCGGCAAAATTTTTTCAATTATTTTAAATTCATTTTCAGATACAGATGCATACTTTCTAATTTCATTAATTGATTTTAACATAACAGATAAAGGCATAGCCCTTTTTTTAAGTTTATTAATTTTTAAGATTGCTTCCGAATTAGTTGCATCAACTCCCAAACCATATAAAGTATCAGTTTCATAGATAATCATATTACCATTATTTAAATTTATTAATGCATTTTCAATTTTATTGTCTTTTATAATCATAAATAATCTTTTTTATCCTTCATTTTATGAAACCAAAAATATTGTTCTGGATATTCATTTATCATATCACCTAAATGTTTTGCAAAAATAGTATTTAAATATTTTACAAAATCTTTTTTTGAATCTCTTGTTTGCGATATATTCAAAGGCTTAACTGTGAAATTATAATTTAAATTTTTATCCATAATACAATAACCAATAAGAATTGGTTTATTTGTTTTTAAATGAAAAATACCTGCTCCTTTTGGAATTGATAATTTAATATTTAAAAAATTAACTAGCACACCTCTTTTCCTTGCGTTTTGATCAGAAGCTAAGCCTAAATGATAATCATTTTTCAGAGCATTTATCATTTTTTCTTTACCTTCATTTTTAAATATAATCTGAATATTTTTAAATGTTCTATATTTTAAAAATAATTTATTTAAATAAGAGTTTTTTATTTTTTGAGCAACTACGCTAAATTTAATATTATTTAACCCTAAAATTGGTAAAAAACACTCCCAATTGCCTAAATGGCCAGTCATAATAATTGAACCTTTATTTTTTTTAAGCACTTTAATAGTTTCATCATCAATATTAACTATACTTCTTAATTTAGATAGATTAAGTTCTTTTTGTCTTAAAAAATCAGATAAAACCATACCAAAATGCATATATGTTTTTTTTAAAAGCTTATATTGCTCATCATTATTAAGTTTTGGGAAATTATCTTTTATATTACAAATTGCTACATGTTTTCTTATTGGGATAAAATAATAAATTGTAGTTCCAATTAATCTACCAAAGAATAAACTTATCTTCCTTGGTAAGATATTAAAAAAAACTGATATAATAAGAACAATTATGTATAGTATAAATGATGTCATTTTTGTTATTTTGATATATCTAACATATTCTAATGACTAAAATATGATTTTTATTATTTAAATAAAACCAATTTGATTAAATTATTAATTATGAATACTGATAAAATTCCACATCATTTAAAACAATTCATTGTAGATCAAGAGTATAGTAGATATACTATAATAGATCACAAGGTGTGGAGCTTTGTAATGGATATTTCAATTCCTTTTTTTAAAAAACATGCACATTCCTCATATTTTGAAGGTCTTAATAAAACAGGTATTACATTTAATAAAATACCTTCTATTAAGGATATGAATGAAAAAATGTCTAAAATAGGATGGGGTGCAGTTCCGGTTAGAGGCTTTATTCCTCCATGGGCTTTTATGGAATTTCAAGCTCTTGGTGTATTACCAATAGCATGCGATATTAGAAATAGTGAAAATTTAACTTATACACCTGCACCAGATATCATACATGAATCTGCTGGACATAGCCCAATAATTATAAATGAAGAATATTCATATTATTTAAAACAATATGGAAAAATAGCTTCTAAGGCAATTTTTTCAAAAGAAGATGAGAGAATCTATTTTGCAATAAGAAAACTTTCTGATTTAAAGGAAGATAGAAGCGCAACAAATGAAGAAATAGTTATAGCTGAAAAAGAATTAAAACAAGCAAAAGAAAACCAATCAATACCTAGTGAAGCTACTTTACTATCTAGATTGCACTGGTGGACAGTTGAATACGGACTTATTGGCACAATAAAGAATCCAAAAATATATGGTGCTGGCCTGTTGTCATCTGTAGCTGAAAGTCAAAATTGCTTGAGTGAAAACATTAAAAAAATACCTTTAACTATAGATTGTATTGAATATACTTATGATATAACTGAGCAACAACCACAATTATTTGTTGCAAAAAGCTTTTCAGACTTAACTACAATATTAAAAGAATTTGAAAAAACTATGTCATTCAATAATATTAATTCTTCAAACAAGATTTCTATATTGAAAGATAATGATGATGAGATTTCAAAGTTAAATAAAATTCAAGATATAGTTACCACTGATAAAGATTTAATACAATTATATGAAAGATTTTATAAAAATGACATAGAAAGCAAACACTTAATTGAAATCTTAAATAAAGATTTCCCAGATGAGTGGCTATTGAGATATGAATTATACAAAAATAGCCACCAACTCAACGAAGATTGGGTAGATGATTTATACAGCTACTTATATAACTATCAAGAAAAAAATGTTGATCTTAATAATGCTATAAAAAGAGGGTTAAATACTATTTAAATTCACCCATTATATTTTCTAACCACATAATCATCTGATCTTCACATTTTTCATCTTCATTATCATAATCAAGACCAAGACCTAATAAATTATCACCATCTAAACCAACAGATTCTCTAAATTCGTAATCATCTCTACTACATTTACCAATTAAAGAACCACCATTGTCCATAAAAGGTTTACCTAGAATTCCTAAAGCATCTAGAAAATTGTCCGGATAACCTACTTGGTCACCACAACCAAAAAATGCTGCTGTTTTACCAGAAAAATCTAATTTTTCATAATCTGCAAAAATAGCATCCCAATCTTCTTGAAGCTCACCAATATTCCATGTAGGACATCCAATTAAAATATTATCAAATTCTAAAATTTTATCTGTGCCAATTTCAGCAATATCAAATGATTCAATTTCAACATCATTCATTTCTAGATATTCAGCAATGAATTCCGCTGCCGTTTTTGTATTATCTGAAGAACTTCCCCAGAACATTCCTATTTTTTTCATCTTATTAACTCCATTTAACTATTATATTATTTTTTCTCAAAAGTTTCTAAAACTAAAATAACTCCTTCAGGTTTAATATCTGCATACCCACCTGAAGTTTTATAGAAGTTTTCTTTTCCATCTTTTGTAATTTTAACTTCGCCAGCCCCTATTGATATAATAGAACTGGCATGCCTTGCTTTTACACCAAACAGACCCTCTAAATTTGGTGCTCTAAGATATTCAGAAGTACCTATATTTATATTTTCAACAGGCGTAATTACATCTATTTGGAATGTGCTTTCCATTATTTTTTAGCTTTCTCTACTACTTCATCAAGTGTACCAACGTATGCAAAAGCATTTTCTGGATATTCGTCCATCTCACCTTTAACAATAGCCTCAAATCCTGATATTGAGTCTTCAAGACTTACATATCTTCCTTTAACACCAGTAAACTGCTCTGCTACAAAGAATGGTTGAGACATGAATTTTTGTAATTTTCTAGCACGACTAACAACTAATTTATCATCATCTGAAAGCTCATCCATACCAAGAATTGCTATTATATCTTGTAATTCATTGTATTTTTGAAGCGTTACCTGAACTGACCTTGCAACATTGTAATGTCTATCACCTATTACTCTAGGATCTAAAATTCTTGATGTTGAATCTAACGGGTCAATTGCTGGGTATATACCAAGTTCTGCAATTTTACGATCTAACACTGTTGTTGCATCTAAATGAGCAAAAGTTGTTGCTGGAGCAGGGTCTGTTAAATCATCTGCTGGAACATATACAGCCTGAACAGATGTAACAGAACCTTTTTTTGTTGAAGTTATTCTTTCTTGAAGTTCACCCATTTCAGTAGCAAGTGTTGGTTGATATCCAACAGCAGAAGGCATTCTTCCTAATAAAGCTGACACTTCTGATCCTGCTTGGGTAAATCTGAACATATTATCAACAAATAGTAGTACATCTTTACCTTGTTCATCTCTAAAATATTCAGCCATTGTAAGTCCTGAAAGCGCTACTCTTAATCTTGCTCCAGGTGGCTCGTTCATTTGTCCAAATACAAGGGCTGTTTTATCAATCACTCCTGATTCAACCATTTCGCCGTAAAGATCATTTCCTTCTCTAGTTCTTTCACCAACTCCTGCAAATATTGAATATCCACCATGTTCTGTTGCAATATTTCTAATCAATTCTTGGATAAGTACTGTTTTACCAACACCTGCGCCACCAAATAATCCTGTTTTACCGCCTTTAGTATATGGTTCCATCAAATCAATAACTTTAATACCTGTAACCAATACTTCAGAACTTGTTGTTAACTCATCAAAAGGAGGTGCCTGTCTGTGAATAGGCAAAATAGAAGAAGCTTCAGGAACTGCACCTTTTTCATCAATAGGATTTCCTAATACATCAAACATTCTTCCTAAAGTTTGGTTTCCTACAGGAACTGAAATAGGATTACCCTTATCAACAGCTTCTTGACCTCTTTTTAAGCCATCTGTTGAATCCATAGCAATAGTTCTAACAATAGACTCACCAATATGTTGAGCAACCTCAAGCGTTAATTTACCTTCATCACCCCTATCTACTTCTAAGGCGTTGTAAATTTCAGGAAGCTGACCATCTGGAAATGTGATATCAACTACAGCACCCATAATTTGCGAAATATTACCTTTTTTACTCATTGTTTACCTTCCTTTATGATGATAGTGCATTTGCACCACTTACAATTTCTATAATTTCTGTTGTTATTGCTGATTGTCTTGCTTTATTATACTGAAGACCCAAATCTCTAATCATATCACCAGCATTTTCTGTAGCATTTTCCATTGCCAACATCCTAGCAGCCTGTTCTGAAGCATATGATTCTAAAAGAAATTGCCAAATTTGTACATTAATATGTTTAGGAATTATTCCTTTTAAAATCTGTTCTTTTGAAGGTTCATATAATTTATCTAATTGTATTAAACTATCTTTTGATTCATTTTTTTTCAGAGGCAAAAAATCTACATCTTTAATTATTTGAGTAGCTAAACTTTTAAATTCATTATAATACACCTTAACTTGATCAACTTTTTTAGATATAAATAAATCTACTATGGCATTACCAAATTTAATTGCATGATCAAAATTTAAATCAGCCCAAAAATCTATATGCTCTGAAACCATTTCAAATTTTCTATTTGAAAAATAATCTCTACTTTTTTTACCTATAGCAATAACCATTGCATTATCTTTACCATTAGTATTTATATCAGTTTGAGCTTTCTTTAAAATATTTGTATTAAATGCACCAGCCATACCCCTATCTGACGTTATAACAACATATAATGTTTTGGAAATTTTTCTTTGCTCCATTAGATTAAAATTTATATCACCACATTCAGATAACAAATCATTCATAAGCATTGAAAGTTTGCTAGAATAAGGTCTACATTGCTCCATATTAGATTGAGATGATCTAAGTTTAGCAGCAGCTACCATTTTCATTGCACTCGTAACCTTTTGAATGCTTTTGATAGATTTAATTCTACCTCTAATTTCTTTTAAATTTGCCATTAAAACCCTTTTGCGAAATCACTTAATGCATTTTTTAACTGATTAGAATCCTCATCAGATAACCCACCTGATTCTCGTATGTTAGTTAAGATAGTTGAATGTGAAGCGTCAAGAAAATCATAAAGCTTTTCTTCAAACTCTTGAATTCTTTCTAATTCAATATTATCTAAAAAACCTTGAGAACCAGCAAATATAAGTACAATTTGTTTTTCTGTATCTATAGGTGAATATTGTTTTTGCTTTAATATTTCTAGTAATCTTGCACCCCTAGTCAATTGAGCTTGGGTAGCATCATCTAAATCTGAGCCAAACTTTGCAAAGGCTTCTAATTCTCTATATTGAGCTAGTTCAAGCTTTATTGAGCCAGCAACTTTTTTCATTGCTTTTATTTGCGCATTACCACCTACTCTAGAAACTGACAAACCAACATCAACTGCAGGTCTTTGACCGGAATTAAATAAATTTGTTTCTAAAAATATTTGTCCATCAGTAATTGAAATTACATTTGTAGGAATATATGCAGATAAATCACCTTCTTGTGTTTCAATTATAGGTAATGCTGTTAGTGAGCCTGAACCTAAAGATTCACTTGATTTTGCTGCCCTTTCTAATAATCTACTATGCAAATAAAATACATCACCAGGGTAAGCCTCTCTTCCTGGTGGCCTTCTTAAAAGTAATGACATTTGTCTGTAAGCTACTGCGTGTTTAGATAAATCATCATAGATTATTAATGCATCCATTTCGTTATCTCTAAAATATTCTCCCATTGTTACACCAGCATATGGTGCTAAAAATAATGATGGAGCGGGATCCATAGCATTTGCAGTAACTACTGTGGTATACTCCATTGCTCCACTCTCCTCAAGTTCAGCAACAACTTTTGAAACAGTTGATGCTTTTTGCCCTATAGCTACATAAATACAATAAACTGGACTATCTGTTTTGTGGGTTGACTTTTGATTTATTATTGTATCTACAGCAATTGCTGTTTTTCCTGTTTGTCTATCACCAATTATTAATTCTCTTTGACCTCTTCCAATAGGAATCATAGCATCAATTGCTTTGATGCCAGTTTGAAGTGGTTGATTAACAGGGCTTCTTTCAAGAACTCCTGTAGCTTTACGCTCTACAGGCATAGATTTTTCAAAATTAATTTCCCCTTTACCATCCAATGGCTGACCTAAAGGATTAACCACTCTTCCTAAAAATTCTTTTCCAACACCCACTTCAAGAACTTTTCCTGTTCTTTTAACAAGATCACCTTCTTTAACTAATCTGCTATCACCAAAAAGTACAATACCTACATTTTCTTCTTCTAGATTCATAGCCATGCCAAAAACACCATTCGGTAATTCTACCATTTCAGATGATAATACATTTTCTAGACCTTGAACTCTCGCAACACCATCACCTACCATAATTACTTCACCAACCTCAGAAACATCAAAATCTACTTTATGATTATCTAATTGTTTTTGTAAAGAATCTATAATTTGACTAGTATTTATATCCATTATTTCTCCAAATAATTAAACTTATTTATTTACCATGCTTTGTTTTAATTTTTCTAATTTTGTTGATAAACTTCCATCAATAAGAGTGTTACCAACCTTTAATTTTATTCCACCTAAAATTGTTTTATCAGTAATATTTTGAATAGAAATATTACTCTTAGTTTTTGATTCAATACTAGAAACTAATTCAGACAATTCAGTCTCGTTTAATTGATAAGCAGTTGTTGCTTTGACTATAATATGGTTTTCAGAGCTTAGCATTAATTTTTGATATTTTGTATTTATAGATTCTAAATGATTAAAATCAATATTATCTAGCAAACAAAAAACTACATTTAATTGTTGAGTGCTTAGATTGTCCAAAAATATTTTTGACAATATATCTTTTTTAGTATTCAAATCAATTCTTTTAGTTGATAAAAATTGTTTAAACTTGTTAGAAGTGTTTGAAATCTTAGATAAAACAGATAATACTTCTGAACCTAATTGATCTATCTTGTTTTCTTTAAAAACTGAATATATTGCTTTTGCAGATTTATCAATTTTTTTATTCTGATTCATTAAGCCTGACCTATCTCATCAACTACATCATTAACAAATTTTCTATTGTCATTATTGTCGAGATTTTTTTCAATTAACTTTGAGGCCGCTTTAATTGATAATTCAACCGCAGCAGTTTTAATTTCTTTTACAGCCTTTTCTTTTTCAACATTAATTGACTGTAAAGCACTTTCTGTTTCCAACTCGGCCTTTTTCTTAGCTTCCTCTACTGCATCAGAAACCATTTTTTCTTTGACAGACTTTGCCTCTGATAAAATAGATTGAGCTTCAGCATGAGCCTCCTGCTTAATCTTCTCATAATCTGAAGTAGCTTTTTCAGCATCTTCTTTAGCAACTGCCGCAGAATTAAGAGCATCTCTAATTTCTTTCTCTCTGTTTTCAAGAGCAGAAATAATAGGCCCCCAAGCTACCTTACTTAGTACAAAAAGCAGCAACAGAAATGTTACTACGGACCATAAAAGAGGCCCTCCATGAACTTCAACCATATTATGTTCTCCTAACTTTTAATAAAAGTGTTTTTACTATCCAACATTACCAGATAGTAGGAAACAAGTTACAGCACAGAATAATGCAACACCCTCAATAAGAGCTGACATAATTAGAGCTGTAGTTCTAATATCATTAGCTGCTTCAGGCTGTCTACCGGTCGCTTCAGCTGCTGCTGCAGTAATTCTACCTATACCACTAGCTGCACCCATTGTAACTAATCCAGCACCTAAACCTGCTGCTAATGCAATTAAACCATTTTCCATTTTTTCTCCTTTGTGTTATTTAATGATGTTCGTGTTCTACTACTGCCATCCCAATAAATATTGATGATAGCAATGAAAAAATATATCCTTGTAAAAATGCTACAAAAATTTCAAGTAAATTTATAGCCAGTGCCATTGGTACAGACCCTAATGCAACCCATGGTGATTTCATATTTATGATAATACCTATAAAAGCTAATATAATAATATGTCCAGCATTCATATTTGCTAATAATCTTACAGAAAGAGCAAAAGGTTTTGTTAATAACCCAATCAATTCTACTGGAATCATAATTGGTAAAAGCCAAAAAGGTACACCTGGTGTGGCAAATATGTGTTTCCAAAAATCTTTATTTCCAAAAATAATGTATGTAAAAAAAGTAATTAATGCTAACGCAACAGTTGTGCTAAAAAATGCTGTTGAAGTTGCGCTACCAGGAATAAGGCCTAATAGATTTAGCATTACAATGAAAAAGAAAAAAGTTAGAATCAAAGGTAAAAATTTTCTTCCTTGTTTTTCACCCATATTTGGATAAACAACCTCATCTCTAATAAATACAACAAAAACCTCTAATAAATTGCCTAAACCAGACTGCACTTTTTTATCTTTTTTATATCCTATTTTAAATAATAATATTATTATTAATGAAGCTAATACCATCATTATTAATTGCTTACTAACAATTATTTGATCATTATCTGTTTCAGGAATTAGAGAAGTACTCGGGTTCCATTTCCAATTAAGATAATTATTCAGAAAAGGAATATTGCTTAATTTGTTCCATTCATTCTTATGTAAATAAATTTTCTTTGTAAAATAATAATGGTCTCCATTTGAATCATTCCAGTCAAATGGGTTAAAAATTTCAAATGTAGTTTGATCTTGAATGTGGTGCATAATATATTCGCCATCAACTTTTTCAACATGATGATCTGTTGGATGTAAATCGTTTGATGATTTATTAGCTCCCGGAATAGCTAAAGAAAAATAAAATAATATTAATAAAAACTTATTCATTATTAGCCTTATGGAAGGATAAAAAGGAGTTTATTTCAAAAATTTGAAAAAACACGTATGAAAACATGAATGAAATAAAAAATGGAACCATATTTACAAAATCTTGTAATATTAGTACTAATATGGTAGTTAACATCAACATGAATCTTAAAAACATTGTACCATATATCATAGTATAAAACGTAGAATTATTAGAATTAAAATATTTTTTTGAAACCACGTAACCAAGCACCGCATTTATCATATTTATTGTAAAAGATATCAAAAAATCAAATTGATATTCAGGCCAAAAATTAAGAGCCAAGCCCCCAGCCATCACTAAAATTACAAATAAAAAAATTAAAAATGTCATAAAAATTTACTAATTATTAAATTCTTTAATTAAGCCATATAATGAGGCAAATAGTCCAAAAAAAATACCAATTAAACTTCCAACTATTTCGCTGCCATATTTTATCCCTAACCATTTACCTAAATACAAAAAAATAAGTAATGTGACAACCATTTGTATACCTAAGCCAGAGTACTTCATCCACTCGGAAGGCTTTTTATTCATCTAAATCTGCCTGACTATTATAATGAGCCATATCACATGTACCTGCAAACTTTGCACCCTCTTCAATAACTAATGTGCCAGATTTAAGATTTCCAGTTAATTGAGATTCACTTCCTAAAATTATTTTTCCATCAATAATAAGATTACCTTCTACAAGTCCGCATATATGTGCTTCTTGACCAATAATGTCACCCTTAACTTTAGAACCTTTAGCAGTCCTTACTGAACCATGAGATTCAATATTGCCATTTACAGTACCATAAATTAATAAACTGCCATCGACATTCACATTTCCATCTATTTTAAGTTCAGGACCTAAAATAGAGCCCATATCTTTATCTATTTTCATAATAAACTCCTAAATTATTATTTTGATACAAATGTATCAATATCTACCACTTTTAAATTTTTAATATACTTTGATGGATTTATAACTTCACCATCTCTCCAAAGCTCAAAATGAAGATGTATTCCTTCATTTTTAACAGCAGAGCCAGAGTTGCCCATTTCAGCAATTGGTTTGTCAACCTTTATTGCATCACCAAATTTTACAAAATTCTCTTTATTATGCATATACTTAGTAATATATCCATTTTTATGAGATATAATTATAGAATTGCCAAATTTTTTATCAAAACCTGAATAAATCACTCTGCCATTCATAGGAGAATAAATTTTTGTCCCAATACTTCCATTTATATCAATACCAAAATGATTATTATCAAAAACACTCGTAATAAAAGATGTTTCAAATTCAGAGTTATTTTTGGTTTTAACTGGATCTTTTACAAATTGAATTTTAGATATATCTTTTACAAGCGACTTCTCAATAACAATTTTTGGATTGGAAAAAAATAAAAAATAAATTCCAAATAATGATAAGAATAAAATCATTACTGCGCTTAAAATGCCAAGATATATTGAATATTTACTTATAGAATAAGTTGTTCCAAAGTTATCTACTTCATTAGATGTTATAAATAAATTAAATTTTTTATTTTTCATTTAATATTAATTCAATAATTCTTTCCAAATCTTCATCATTAGAAAAATGGATATTGATAAATTTTTTATTTTTAGATTTATTAATTATTACTTTACTACCTAAATAATCAACTAAAGAATTTTCATATTTTGACATTTTACTTTTAAGAGTCTTTGAAATTGGAATATTTAATACTTTTTTTGATGAAGATAAACTTTTTACTAACTTTTCAGTTTCTCTAACACTTAATTTGTCTCTTTTTATTCTTCTATATATATTTTTTATTTTTTTTGATTCTCTAAGACTAAGTAGAGCTCTTGCATGACCTTCTCTAAAATCAGGATCCTTAGATCTTAATACATTTTTAATATCTGGAGGTAATTTATTTAAGCGTAATTTATTTGCAATTGTTGAACGATTTTTTCCTATCATTTTTGCTAGTTCAGTTTCCGAAATTGAATATTTTCCTCTTAATAAAGCATAACCTTCAGCCTCTTCAATTGAACTTAAATTATCCCTTTGTATATTTTCGATTAAGGCTAATTTTAACATATCATCATCTTTTTTAACATCTATAATATAAACAGGCACTTTTTTAAGATTTAATTTTTTGGCAGCCCTTAATCTTCTTTCTCCTGCAATTAATTCATAAGAGTTTTTACCAGACAATCTTACTGTTAGAGGCTGTAAAATCCCATTTTCATCAATTGAATTAACAAGGTCTTGCATATTTTTATCAGAAAAAATTTGTCTTGGTTGATTTGAATTTGGTGATATTAAATTAATTTCAACATGATCTATATAGCTACCATCTGAATCTTCAGTTTGGTAATTTGGAATTAAAGCCTCTAACCCAATACCTAATGGCTTATTTTTTTTATTTTTTTTCATATATTATTTATTCTTTGATAAAATTTCAGATACTAAATTCATATAATTTTGTGCACCCATTGATGCTGCATCATAAAGTACAATAGGCTTTCCATGGCTTGGTGCTTCACCTAACCTAACATTTCTTTTAATAAATGTATTGTATACTTTATCTCCAAAATAATTTTTAACCTCATCAACAACTTGCCTAGATAGCTTTAATCTATTATCATACATAGTAATTAAAATACCTTCAATCTCTAGCTCTTTATTTAAATGCTTTTGTACTAATCTAATTGTATTTAATAATTGTGATAAACCTTCTAATGCATAGTACTCACATTGTATTGGTATAATAATAGAATCACAAGCTGTTAAAACATTTAAAGTAAGTAACCCAAGTGAAGGTGGGCTATCAATGATTATATACTTATATTTACCTAATACATTTTCCAGCCCTTCCTTTAAAAATTTTTCTCTTGCATACTGATTAACTAATTCTACTTCCGCTCCAACTAATTTTCCTGAAGCAGGTATAACATCTAAATATTTTAAATCAGTATTAATAATTGTTTTTTGAATATCCTTTTTCTTAATTAATAAGTCATAAATTGAATCTTTATATGTACCTGGCCGAACACCCACACCCGTTGTAGCATTGCCTTGAGGATCCATATCAATTAATAGGGTCGGAGCTTCAGATACTGCTAAATAGGATGCAATATTTACTGAACTTGTTGTTTTACCAACTCCCCCTTTTTGGTTAGATACAGCAATTATTTTTGTATTATAATAGTTTACCATTTTATACCGTAAATTTAATTATCTAGGGCTAATTTAATTTTTGATTTCATATTTAATAAGTGTAGCTTAGTATAATTATCATACACTTCTTCAATATTTTGATTTTCAATTGTACTATATACAGTTTGAATGGATTCTAAAGCTAAATTTTGAGCATCTATAGGATATTTTTTATTTTTAAATATATTAATCATTAAGTCAATATGATGATTTTGCAATTCTCTTCTAAAACTATTAACTGAATCTTGATTTTTTAATTCTATCCAAATTATATTATTCATACTATCAAACATTTCAAACAATGTAAATATTTCCTGATCTGAATTAAATCTAAGCTCATTATTATGTATTCTTGATATAACATCTAACCTATAAATATTATTAAGCGTTCTAGTTTGTAAATTTTTAATAGTTTTATGTATTGGGTAATCTAATTGATCCATGTACCATAGTGTACCTTCAAAATCATCTAGTCTAGTTGGCGCCAATTTATTTAAAAGTTCAGGTGGAAACATAAAAAAATCAGAAGATAAAATATACTTGTCTAAAAAGTTAATCGCTCTTCTTTGATCTTTTGCATCAACCACAATGAATGGATCCTTATCAATATCACCTATATGATGACGACTATAATATATTCCTCCAATAAATTTATAAATATGTCTTGATGCTCTAAAATATTCATACAAACCTTGTTGAAATTTATTTTTAACATAATTATAACTTTTTCCATCTACCATTGAATCTTCTAATAAAATTTCCCAATATTCATTAATCATATTTAAATATATTTCATAGTATTCAATTGGGTCAGAACTCATATCATACCTTGATATTAATGGATCACATTCATCAGCATCTTCATCAGTTCCGTACGCTAAAACAGGATTGTCAATAGACTTTGATATAATATCTTTTAAACATTCTTCTTCATTTCTGTATTTATCACATGTCGAATATGCATATTCAATAGCCCAATCATCATAAGGACCTGGATCGGTTAAAAAGAAATTATTGCCTTTATCGAGAATATTTGCTGGGGTATAATCCATAACTGATGCTGTAATATTATATTTTGAAACTAAATCAGAGTCAGATAATTCTGATGCTGAAAGCATCGAACTAGCTTTAAAATTATGTCTTAATCCAAGAGTATGACCTACTTCATGCAATATCAAATCAACTATACCTTCATAAACAAATTTATCAAGCTCTTTTTGAGTTCCTTTAATAATATCTTTTGCTGTCATATAGTCCCATAAAAAAGACATTTGATTTTGTTTCTCAAATGAATAATTACAGTTATGTGAATGATTAAGGGAATCATAAATTGCAACAGGATTTGGATTTAAAATAGGATTTACCTGGGAAGTATATTCATTATAATAGTGTCGTACCCAATCTGAACTAACCCTTACATCTGCATCATAAATTTCACCTGTTAAGGGGTTAGCTCTACTTGGACCAACTGCTATACCTACACCAGGCTGAATCATCCACCTTACTGTATTATACCTTACATCTGCTGGGTCCCATTCAGCATCATCAGGCATTTGCTTGGCTACGATAGCATTTTTAAACCCAATTTTTTCAAAAGATTTGTTCCAGGCTAAAATTCCATCACGAAAAGCTTTTCTAAATTTGTGAGGAACAGTATTTTCAATCCAAAACACAATTGGTTCTTTTGGTTCAGAAAATTTAGCTTTTGGATTTTTCTTTTCTAAATTCCACCTAGTTATATATCTAACATAAGGAGATTCAGATAGCATATTTGAATAATCTTGATAAATTATATCAAAATGTCCAACCCTATCATCTAATAAACGAGGTTTATAATTATTTGTAGGTAATTCAGAAATACTTAAATGATATTTATGTAACATGCTTGATGAGTTTGGTAAAGTAAAAACATAATCTGATTTTTTTCCTTTATAGTGAAATACCATATCTAATTCAGAATTGAATTCAAAAGAATTAATTTTTTCAAAATAACTATTTTTTTTATCTAAAATATATTTACCTCTATTTGATACTTTAGGAAAATCAAAAATAAATAATTGAGAGGCATCAATTAAAATTAAACTATCTGAACTTGATATTGCTTGAATTTTTGCTGTCGAAAAGATTGATTCAGTAATATTATTTGCTATAGCTTTGAAAATTACAGAGTCTTTATCTGCTCTAAACTTAACATTTTCAGCAATCATTTGAATATTGCTTCCAACTTTTCTAAATGAAAATGGAAATTCATACATCATAGCACTACCATGATATCTGTAAGCATCCCCTGTATTTCTTGTAAGATTAAGTAAAAATGTTTTATCAAGTTGATTTCTATTAATTACGATGTAGCATTTAACTTTATCTTTATCCCAATAATAATCGAATAATCCAGATTTTAATATTGAAGATTGTATTAAATTTTCATAAGAATTTTTATTTTTTTTAGGTTTAACTTTTGGCTTTTCAGAATCTTTTTTATTCTTCAAAAAATCATAATCAAAACTATCGTATTGACTAAATGAAATAGCAACGGTAAATAAAAAATAAATAATTTTAAAATTATTTTTGAATAATTTCATTTCTTCCAGGACCTATTGATATAATTGAAATTTTTGTACCTACAAAACTTTCAATAAATTTTATATATTCTTTGCATTCAAAAGGTAACATATTAAAATCTTTTATACCATTTAAATTAGTATTCCAACCTTTGAATTTTTTATAAATTGGTTTTACATTGTCTAAATCTAATAATTCAGAATAATTGTTTAATTCTTGTCCTTTATATTCATATCCAACGCAAATATATATTTCTTCAAATGAATCTAATATATCTAACTTGGTTAAAGCAATATCAGTTAGACCATTAATCATACAACTATATTTTGCAGCTATTCCATCAAACCAACCACATCTTCTTGGACGTCCAGTTGTTGCTCCAAATTCACTTCCAATATCTTGAAGTTTTTTTCCATTTGAATCATTTAATTCTGTAGGAAAAGGTCCACTACCAACTCTAGTAGCATATGCTTTGAAAATACCAATAATATTTTCTAATTTTGTTAGTGGAATGCCTAAACCAGTTGAAATTCCTCCCGAAAAAGGGCTTGATGAAGTTACAAATGGATATGTACCATGATCTATATCTAATAATGTTCCTTGAGCACCTTCAATTAAAATATTATTTTTTGAAAATAGTAAGTTAAAAGTATCATCTATATAATTTTTAATTTGTGTACAAGATTTGAAAAAAAGTTCTATTTCAGATTCAATTTCTTTATATTCGTTATCATTTATTTGAGATGTCATAGTACAATCATTCAACCTATCCACAAATATACTTTTTAATTTTTCTTGATTCTTTATATCTATCGCCCTAATACCAACCCTATTATATTTATCAACATAACAAGGGCCTATACCCTTACATGTTGTACCAATGAAATTATTTGTTTTTTCTTCATTTTTACGATCTAAAAATTTATGTAAAGGAGTTACAATGTGTGCATGTGGTGAAATTAGTATTTTTTGAGTTGAAATATTTTTATTTTTTAACATATTAATTTCTTCGACTAACTCTATTGGATCAATAACCATTCCATTACCCATTACACAAAAACAATCTTCTCTTAATATACCAGATGGTATCTGATGTAATACAATTTTTTCATCATCTTTATATACAGTATGACCCGCATTCGCGCCACCTTGATAACGAGCAACAATTTCAGCATCTTGACTTAATAAATCTACAATTTTGCCTTTACCTTCATCCCCCCATTGTCCACCAATTACTGCTTTTATTGCCATTATAAATCTCCTTCACTTTCTTCAATATAATATTTATCTCTTAAAAACATCATTACTGGTGTTGCTACAAATATAGAAGAATATGTACCTGATAAAATTCCTACTATTAAAGCAAATGATAAACCTCTCAAACTACCACCACCAAAAATAAATAATGAAATTACTACAAATAATGTAGTAAGAGATGTTATAATTGTTCTATTAAATGTTTCACTTAATGATAAATTTATAATCTCATTTAATTTCATATTTGAATATTCATAAATATTTTCTCTCATCCGATCAAAAATTACAATTGTATCATTTAACGAATATCCAATAATTATTAGAAAAGCAGCAATTATATTAGTATTGAACTCGTAAGAAAATAATACTAGCATAGTCATAACAATTAAAATATCATGAATAAGTGCAACTATAGAACCAATAGCTGAATACCAATCAAATCTAATAATAATGTATAAACCTATTAAAAATACAGCTATTAATAAAGCTTTCATTGCATCATATTTAAGGTCGCTTGATATTGTAGAACCAATTTTGTTATAACTAAGAACATTTAAATTTTGATTTACAAATTCTTGATTTACGTCCGAGTCAAAGAGTGCTCTTACTTTATTTAATCCGTATGACTTAATACTTGAACACTTAATATTATTGATATCTAAAAATTCTTCAACACTTTCCTTATCAATAAAATTATTATCTAATTTTATAATTAATTCAGTTCCACCTTTAAAATCAATACCTAGCTCTGGACCTTTGAAAAATAACAAAAACAACCCTAGTGTTATAAAAATTATTGAAATGTAATTAGCAATTCTAAATTTTGAAACAAAATCAATTTTAGTATTTTTTATAAATTTTATCATATACTCAATTTTTTTATTTTTTTATTTTTTAAAAAAGTTAAAACTAATGTTTTAGTAACAAATATCGCAGTAAACATTGAGCAAATAATACCAAGAGATAGAGTTACAGCAAATCCCTTAATTGGCCCTGAACCAAATAAATATAAACTTCCAGCTGATATAAGTGTAGTAAGATTAGAATCTAAAATAGTTTTAAATGCTCTGCGATAACTATAATCAATAATATCCATAATATTTTTATGTCTGGACATTTCTTCTCTAATTCTTTCAAATATTATNACATTAGCATCAATAGCCATACCAACAGTTAATATTATTCCTGCTATACCTGGCAAAGATAGTGTTGCATTTATCCATGGGTTTGATAAAAATGCAATAATAAACAATAAATTTAATATCATTGCAAAATTAGCAAGCAACCCAAAACCTTTGTAATAAAATACCATAAATACCAATATTAGTGATANAGCTATGATTATTGATTTAAATCCACTGTTGATTGAGTCAGCACCTAATGAAGCATCTACTTGTAATTTTGAAGCAATATATATTTTAGAAGGTAATTCTCCTGCTATTAGAATTGCCTCCATATCCTTTGCTTCAGTTTTAGAAAAATTACCTGTGATTTGAGCTCTCCCACCAGCAATTTTTTGATTAATTCTTGGTGCCATTTTAACTTCTTCATCTAAAATAATTGCCAAGAATTTACCTTTATTATCATCAGTTATCTCTTCAAAATCTCTTGGATTTACAAATTCTAAAGAAATATACCATTGACCGCTATTCATATCTTCAATTGGAAATTGTTGAGCTCTTGGATTTTTAATTTCATTNCCTGATAATTCAACATATTTATTAAGGTAAAATAATTGACTAAAACCATTTAATTCATGATTATTTTTTCCCCAAAGAAATTGCGAATCTATAAGTAAACTCTTATTGTTATTTAATATATTTTCGACTTTTTCTTTATTTTCATTTTTAACAAATACATACGGTATAATTCTATCAACAATATCTGAATCATACTTAGTAATACTAACCCCATCAAATAAAAATAAATATTCAGTAATTCCATTTAATTTACTATCATTATTTAAAATTTTAGCCCATGCTTTACTATTATCTTTAACAACAACAAATTCTAATTTACCCGTATTTTTAATTAACGCCTCTGCTCTGCTAGTATCTTGAATACCTGCAATTTCAATAACAATTTGATTGTTTCCTTTTGTTTGAATAATTGGTTCAGTTACACCCATTGCATCAACTCTGTTTCTAATAATTTCTGTAGATGATAGCAACTTAGCAGATAACTTTTCTTTAAAAATAGATTTAAGTACCTGTAACTCATCTTCAACTTCAGTACTTTCTGGAATAAAATCAGAATAATAATTAATTAAACTTTCATTATCATACTTTTCAAATAAAATATCAATAAATGTTAAGCTTGTNGATATTTTTGANATATTTTTTAAATTNNTTTCNAATTTTTCTAAATCTGAAAAATCATTTTTATATTCATCATTAANAAGGTTTAAAAACAAATCAACCAANTCTAGTTCAAGCACCATATGAATNCCACCNTGAAGATCAAGNCCAAGAGTTAAGCTTNTATCTTTTAATTCCTCNATAGANCTTAAATTTTCAAAATTATCTTTACCAAAATAATTTGAATAGTAATCATAGGTTGGCATAATTCCAAAAATTGAAAGAATTGTTAAACCCAAAAATATAATCCATCTAAAATATAACATTTAATCGCTTTTCTTTATTATNAAGTCNATAAATAAGTCAACAGCAAATANCGCAGATTTATTTAAAAAGAATATTATGAATTTAAGTATGAAAAATATATTTTATTATAGATAATTAATACAAAATAGAGATAATGGTTCGTAGAAATGAAAAATAATAATAAAACCTTAATAATATTAGGGCCGACTGCAACAGGTAAAACTAAGTTAGCAGTTCAAATTGCAAATNAATATAATTCAGAAATTATTTCTGCTGATTCTCGTCAAGTATATAAATATTTAGATATTGGTACAGGTAAAGACTTAGAGGAATATCAAATTGGTNATAAAAAAATTAACTACCATTTGATTGATATTATTAATCCTAATGAAAACTANAGTGTTTACAACTTNCAAAGGGATTGTNTGAANGCACGTAANAAAATTTTATTAAAAAATAAAAATTGTATTATTTGTGGTGGAACTGGACTTTATATTGAATCTCTTCTTCTGAATTATGATTTATCTTCAAGTCCACCGCCCAATAAAATATTAAGAAAAGAATTATATGATAAAGATATAGAGGAGTTAAAAAAGTATCTTAGCAAGATTAATAATAATATAATTAAAAATCCAATTATCGATACAAAAAATAGAATTATCAGAAACATTGAAATTTGTTTAAGTAAAAAAATTGTTCCAAAACCTATTGAATCTTTACCAATTAAAAATTATCGCGTAATAGGCATAAATCCTGGTAGACAAAATATTAGATACAATATAACCAAAAGACTTCAAAGTAGAATTGATGACGGAATGATTAACGAAGTTATACAATTACTAAATGATGGTGTGACTCACGATAGATTAAATTATTTTGGTTTAGAATATAGACTCATTAGCCAATATATAAATGAATCATTATCTAAAAATGAATTGTTTGATAAGCTTAATATTGCGATTCATCAATTTGCTAAAAAGCAAATGACATTTTTTAGGAGAATGGAAAAAAGAAATATAAAAATCAATTGGATAAAAGATAATATCAATGAAATTAAAGATATAATATAAATATTCATTATATTATAACATATTAAAGCTCTTAGAAAATGGAAAATTTAAAAGAAGAAAAATTGTTAAAGATTGCCTCAAGTAAAAAAATCCAATATATGGATGGATTAAGACTTAATAGAGCAATTACTTCAGGAATAAGATATCTTGTATCAAGACAGGACTATCTAAATAAAATTAATGTATTCCCGGTACCTGATGGAGATACAGGTACAAATATGGCTTTTACTATGACATCTGTTTTAGAAGCTTCTATTGAGCAAATTGAACCTAGAGTAGATTTATTTACAAAAATAATTTCTGACGCTGCTATAGATGGAGCTAGAGGAAATTCTGGAGTATTAATTGCACAATTTTTTGTTGGTTTTTCAGAAGGTTGTGAAAAACGAGAAAAATTAGATTGTCATACTCTAGTAAAAGCTTTCAAAAATGGTTCAATCTCTGCAAGAGAAGCAATGGAAGACCCAAAGGAAGGGACTATACTTACTGTTTTTCAAGACCTATCAGATAAAATAGAACAGGCTGTAAATGAAGGTACTCAAGATATTTATGAAATTATGAAAATTGGTTACAGTGCTGCACTTAAATCTCTAGCAGAAACACCTGATAAATTAAAAATATTAAAAAAAGCTGGCGTTGTAGATGCTGGAGCACAAGGCTTCGTTGATTTTTTAACTGGTGTTATGAATTTTATGAAAGATGGCTCATTAAAAGATGTTGATATTAGTAGCATTGCTGTTAAAGATACAGAAAGTCATTCAGAAGGACATCACTATGATGAGGATATTGATATAAATTATCGTTATTGTACAGAATGTAGAATAAAAGGATCGAGTATTGATAAAAAAGATTTAAGAGGTAAACTTAAAAATATTGGAGACAGCTTAATTGTTGCAGGTTCATCTAATAGAATTCATGTTCATATTCATTCGAATAAACCAGCCCAAGTTTTCTCAATGTGTGAGAGATATGGTGATGTTGATGAACAAAAAGCAGACGATATGTTTCATCAGCAACAATTATTAAATACTAAAAATATTGAAAAAAGATCTGTAGCTATTGTTACTGATTCAGCATCTGATTTTGAAGATGAAAATCTTAATATTTATGTTGTTCCAATGAGATACAATTTTGGAAGTAAGGGTTATATTGACAAAGTTTCTCAAACATCTTCTGAATTTTATAATGAATTAACTAATGGAGATTACCACCCTCAAACATCTCAACCTTCTGTAGGTGACTTTAAAAAACAATATCAATTTTTATCTTCACACTATGAAACAATAATTTCCTTACATATTCCAAAAAAATTGAGTGGAACGTTTCAATCTGCCAAGAATGCTTCCAAACAAGCGCCTGATGCAAAAATAACTGTAATTGATACAAATAATGCATCTGTAGGAAATGGCTTGATTGTAAAGTACGCTGCTAAATTAGTTAAAGCAGGTAAAAGTCATGAAGAAGTTTTAAAAGGTATAAATGAAGCAATAAAAAACACACAAATTTATGTTGTTTTAGATAACTTAGATTCTGCTGTAAAGGGTGGAAGGCTTAACCCTTCTGTTAAAATTGTAAGTGATTTTTTAAATCTAAAACCAATAATGTCTATTAAAAAAGATGGGTCCTTAGGTCCAATAGGTGCAATGTGGGGTAAAAAAAATGTAGTTAATAAAATTTCAAAATTTATACTAAAAAAATTAGATGACAGTAAAAAGTATGATATTGCTATAGCCCATAGTGTGTGTGAAGAAAATGCTGAATTACTTAGAAAATTATTATATGATAAATCTAAAAATATTAAATCAATCAGTATTTTAGAACTAGGTTGTGCATTAGGTTCTCATACTGGTGCGGCTACCTTAGCTGTAGGTATCCAAGAACATCTTACAATATAATGACCCTATCTACACTCCTTATAATTCTGATTTCATATCTAGTTGGTTCCATATCTGGTGGTGTTATCATCGGAAAAATAAGAAATGTAGACATTAGACAAAAAGGTAGTAAAGCTGCTGGCGCTACAAATGCATTTAGAACTATGGGAGCATTATTTGCCATATCAGTTTTAGTTATTGATGTTTATAAAGGTTATTTTTCTGTTTATTATATACCATTACTATTTTTAGATGAAAGTACTAACATAGTTAAAGCTTTAGCAGGCTTTTCTGCTATTTTAGGACATGTTTTTCCTTTATTTTTTAAATTTAAAGGAGGCAAAGGGGTTGGTACTGCCTTAGGTACATTACTTGCATTTCCACAATTTTATTTTACAGCTGGCATTGGTTTTTTAACTTGGTTAATAAATCTTTTCATAACAGGATTTGTAAGTTTAGGATCTATTTTAGCAGGCATCATGGTATCTGTAGTATTTATTTTTGAAAATGATTTTATTTTAAATGAACTGTCTATATATATAATTTTCATATCAATATTTTTTATTTTAACTCATAGAGAAAATATTAAAAGACTTTTTAATGGGAGTGAAAATCAATTTAAAAAAATCATGCTTATAAATCTATTTAAAAAAAATGACTAAATCGTTAGACCATCTAGATCATATTGCAATTCAAGTCAAAGATATTCAAAAAGCATTAAAATGGTATTTAGATAATTTTAAATGCGAAGAATTATATTCAGATGACACATGGGCCTTTATAAAATTTGAAAATATAAAATTAGCACTTGTGACAAACTCAGAACATCCTCCCCATTTTGCAATTATTGACAAATCAATAAAGTTAACTCAAAAATCAGTTATTAAGCATCGAGATAATTCTATTTCTAAGTATATTAAGGATTTAGATGGAAATTATTTAGAATTAATTAAATATAATAATTAGTTTTCTAAATGTGTAAATCTTTGTCCATAAGGATTAAAACCAAATGTAATACTAATAGGTGGTGGGCCTGTAATGAAAAATTTAAACCCAAATCCATAACCAACCAATATATTATTTAATGAAAGCTTATTAATCTCTCTGCTTCCAATACCAGAATTGACAAATAATAAACCATCAACACCAAATTCAATTTTACCATAATCTTTCTTTTTTATAATAGTGCTCTGAATTTCTACGAAATTATAAACAATATTTGATACTTCAATATTATTTTTGTTAAAGTTATTAGGATACTCATCTGGAAAAGAAGAATATCCACGAACAAAATCTTCACCACCTAAATATTTATATTCATGAATAGGTAATTGAGAAAATTTAGGAAATTTAAATAACCCAAAAAATCCATATGATAATACAGGCTCATGCAAATATTTGAAATTTAAAGCAGAAAATTTTTCGTAAGATAAACTAAACTGGCTAATATCAGAATTATCTTTAATTAAGCTTATTGAATACCTAGTATTTATTCCAAAAAGAATACCATTCAATGGATCATTATATACATCTCTAGTATCATATTGGTAATCAAATTCAAAACTAATATATCTATAAATATCTTTTTCATTTGTTGGAAGTGATTCAGATAATGTATGTTTCTTGTTTTTGAAATAACTTAATCCAAATCCAAACTTATTATTTAATCCTTTGTAAAAACCACTTTCAACCAGAAAATAAGTTTCATTGTATCGATAATCATAAAAAGGATTATCAAAAAATCCATTATACAATATAGATTCAAATGATACATGGTCTCCATATATCCAAGGATTATTTAAAGAAATTGCAAACCATTTTTGACCAACAAATGCACCACCAAAGTACAATTGCTTATTTAATCCTAAAAAGTTTATATGCTCTAAACCTAATCCGTACGACCACTTTTTAGTAATTTCGCTATAATCTATTACTAAGTCTGGCAATATCGAAAAAGATTCCGTTACATTTATTTCATACGTATTATTAACAAATTCTATATCAACAGATGAAAAAATTCCTAGATTATAAAGTCTATTAATATCTTCGTTTAATAAAATAGAATCTAGAGGCTCTTTTTTAGGGTGTAAAACTTCTCTTATAATTACGTGTTCTTTTGTTTTTTTATTTCCTTTGACCGTAATATTTTCAACTAAATTAGTGTTTGAAAATAATAGTATTGGTAATATTGATATAATTAATATAATCTTCATAATTGACATAAAAAAAAAGCCTTCATCAATAAATGAAGGCTTTTTTAATAAGTGTAAAGCTTAAGTTATACTTACTTTCTGCCTCTAGCCATTTTAGCTCTTGAAACATCACCATCTTTATCAATGAAATATAACCAACCAGATTCTCTAGTAACACCACACTGAGAAACAACTTCAGCACCACCGCCTTTGTTAGCTCCTCTAGCCATTTTTGTTCTAGCTACATTTCCACCTTTATCTAAATAATATAAGTATCCTGATTCTTTTGATACACCTGTAGTTTTAACTTTTTCTGCCATTTTTAATAGCCTCCTTAAGTGAAATTATTATTGTTTAAAGTAAATTTACTAATCTAAAATACCATTTTCTCGTCTAAAAAACAAGTACTTTTTACCTTTTTTTTCTGTTTTTTTCATAATTTTTCATGACTACCTTAAATTCTGTAAAATTTTGACAATTAAAAAAATTAGAGGAAATAATATTATTACCTATGGAATCTATGGTTGTATACCCATAATCATGACCAGGGTATATCATAGTTTCAGAAGGTAATTTCAATAAAATATTATAGATACTATCATATAAATCTTCAATGCTACTCTTCGAACCTAAAACTCTTCCAGTTCGACCAATAAACATAGTATCTCCTGTAAAAATCCGTTTATTTTTTTCATCCCAAAAAGATATACTATCATAGTAATGACCAGGAGTTTCAAAGCAAGTAACAATATACGTACCTATATTAATAATTTGATTGTTACTAATTGGAATAAAATTTATTTTTTGGTGACTTTTACTTGATATGTATACTTTGATAAGATTAAAATAATCAATAAAGTCATTTAAATATTTTATATGATCGTGATGAGTATGTGTAATCAGAATTTTATCTAATATTAAATTTTCTTTATTTATAAATTCTATGACTGGATTTATTTCTACTGAAGGATCAATTATTGCTGCATGATTAGATTCTTCGCACCAAAGTAAATAACATATATTTTTATCGTAGCCACCAATGAAATATTTAACTTTCATTGTATTTAAAATATCCTTTAAAAAATTTAAACATTTTATAAAACTCTTTTACTTTAAAAATTATACCTTTATCAGTAGATATTTCCTTGTGCTCATACATATAAGATACAAACAAAGAAGATGCCTCTATGGACCTATGCAACTCTATAGATTCAGTAAATGGAACCATAGAATCATTAGATCCATGCATAATAAATACTTTGTTTTTAATTTTGTTTGCCCAATACTTTGGTGACATTGATTTTATAAATTCTTTTTCTTTATTTATTGCACGAGATATTTCATTTTCAATTTCATCATTAATCTTTGAATCAAAAATATTTTGAATAAAATTTGCTGGTATATCTGGAAGCTTAGAAATGCTTTCTTGTACTTCATCTAATCTATCCTGAATTCTTAAATTTACGATTTGTTGTATTTCTGATTTATAACTTTCAATTTCTTTAAAATGTAATTTATCTAGAAAATTATGTAAAAGAACAGTTAAGCCCCAACTATGAGGGTTAATTTTATATGAAGAGCCTTTTAGATATATCTCTCCATTACATAAAAATTTAAGAGTAGACTGTATATCACAATAAGTTCCAAAGGTCATTATTGATTTAGGTGGAGAACTAGATATCTTTGAATCCAATGAAGCTTTTAAAAGTAAACCTCCACCAAAACTTAAAGCCATTGTAGATACATTTGCTTTTATAACATCTTGTCTATTAATAATTTCAAAATAGGCATGCGCAAACCATTCATGACATTCATGATTTAACTTAAGGTCTTTTAATGGAGGAATTCTAGGCACTATAACTACATATCCAAGTTTACATATTATAGAAGCTAAAAAAAGTAATCCCGTGTGTTTTTCTGCATCAGGAGATGCTCCTGGAAAAATTATAATAAAATTTTTATCTTTTTTATTAAATCTAGATAAAATTCTTAGTTGAGTTTTACAGTTATCTAACCCATTATAAAACTCATCTTTAATTTCAACTCTTGGATATTTATCAGGAGAGTATCGTGCTAGAAAATAAATAAATTTTAAAGATTTTATAACATTATTCACTTTAAAAATAAACTATTTCAAAGCATCAGGTCTAATGCCAAATATATTACTATTAGGATAGTTTTGTGTTGATAACCAAAAAATGGATTTACTACCTATAGCATCTGGTAATACATCAAATGTTTTCCAAAGCTCATAAAATTCAGGATCATTTTGATAAGCTAAAGCATAAGTTGCGGCAGCCGTAGAGTCTGCAACAC
>NHBL01000018.1 GCA_002167465.1 bacterium TMED6
AGGGAAACAAAGATTTTACCCGTTAAAGCCGCGAATTTCCAAAACTTTTTGTGCTCTATTAGGGTAATCAGTTATAATCCCTATTCCACCAATCCCAATTCCTACGGTTAATTTTACTGCATATTTTTAGAGAGATTTTTTATCAATTAAATCTTCCATATACAAAAGGAGCAGAAATAGATAGTATCAACCAAAATATTGGGCTGATCCAAACTATCCAATGGAAATTTACATAATTTGTAATTTCTTCATTTTTACCAATATTATCCTTCAAGGATAACATTTACAATCATAATAATATCTGCTACAGATAAAGAGCCATCCTCGTTTATATCTGCACAACTGTTTAAATCACAATTTGAATTTAAAATACAATCAACTATTTGTACTACATCACTAACATCAATTTGATTATCAAAATTATAATCACCTAAGATACATGGGAATTCTTCAGCACCTTCATCGATCCATGCTCTAATTACATTTCTTAAAGTTTCATTTATTAATGGTTGAAAATATGGCATACTGCTTACACCATCAGATTCATAAGCTCTACCCTCAATTGCTTTAACTAGTAAGCTATTTTCAGCATCAAAAGGTATAATCGCTGGACCTGTATTTCCACCAGCCATTAGGTTTGGATATGAATCTAAAGCAAGACCATTATCATTGTATTGATAATCTGCTAAATGACAACCCATACAGTATCCCTGAAAAATTGGAACAACTTCATTGTAATAATCAACATTAACAGGGTACTCACTATCAGGTACACTTACAGTAGTAAACAAGTCTGTTTTATAGCTATAATCACCTAAATTACCAAGTTCTCCATCACCCGCTACTCCAGTAGCATAAAATCTTATTACTCCATAGAAGTTCTCAGGTGCTGTCCATATCATTGACCATGAAGCAGAACCTGATTGGTTTGGAAATGTACCATCTGAGGTTTGTTTGATATACACCACGTTATTTGCAACCTCTGCTATAGTTTTTAATGGATCAGTTAATTCCCAGCTACCAGCCTGTAAAAGTGGACCTTGATATCCAATAAAAGATGCAATTTCAAAACCCCAGGAAGCATTATTGTATGTATTACTAACTACAACATCTACCTCATATCTCGCCCCAGGTTCAATAAAATCTGGAATACCATAAATTTGTACACTTCCACTTTCAGCAGCATTCTCAGGCCATGTATTATGACATTGAAAACAGGTGAATTGTTGGTATGCACCAACATTTTCAGGTAATGGGTTATGTGAATATGAAAATATCGATGAAAAAAGTATGAATAGGGTTATTGATCTTAGCATTATTCTCTCCTTTAAGTTAGGAAATCTTAGACTATAAAGATAAAATAAACAAACTATATAAATTTTGTTGCTCTATATCAACTATTAAAGTCTAATTCTAGATATAGTGTATTTGGACATACCTAAAAAAGATGCGATATGTTTTTGTGGAGATTTTTTAATTGCCTGCTTGTAATACTTCGAAAATAAATTATAAGCTTCGAAAGCAGTTGAGTTTTTTACTTTAGCGTTAAAATTTAATAAACATGAGGATTTTTCTTGGTAGTATTGTAATGCAAAACATGACCAATTTTCTATTTTATATTCTAATTCTTTAAACATTTTTTTATCAAAAGTATAAATTGTACAATTGGATAAGGCCTCAATTGCAACTTCACTTTTTTTTGATTTATCAAAACTATACAAATCAGTAAAAAAAGAACCTTCTTCAAAAAAATGATAAGTTATATCATTGCCTGACACACCTGTTCTATAGCTTCTTAGTACACCAGCTTCTAAAAACCCTACTAAATCATTAGATTTATCTTGCTCTTGTATTATATCACCTTTATTGATATTTATTAGTTTCAAAGATTCTAAAAGAACAGTCTTTTCATTAATATTTATTTCAATATACTTTTCTATTTCTTTAAAAATTTTCATAAATCAATGTAACATTTGTTGAAATTAAAAACTATTATATATACATATTGATACATAAAAATATAGATTGGCTACGAAATAAATAAGAGGATTTTAGAATAAATCTTAAACTTAATCAATTTCTTCGATAGACTTAATTGTAAACTTAGTTTTTTTACCTTTTATTTCAAGGGTAAAATATTCATTTACTTTTTTTCCAATTACAGCTTGACCAAAAGGAGAGTGATAAGTTACAATAATAGGAAAAAGATCTAGTTCTAATTCAAGTGGCCCCAGTATATAATATGCTTCAGGTGTATCTAATCCTTCTTCATGAATCATGACTTTAGTACCGAATTCCACCTCATCAGTATCTATCTCATTATCTTCAATCATTCTAAATGGGGCATGAGATGATAATTTTTGCTTTTTATAAATAGTTAAACTCATTTCTTCTCTGGCAGCATGATACTCAGCGTTTTCTTTAAGATCACCAAGTTCTCTTGCATGAGCAATTCTTTTACCTATTTCATCCATTTTTACATCTATAGATTTTAATTCTTTTTCAAGTAAGCTGTAAGTACTTTTCAAAACTAATGTTGCCATATTTAGATTCCAATTTTTTATTATTTTAATAGTTAAATATATAAATAAATTTAATACTTATTTAAAAAATAATCGCTATCCAAAAAACAGTTAAAAATATGAGGAGTTTTTTAATATAAATAATATAATTATTAAATGTAATATAGGTGCATGTCATCATTTGATAAATATATCCTTAATGATAATCTATTGAAATCAATAGAAGATCTTAATTTTAAAATACCTACTCCTATACAAGATAAAGTTATTCCTGAGATACTTAATACTGATAGAGATATAATAGCTAGCGCTCAAACAGGCACAGGAAAAACGGCTGCTTTTGGTTTGCCAATTATTCAATTAACAAACAATAAAAACAAAGATATTGAATGTGTTATTTTATGTCCAACTAGAGAGCTTTGTCTTCAAATAACTAAAGAATTAAATACTTATTGTAGCTATATGAAATATTACAATGTGATTTCAATATATGGAGGAGCAAAAGTAGATAACCAAATTAAAAACTTAAAAAAGAATCCCAAAATTATAGTTTGCACCCCTGGAAGATTAAATGATTTAATTAAAAGAAGACGTGTAGATTTAGGTTTTATAAAATATTTTGTGCTTGATGAGGCTGATGAAATGTTATCGATGGGATTTAAAAGTGAAATCGATAAAATATTAGTTGAAACCCCTCAAGATAGAAAAATTTATTTGTTTTCAGCCACATTATCTACTAAAGTAAAAAAGATTACACAAGCATACATGAAAAATCCGTTAAAAATTTCAACTTCTATTGCTAACAAAGGTGCAGATACAGTCAAGCATATATATTATGTTATTACTAAAAGTAAAAGATATGATATAATAAGAAATATTATAGATTTAAATAAAGATATCTATACAATCATTTTTTGCCGCACAAGAAGAGAGACAAACGAGATTTCAAATAATCTTATCAAAGACAATTATTCTGCAAAAGTTTTAAATGGAGATTTATCTCAAGGTGAGAGAGATCAGGTTATGCGTCAATTTAGAGAAAAACATATTAATATTTTAGTTGCGACAGATGTTGCCTCAAGAGGTATAGACGTTAATGACTTATCACATATTATAAATTATAATCTTCCAGATGACCCAGAGGTTTATGTCCACAGAAGTGGTCGTACAGGACGTGCAGGAAAAGAAGGATTATCAATAGCTCTAGTTTCAAAACGTGAATATAGGCGTTTGAAAGAAATTGAAAAGCTTTCCAAGATTTCATTTTCTCAAAATCAAGTACCAACAGATAGTGATGTTTTTAAATCTCAAATAAAATTATTTACAGACAAAATGGTTAATATCTCTGTGCCAGATGATAAAGAAAAATTAATGTTTGAAGATTTTTATAATAAATTGACTTCATTTACTAAAGAAGAAATAATTGGGAAAATTATTTCTATGAATCTAGAAACCTCTAAAAAGACAAAAATTGATACAGATAATAAAAAAACATCTAAAAAAGAACTAGAGATGACTAATAATAACATTTCTAAATTAATAATAAATATTGGACGCTCTGAAAAGGTTACCCCGCAAACCTTTATAAGATTAGTTAGTAAAACATTGCGTTCTAGAGATACTGAAATTGGAAAAATAGATATTAAAAAATCCTATACTACTTTTGAAGTAGACAGTAAAATTAAAAATATGATTATTTCTAAGATGAATAAGATAAGATACAATAGAAAATTAATTTTAGTTTCTGTATATAATCCAGATTTGATTGATTCATCAAAAACTAAAAAATATAAACCTAAAAAACGACGTAGAAGAAAAGGTAGGTATTAAAATTTAATATTTAGTTTATTATGCAGTTAAGAAACTTAAAAACCCTTCTATTATTAGAGGGGTTTTTTATTATATTATATCATATGAGAACTACACTAATTTTAATTATCACATATTTATTTGGAGATNTTGTAAATCCATATTATTTATTTATTTCATTNTATGTTCTTTCATTCATAGGTATATACTTTTTTTGGAAAAAGAAAAAAAGAAAGTAGTTTATGACAGTTGATCAAATATCTATTTTTATTATTATTTTCATAACATTTATTTTGTTTATTTGGGGTAAATGGAGATATGATATTGTTTCAATAATAGCTTTATGTATACTTTTTGTTACTGATTTATTATTAGGTTCTGAAAAATCATTACTCATTGAAGATNCTTCGAANTTATTCTCGGGTTTTGGGCATCCTGCAGTTATAACAGTTGCNNCAGTGTTAATAATAAGTCAAGCTCTTAAAAATTCAGGTGTGGTAGATTATATTTCTAGAAAAATAACACCATACTCTAAAAATCAACTAACACATATTGCNAGNTTAAGTGGNGTGGCTACAATTTGTTCAGGAATAATGAATAATGTNGGGGCTCTTGCTTTAATGTTACCNGTNGCTCTTAAAACTGCNGCAAAGCAAAATCGTTCTGCTAGNATAATATTAATGCCATTAGCTTTTGCTAGTATATTAGGTGGAATGATAACAATGATAGGNACTCCTCCAAATATTATTATAGCAGCTTTTCGTTATACAAATCAAAATAACATGAAATTAGAAGCCCTAAATAATATCAATTCTCCTGCNGCTAAATATTTTAATGATCAAAATATTAATTATCATGATTTTACTCCNNATCCNTTTGGTATGCTTGATTTTAGTCCTGTAGGTATTGCAATTGCATTTATTGGTGTTGTTTTTATAACTTTTTTTGGATGGAGGTTAATACCAAAAACATCACATAAGAAGCCTGGGTCTGATTCACATTTTTCTATTGATGAATATGTTACAGAAATTAGAATTCCTGAAGATTGTAAACTTATAGATTTAAAAATAAAAGATGTNGAGAANTTTACTGAAAATAGACTTGAAATATTTGGNTANATTGATAANGAAGAGAATTTTGCATCTATNCAAANNAATAATAAAATAAANTCAGGNGATAGATTTTTAATTAANGCAGATCCAGTNGAGNTAAAATCTATGATGGATGAATATTTAATTAGATTTACAAAAAAAATGCGAGAACGTATAAATAAGTTAAAAGACGAAAATACAATATTTAAAGAAGTTGTTGTNACNCCTGATTCTCCACTTCTAAANAGAAATCGTACATATTTAAGAAGAAAAACATCAAANTCATTAATTCTTATGGCNGTAGCTAGACAGGGTGAACCAATCCATAAACGTTTAGATAAAATAGTTTTTCGTGTAGGTGATGTTTTATTATTGCAAGGTAATGCTGATCATCTTCAAGATAGTATAAACTTACTTTATCTTTTACCTTTACAGCAACGAGATATTGAGGTAGGCCTATTTTCTAAGGTTGGANTATCTCTTTTNATNTTTGGTGCTAGTGTGANGNNTAGTATNATGGGANTATTTCCTACTACTTTATCTTTTATTATNGCCATTTTATTATATATTTTNACTGGAATTTTACCTGTAAGNCANCTATATGAAAAAATTGACTGGCCAATAATTGTTTTATTAGGTGCTATGATNCCTGTTAGTAGTGCCCTTGAAACAACTGGTAGNTCTCAATTGTTAGCCACTGCTATGGTTNANATGACAAANGGTTTNCCTAATTGGTTAATTTTAGCAATTATAATGATAATTACTATGTGTTTATCAGATATTATTAATAATGCTGCNACAGCACTTATTATGGCACCTATTGCTTCTGGAATAGCAATGTCTTTAAGTGTAAGTATAGATCCTTTTTTAATGGCTGTTGCTGTNGGTGCTTCATGTGCCTTTCTAACTCCAATAGGTCANCAGTGTAATGCNCTTATATTAGGTCCAGGNGGNTATAAATTTTCTGATTATTGGAAAATGGGTNTACCACTTGAAATNCTTATAGTAATATTAGGTACTCCATTAATTTTATATTTTTGGCCACTGTAGTACCATTCTATTTTAAAATTATTAAATTAGTTTTAAATTGAGGATAGTAAATATTTTAACAAATTAAANGGTATAAATGGAAAATTTAAACGATTACATTTTGAACTTATTTGAACAAAAATATATATTGTTAGGAGCAATATTATGTTTTAGTATTTTTTCATATTTATTTATGAGATATATTGTTATAAAGGCATTATTTCATTTATTTCAAAAAACATCAAANACCATAGATGATATACTAATTGAGAATGGTTTATTTAATAGACTTTCATACATCTTACCCNTAATAATATTTTATAATTTATTTAACTCCTTAATTGGTGATTACCTGTTCATTAATAGACTAGTGCTTGTTTTAATAGCAATAGTAATTGTGGCATCTATTAATTCTTTATTAAATGTTATAAGTGATNTTTATAANAAAAGTAAATATTCAAGCGCTATTAATATTAAAAGCTANTTCCAANTNCTTAGATTANTAATAAATCTATTTAGTTTAATNATAATAATTTCNATTCTTACNGGNCAGTCACCTTTTTACTTACTGAGCGGNATTGGAGCATTAACAGCCGTNTTAATGTTGGTGTTTAAAGATACTATTTTATCTTTTGTTTCAAGTATACAAATTAATTCAAATAATCTTTTTAAAGTAGGTGATTGGATTGAAGCTCCACATTTTGGAGCAGATGGTGATGTTGTTGACATTGCACTACATACAATTAAAATACAGAATTGGGATAAAACTATTTCNATTATACCNACACATAAATTANTTGATTCTTCNTTTAAAAATTGGAGAGGNATGAGTGANAGTGGNGGNCGTAGAATTAAAAGATCTNTAANTATTGATATNAATAGTNTCAAATTNTGTNANCATGAANTAATNGAAAAATTNAAAAAAATAAATNTTATATCAGANTATATTNANANNAAACTNTCNGNAATNGATAANCATAATACNGANNTNNATANNAANTCTTTAATNAATGGANGANCTTTAACAAATGTTGGNACCTATAGAGCNTACATTAANGCCTATTTAAAAAATAATAAATATATACATGATGATATGACTTTNTTAGTACGACAANTATCTCCAACAGAAAAAGGTTTACCNATTGAAATNTATGTATTTTCAAATAATATTAATTGGGTTGAATATGANGAGATACAGTCTGATATTTTTGANCATCTNTTNTCAGTTCTAANCGAATTTGAATTAAAGGTNTATCAATATCCTTCAGGTAATGATATATCAAATAATAATNTTAATAATTCATTAAAGTAATTCTAGTATGAAGTATTTATTAATCACATTTATTTTTTTATTATCATCTTGCGAATTATTTGAAGATGATCCAGTTGATATAGGTATTTGTGTTACTTATGAATTGACATTTATTAATAATACTCCTATACATACTTATACTTGTTGGAGGGATGCTNCTGAGACTGCCTGTAATAGTACATGGTATCCAAATCAGTCGTGCGATGAGTTTTGTGATGAGAAGTTAGATGAAGAGTATACTCTTTGTAATTCAAATTAATTTTAAAGGAAATGGCTATTAAAATAGAAAAAGAAAAATTATTATTTTATTCTCTAAATGATAATGANCAAAGTTTAAAAAAAATACATATATACGAAAGNGGTATTTCAGCAGGCTTTCCATCTCCTGCAGATGATTATTTAGATGTAGATCTTAACCTTCATAAATATTTAGTTAAAAATCCTGCAGCTACTTTTTTTATTGTAGCAAAAGGTCATTCAATGGAAAAGGCTGGTATAGGTAATGANGATTTACTGGTTGTAGATAAGTCATTAAAAGCTAAAAACAATGATATAGTAATTGCAGTGGTAAATGGTGAATTTACTGTTAAAAGATATATAGATATAAATGGAAAAATTTGCTTACGAGCCGAAACTGAATTATCAAATTATCCAGATATAAATATAACAGATTCAATAGATTTTGAAATTTGGGGAATTGTAACACATACAATTCATAATAATCGATGATAGTCTTAGCTGACTGTAATAATTTTTATGCATCCTGTGAAAGAGTATTTAATCCTAGATTAAAAAATAAACCTGTTATCGTATTATCAAATAATGATGGATGTGTTATAGCAAGAAGTAATGAATCTAAAGCTCTAGGCATAAAAATGGGCGAGCCAGTATTTAAAATAAGAGACATAATTTCAAAGTATGATGTATCTGTTTTTTCAACCAATTTTGCTTTATATGGTGATATGTCTAGTAGAGTTATGTCAATACTAAGAGACAATTCACCTTCAACTGAAATTTATTCAATAGATGAGGCGTTTATGGATTTTTCATCTGTTTCTAATTATTCAAAATTAGCATATAAAATTAAAGAAAAAGTTTCGAACTCTACAGGTATTCCAGTTTCTTTTGGGCTTGCTAAGACAAAAACTTTAGCAAAAGTTGCAAATCATATAGCTAAAAAAGAGACTCAAAATAATATTTTTATCATGAATGATGATAATAAAAATATTTTACAAAAATTTCCTATATCAAAAGTATGGGGTATTGGAAGNGCACATTCTAGAATGCTTAATGAATACGGTATTCAAACAGCGTCTCAATTTATNAACCTGAATGAAAAGTGGGTTNAAAAGAAAATGGCTATAACTGGATTNAAAATATTACGAGAATTAAAAGGTATAGAGTGTTTTTCAATTGATCAACACCCGAAACGTAAAAAAAGTATTTGCACATCCAGAACTTTTCCACAAGATACTCAAAATATTAATTATATTGAGCAGGCTGTATCCAACTATGCTTCAAGATGNGCAGAAAAGCTTAGAAAAGAAAAAAGTTGTGCTCAGTATNTAGGTGTTTTTTTAAATGTAAATAGATTTAAAAATCATGAAGGTTTTAATAATGGGTTTAGAGCTGCTATGTTTAATGTTGCTACAAATGATACAATTAAAATTATAGAATTTTCGAAAAAGCTTTTAAAAAGTATATATAAAAAAAATATTAACTATAAAAAAGTAGGTGTGATTGTAGGGGATATAGTTCCAGATAATCAAGTTCAGTTAAATTTATTTAATGATATCAAAGATGATTTAAAATCTAGAGAGCTTTTCAAAAGTATTGATTCAATAAATAAAAAAATGGGAAGAAATACGGTAAAATTTTTAGCNCAAGGTATTTCTAAAAGAAAAAAATTAAAACAAGAAAACTTATCTCCTTGCTACACAACAAGATGGGAGGATATTTTAAAGATTAATTGTTGATTCTAATAATTAGTCCTTATATTTNATTCATGAATAAAATATATNNCNATTTTTATACTTTTTATTACAACTGGGTTATCGCAAAATGAGATTCCATCATCATTGTTAGATTTTTCTGATTATGCTAATAATGAACAAATTGATAGAAAGACAGAAAGATTTCACGGTTTAAATCCATACAATCTAGCAGGCTTTTTATATACGAAAAGTTTGAATATCAGAACTGATGACTTAATTCAAAGAGATGTGGATTGGCATTGGGGTACTAGTTTGATATTTTTTGGGATAGGTGTAAATGTAAAGCAATACTGGTTTGAAAGTAAATATAAAGCAGTCTCATATTTTAGTTCAGCAAGTAGTAGCTTTTCAGTCGTATTAGGAATGGGTAAAGAAGCTGAAGGTCTTGGTTTAGATATGCAAATTCTTGCTTCTGGGCTAGATATTAACCTAATAAGATTTAATAACTTTGATATTGGATTATCAGCAGGAATAGGTGTGGGAGGTTCATTTGTTCTAATGAAAGGTGGAGCTGTGCCGTTTGTCAATATTTCCATTAAGTATTAGCATAGCAAAACCAAAAATATCATTACCATAATTAGGAGAAAAAAATAATGAATAAAAACTTTATATATATATTTGGATATATTTTTTTATTTATGGGCTGCGAGATAGATCAAACAGAAAACGATATTTATGGATGTTGTCATAGTGATGCATGGAATTATAATTCAGATGTTACGGTACATGTTGACAGTGTTTGTATATATGATTTTACATTTACTAACCCAACAGAAAATAGCATTTGGACTGTTGGAAATAATGAGTCTATATCTTGGTTAGGAGGTGATTCTGATTTAAGTATTAGAATTTCTATGGTTGATTCTAATACCAATTTAAATGAAATTATTATATCCGGAGAAGCACCAAATACTGGAAATATTAATTGGATGGTTGATATTGGTAATTATAGTCCAGGTGAAAAGAAGCTTTACTTTATTCAAGATATTAATTCTGACGGTATCATAGATACTGTAAATGATTTAATAACCTATAGTAATACATTTACCGTAAATGCTACAAATCAATAATAAAATAAAATGAAAAAATATATTTCAATAATCATATTATGTTTTATTTTTTCTCAGAATGAAGTTTGTTTTGATATTGAGCCAAATATGAATAATCAACCTGGATTTAGTTATTTTACTAAATATGTCAATGTTTTAGATTGTTTTGATATATATGCAGAGTCTAACATATCCAATGATAAAGTTTTACATGCAGCCGCAGTCGCAGCTGAACTACTAGATAATAATGAAGATGGAATTGTTGATGATCCATTAATAGAACAAGAGCTAAGACATAGAGCTGCTTTAATTCCTATTTTTAGAAATGAATGGTCTGATGCGGCTGATGATTTTTTTGATAATTATAATGGTGATGGGGCATCTGCTGTATTATTTAATTTTGAAATTGATCCTAATAACACTGGTCATTGGGGGGATGATGCTACTGTAGAGGAAGTAATACATGTTATTAATGATATTGGTCATGTTAGTATTTACCCTGATTGGTTTGAATTAGAGCCCAATTCATCATATATGTCAAATGCTATGGACATAGCAAGGGGTGGACAATTCATTAATCATCCTGACACATATCCAGAAGAGGCATGGTATCATTATGATGATTGGACCTGCGATTATCAGTGTATGGCAATAGAATATTTATACTGGTGTATAGTGTCTGATATGGGAATTTTAGATGATGTTCAAACTTGCAATGGTATAGCTAATGAATGGGAGCCTTGCACCCCTATATTATTTGAAGAAACAGATATATTAATGCATGCTTTAGTTAATAATCCAATATTAAAGCTACCACAAAATGCTCCTGATGGAAATTACTGCCCAGGCAATAATCTGATTGGAGATATTAATAATGATCAAATAGTAGATATACTTGATATAGTATTGACTGTAAATATTATTTTAGGAAATATTGAAGGTAATATTTACGCAGATATAAATAATGATAATACAGTGAATATTCAAGATGTCATATTAATTCTTAATATTATAATAACTAATCAAAATTAATTGTATGAATAAAGATGTATCAAAATCAGAATTCTGGAATCAATGTTATAATGAAAATAATATAGGTTGGGATTTAGGTGGTGTTACTCCTGTTTTTAAGGATTGGGCAGACAAGTTAAAAACTAAATCAAAAATTCTTGTTCCAGGNTGCGGTAATGGATATGACCCGTTGTATTTTTCTAGTCTNGGACATGAAGTATTAGCAGTCGACTTTTCTGAAAATGCAATAAATAGAATAAAAAATAAATCTTTAGAACAGAAAATTAACATTCAAACATTAAGATGTGATTTTTTTGATTTAAATAAATTGATTGATATAAAATTTGATTTTATTGTTGAGTACACTTTTTTTTGCGCTATTGAACCCACTAAAAGAAAAGAATATTCNAAAGTAGTACACTCTTTGTTAAAAAAANCTGGATTNCTTGTTGCTCTTTTTTTACCTTTAAAGAAAGATATTAACGAGGGTGGACCACCTTTTTCCGTTTCAAAATTAGATATAGAAAATACTTTTTCAAAAAAATTCGAATTGATAAAATCATTTAAACATCCTTTGTCTATTGATGTAAGAAAAGAAAATGAAGAATATTTTGAATATAAAAAAATATTAGTTTAGTATTAATTCAATGTAAATTATATTATAACAAATGATTAAAAAAATATACATATTATTTTTATTACCAATCTTATTTACAGCATGTGATAGTCTATTTGAAAGCGATACTATATATGGATGTTTAGATGAATCNGCCTGTAANTATTCTTCTGAGGCAAATACNNATGACTCTGATTTATGTATATATCCCGAAGATAATTTTAACTGTGATAATGACTGCATATCTATAGTTGATGATTGTGGGGTATGTGGAGGAACGGGTATAGATATTGATCAAGATACAATCTGCGATNATATTGATCCATGTATAGGTAATTCTAACGACGGATTTTCTTGCGATGATATTCATGTAATATTTGATTTTATAAATCAAAACCCCTCAATTGATAGTCTGAATGTATTTGATATAGGTTCAATAGTAGGTATTACTGANTGGGAAGATGGTAGACTTATATATTTAAGTTTAGCTGATTTANATTTAGTATCAATTCCTGAAAGTATTGGNAATTTATCATTTTTAGAGGTTCTATATATNAATNATAATGAATTATCATCANTACCTGAATCTATATGTGACCTACAACCTACATGCGATATATTTGTTCAAGATAATAATCTTTGTGAAGAATATCATTTTAATTGCATTGATGTATGGCAGGAGGAGTCTCAAGACTGTCAAGATTAATGATCCCTTTGTTTCCGCTTAAAATTTCAATATTGCCTCAAGAAATATTACCATTACATATTTTTGAAGATAGATATAAAAAAATGATTTATAATTCCATANAAAACAATCAAATATTTGGTATGATATATAGAGATAAGGGTCAGTTTTCTAATATTGGCTGTACAGTTAAAGTACACAAAACATTAAATNCCTANTCAGANGGNAAATANGATATNTTNGTTAAAGGTTTANATAGATTTNGAGTTATTAATTATGTTAAAAAAGATGATACTTGGTTAGGCGAAATTGAAGATATTGATGAAAAATTTGAATTTATGGATTCTAAAATTTTTAATGTTATTCATGATAAATATTTAAAGGTTTTATTATCTTTAAATGTAGATCACAANATACAAGAGGAAATAAAAAAAACTATATCATTTGATTTTACTAAAGATCTAATTATACCAAATTTGTTAAAACAAGAATTTTTAGAACTAGAAGATGAATGTCTTAGAATGCAGTATATAGAAAATTTTTTAGATTCAATAATTAAAAATTCAAATTCAACAAAAAATTTATCTATAAAAGATAAAGTATTTAATTAATATGATTTTATTAAAATGAACTTTATTTTATATTGAACATATAAATTTTATCTATTTAAATTATTTTTATGAAAAATCTTATCACATCAAAACTATTAATATTATTCTTTTCANTAAGTACATTAAATACTTCTGAATTNAATACAGAAGAGGANTATTCTAATCATCTTGAACTGTTTATACATCAAAATATTATAAATAATTTTTTATCCTCAATTGGTCAGATTGAAGGNGGAGGTAAAATTGGNGGTTTTGATTACAATTGGACGGTTTCAGANTTTTATATNGTTATTGATGAAGAAAAGGCTGAATTTTTNGGTACAATGANATTAAAGTCNGGTAATTTTGANCGTGANGATATGATTGTTGGTAATGTTTTTGTTAATTATGATGAATTAGAAAATTTAATATTTGTAAAAATTGATAATGTTGATATTGATATTGATATTTCAAATATATTTAATACGATACCTAAAGATGTTGTTAATATAAATGTAGATTTATCTCAATATTTTGCAGAACCCTTTGAAATACAAGCACCTCAACCAAAAACTACATCTTATCCCATATCTGTAAATAAAGATTCTACAGAAGTAATAGTATTAAATAATAAAGAAACAAGATTGTACTTAGTTGAAAATGGAATAAAAATTATTTCAATTTATCAATGTGATAGACAATAAGTATATGTATAAATTATATTTTACTATTTTAATCATCATTAGTACAATATTAACGCAAACCTATCATTTTACTGATACCCCCAATCAAGATGAATCATTTACTACTGCCGATTTTAGTATTTATATTGATGATGATATTGATACAATAAAAGGTATTTATGCTTATATGCATGGTTTTGGTGGAGATTCAAGATCAATTATTCAAGATTCAATAATGATAGATTTAGCTAAATCTATAGATTTTGCACTTATGGGCGTACGCTTAGATAATATGCATATGGACTCTGGAATTGGAAATTCTCTTATTGAGGCTAAAAGTTATTTTTCAGATGAAAGTAATCATATAGAATTACAATATAGTCCAATTTTTTTTGATGGATATTCTTGGGGTGGTCAATGGTCTTATCATTATACTGAATGGAATCCTGATGATGTTATTGCCTTTATCACTATGAAAGGTGGTTATCATGATACTACATATTCAGCTAATGCAATGAATGTACCAGGATACATGTTTGTTGGTGAATATGATTCTGATTATAGAATTGATAATTTAACAAACATATTTTTAAAGCATAGATCTGATGGTGCATTATGGACTTTAGCTATGGAACCAAACGCTGGACATAGTAGAGTTAATGACAGAGCATTAATTAACTCTTTTTTATTTGATATTATTGAAAAAAGATTACCAAATTCATTTAATATTAATGAACCTGTAGTATTAAGTGAATTAATTGAATATAATGGTTTTTTAGGAAATAGAGCCAATTATGAGATATTTAACCATAACTGTTATGAATTTAATCTAGATACATTATCATGGATGGTTAATATGAGTAATGCGCAATACTGGCAATCTTTTGTTTCTGCAAATACACAAAGTACAATTATTGATTTCTGTTATTTAGGTGACATTGATTTTGATGGAACAATTACAGTTTCTGATGTATTATTATCTTTAAATTATATTTTAAGTTCAAACTATAATACTTATGCTGATATGAATTACAATCAATCTAATAATATTCAAGATATTTTAATTTTAATTCAAATTATTTTAAATGCATAAAATTCAAACTAAGCAGATATTAAATAAGTCTCAGATAAAAAATTTAGATAATGTTTCTACAAATTTTTCAAGTGCAATAAAGTATATTAAACAAAGCACATCAATTGATATTAAAACAGATCGTAGTTCTTTGGAATTATATGAAAGAGATTGGTCTAATATAGAAGGCTATGCCGAAGGTTTAGCTAGACCAAAAAATAAAGAAGAGTGTTCAATTCTTTTGTATTTATTTTCCAAGATAATGATACCTATAACAATTTCAGCAGGTAAAACTAACCTAACTGGTAGTGCAACACCCAAAGGGGGATTAGTTATTAATACTGAGTTAATGGTGTCTCCAAAAATTGAAGTAGATATAAACAAAAAAATAGCTAAAGTTCCAATTGGTGAAATTCTTGAAAACGTAAGAGATGAAGTATTGCATCAAAGTAATAATAAACTTTATTACCCTGTAGACCCCACAAGTAGAAAAGATGCTAGAATTGGTGGAACTATTTCTTGTAACGCATCAGGATTTATTCCTGGAGAAAAAGGTGCTACAAGGTTTTGGGTAGAATCATTATCAATTGTTTTATTAAACGGCAGATTGATAAAAGCAAAACGAGGACAATATATTTCTAAAAATGGTATATTTATAATAGATAACAATGAAATACCTTTACCTTTTTATAATCGACCTAACATAAAAAATGCAAGTGGACCTTACACCGCAGATAGTAACCAAATTGATTTTATTGATTTAATAGTTGGCAGTGAAGGGATCTTTGGTATGATAGTTGATTGTCAATTAAGATTGGATGAATTATCAAAAAACCATATTGATTTATTTATTCCTTTAATTTCAGAGGATGTTGCAATTGATTTTTATTACTATATGCAAAATATTGTAAACACTTCTAATGTAGAATTAAAAGCTTTAGAATATTTTGGTTATAATTCACAAAACTATATGAGTAACAAATCTTATCTGTTTGACAATGATTCAGATGTGGGTATATATATGCAAATACCAATTTTTGATAAAAAAGTAGAAGATGTGGTAGAGTTCTGGATGAATCTATTAAATAAATCTCAATGCTATATTGATTTAGATAAAGTTTTGATTCTTAATCAGGGCAATAATTGGGATAAGTTTTTTGAAGCTAGACATTCTATACCAGTAAACGCATTAGAGAAAACAATTGATTTAGATGCTGTAAGTATGATTACAGATACCATTGTTCCACCAAAAAATTTTAAAGAATTTTTAAAATATACTCATAATTTGATTAAAAGTCATGATATTGAATATCTTCTTTTTGGGCATTTAGGGGACTGTCATCTTCATTTTCATCTAATTCATGGCAAAAAAGATCAAAAAAAAGCTGAAGAAATATATCAAAAAATAGTTAAAAAATCTTCTCAACTCGAAGGGGTTTATTCTGCTGAACATGGAACAGGTAGAAGAAAAAGGAATGACTTTATAGAATGTTATGGTTTAGAAGCGGTAAATCAGATTAAATTATGTAAACAAGCATTTGATTCAAATATGTTACTTAATCATGGAAATATAATTAAATGAAAAAAATAATTCTTACAACATTACTAATTATGCTATTTAGTTGTTCTGACAAGCCGTCTGTTTATCCATGGTCTTCACTTTCTTATGAGCAGGTATTAAATCTTAATACTGATAAAATTATCTTCTTAGATTTTTATTCCGATAACTGAGGCGCGTGTAAACGACTGGAAGTCGAAACATTAAATAATAGAGAAATTATAGATTTTACAAATAAATATCTACTACCAATAAAACTTGATGCATGGAATGATTCTATTGGTCAAAAACTTTTTGAACAATTTAATGGATATGCAATTCCTTTATTAGTTTTTTTAAATGGTAAAGGTGAAGAATTAGATAGGATAGTTGGATACAGAGATTCAGATGAATTTTTATCTATTTTAAATAATATACTATACAATCAAGATACGTTTATGAGTCTATCTAAGCAGTATGAAGAAGGTAATAATGATCCTGATGTAATAGATAAACTATCTATAAAAAGTCAAGAAAGGCAAGATGATATTCTTTCAAAAGAATTATATAATTTTATTCTTGATAACAAATCAAGCTTTGATATTAAAGTTTTTGAAAGAGCTAAATATTTTTTTGCAAAACAAGAACTTAAAAATGACAATACAAAAGATATTATAAATTTTATATCTAATTCTAAAAAGTCTAATCATTATACGGTTGCATACATGGATTTGGTAAGGTATTACGCTTCAAAAAAAGATACTTTATTAGAAGTTAATACTTTCAAAGACTTGATTAAAGAAGTTATTGAATCTGATATTCTTGTAGGTTCTTCATTAGCTTCATTTTTAAATTCCTATGCATGGAGAATGAGTGAGTTAAATACGAATTTAGAAGATGCATTAAAAAAATCTAATGAATCGATTAATGTAATAGAATCTATGGATATAGAGATAAAAAAAAGAAAACCTATGTTTCTAGACACAAAAGCTGAAATTTTATGGAAAATGGACAATATAGAAGAAGCAATAATTATTATAAACCAAGCAATAGAATTAGATTCGGAAAATCAATATTACAAAGATCAAAAAACTAAATTTCAAAATTCAAAAAAAGGAATATAAATGGAAGCACATATTTTAACAAATAAAGGAACAATTAAACTTAATTTATTCTACGAAATGGCACCTATTACGGTTTCTAATTTTGTAAATTTATCTAATAGAGGATATTATAATAATTTATCATTTCACAGAGTTATAAACGATTTTATGATACAAGGTGGTTGCCCAATTGGGACTGGTACTGGGGGGCCTGGTTATAATTTTTCAGATGAATTTCATCCTGATTTAACACATGACACACCAGGTATACTGTCAATGGCAAATGCAGGTCCTGGTACTAATGGTAGTCAATTTTTCATAACTCATGTTGAAACATCTTGGCTTGATAATAATCATACAGTTTTTGGAAAAGTAATTGATGATGATGATTTAAATGTTGTTAATAGTATAGTACAAAATGATATGATTGAAAGTATAAAAATTATAGGCGATTTAGAAACAAATGAAACAATAGATGAACTTATTTTATCATGGAATAANATACTTGATAAAAATTCATAGTAAATAAGGNGTAAAAATGAAAAATTTTCANTTAATTATAATNTTTNTATTATTAACAATCTTTTNTACTGGTTGTCAATCAAGAGCAGTATCTAGAATTACAGGTTCAGCTTTGGAGTTATCACTACCANATGATTTTGATAGACCAATTTCNTTTTCTAGTGGAAGAAAAGGAGAGAAAGATTTATTTTATTGGTCAAAAGATGGTNATATGANAGTAAAAACTTACACAGATTGGGGTTTATTAGAATCTGAAATAGTTTTTAAAGATAGATAATATGAAATTATATTTAGTACATACAGGCTATTATGATAAATCTGTTGGTGAGGGTTTTTATGANCAACATACNAATATTTTTATTGTTGCAAAAGATCCNCGNTCTGCAAGAGAAAAANNAAAAAAGAATAAAGATTACANAGAAAAAAAAATGCATATTGANGGAATAAAAGAAATTGAAAATATTGGTGGTTACAATNTTAAACTTGAAAAAAGTAAAGAAGAAGAAAAAGTTAATACATACAACCATTACCAGGTCAGATTTTTAAAAAAAGATAAATAATTAAGGAAAATTATGTTATTAGATGATTTATTAAANANGATTGTTGAAGAAGANGGCAGTGATCTACACATAACAGTTGGNACACCACCACGNATTAGAAAAGGTGGAGCTTTAATTGAAATGGGTACAGAAAANTTAACTCCTGAAANAGTGAAATCAATGATTGAATCAANCATGAATGATGAGCAACTCAAGCGTTATAAAAATGGACAAGAGATTGATTATTCAATAGGTATACCTGGATTAAGTAGGTTCCGAGTTAATGTTTTTAGTCAAAGAGGTAATATAGCTGCTGCTTATAGAAGGTTGCCAATAGATCCACCTGAACTTAATTCACTTGGTTTGCCTGANTCGGTTGTAAANTTAGCTAATAAAAGAAAAGGCTTAATATTAATTACTGGAGCTACTGGAAGTGGAAAATCTACAACTATGGCTGCATTAGTTAATCAAATTACTCAAGAATTAGAAGGTCATGTTTTAACTATTGAAGATCCAATAGAATATTTATTTCCNCATAGTAAATCACAAGTTAACCAAAGAGAGGTAGGNGTTGATACAGATTCATTTGCTTCTGGATTAAAAAGTGCTTTACGTCAAGANCCAGATGTGGTAGTTGTTGGNGAATTGAGAGATCCTGAATCTATGGGTGCTGCTTTAAGTATTGCTGAAACTGGNCATTTAGTTCTAGCTACTATGCATACAAATACAGCAGCTGGCGCAATAACTAGAATGGTTGATGCTTTTCCACCAGATAAAAAAGAAGTAATTAGAATGAATATGTCCATGTCTTTATTATCTGTTGTAGCTCAGCAGTTAGTCCCTACNATAGATGGAAACAGAGCTTTAGCATGTGAAGTTATGGTAGCTACCCAAGCTATTAGAGCTGTCATACGTGAAAATAATATACATCAACTNGATAATTATATTAAAAGTGGTGGTAAAGATGGTATGGTTCTAATGGATGATTCGTTAATAGAACTTTATCAAAATGGAGTTATAAATAGAGATAATTTATTAAGACATGCAATTAATGTTACTCAAGTAGAACAAAATATGGGCTCAGTNAGAAGTCAACCTAATTTTTAGTNATTGATANAAGGTAATGATCTAATTTGTTTTTAAGTTTTAATTTTTTCTTAATTCTATAACGATTTTGTTGAACAGCTCTTAAGCTAATATTNANTATTCCNGATATTTGATNGTTGTCAAAACCAATTTTTATAAAACTACAAATTTTTATTTCAGTAATACTTAATTTATAATTATTAAGNGTTTGAATAAAANTTTTGTTTAGTTGNTCATATGCTTTTAAATAGTCTACCCAATNAATGGTTTTATTGATGTTTATATTTATCTTATTTATAATTTTATCATCGTTNATTTTTTTTGATTTTATATCTGTTANTAACTCTTCTAAAAATTGATTATTTGTAANATGTAATAAAGAAGTTGATATTNTTGAATTTCTTGATCTATTTTTTTTGATTTGGTCAGAGAGTATATCTTTATCAGANTTAATACCTGACAATTCAGATTCTAATCCTTTTATAATTTTTCTTTTATCTATTTTAAAAAGTTTATCCTTTTCCTTATTATTTTTTTCAATATGTTTNACNTACAATTTATAAAATGATAAAGCTTTTNNTTTATCATTGTTTTTATCATGTAAAAGTGATAAATATTTNAATATNTCATANTGACTTTGAANNGAATTATTANTAAAATGAATNTTATAGCTTTTTTGAAAAAATAATAATGATTNNNTATACTTTTTCATTTTAAAATACAGAATACCNAANTNTTNAAAACTTGANGCTTTATGTTCNATAGATTTCATTTCATNATATANCTCTAAATGNTTTAAATAATANTTTTCTGATTTATTATATTTTTTAAGATTCATGTAACATGTTCCAATAGTCAAGAGTATAGAAGCTTTATAAACAACATCATTTAATTTATTTATTCTTATTAATATCTTTTTAGATTGATCAATTGCAGACTTATAATCTTTATACTTCATTTTGCTAGCTATAATACCCATTTCACATGGAATTGTTATTAAATCATTTTTAGATTTTTTNGACTCATTAAATGCTTTAATAAAATATTTTTCAGCCTTTTTATANCTNTTTATATTATTATAAACATTACCTAAACCNAGATGAATTCGTATATATGGTATTAAATCATTNTTACAATATTTTAAGTTTCTTAAACCTTTTTCAAAATAATCTATTGATTTATTATATAGTCCTAAATTGTTGTATGTATTACCTAAATTCGCAAAAGATGAAATTTTACCATTTATAGATAAAGGTTCAGATTTTATATTATTCCATAATTTTAATGCTTCAAAATCATTTTTAATTGATTGCTCAGGTTTGCCCAGTAATGAATATATTCTTGATGAAAGATTTAAATTGTGAGCTAAAGAAAAAGTAGATTTTTTTAATTTTGATAATTTTATTAATTCCAAATGACATTTTAATCTTGTGGGATGGTCTATTTTATTACTGTCAAAAACTATTTGTGATAGTGAGTATAAAGATTCTTTTAAGTTTTTATTATCATTGATATCATCAATTAACTTTTGATTTATTTCAACGGTATTATTTAATATATCTATTATTTGATTCAAAATATGTGAATAATTGTAGTAAAAAAATATATAAAAATATATAATATAATTCTTTATGATTAAAGAGATTTATAAAATAATAGGTTGAGAGTCTTTCTTAGTTCTTATTTTTCTTTTCATAAAATTGAAATAATATTCAATTTTTTATCTCAACCTATTATTTATAATTTGGAGAATAAATGTATATACCTATTAAATTTTGTAGATTGAGTTTTATATTAATAATGCTAATGACTCTTATCTTTTCAGAAACAATAACTATTTATGGAACTCAATCTGCAAGATATACTTCAAATACAAGCAGTAGCTGTTGTACTCCGCATTCTTTACATAGCTACAATCAATCTAGTATGTATACTTCTGGTTGTTGGTGGCATGATGTTTATGATCAATGTTTTGAAAATAGAAATACCGCTATATGGAGATTTGATTTATCTAATCTACCAGAAATGCAATCTTTTAATGCACAATTTA
>NHBL01000019.1 GCA_002167465.1 bacterium TMED6
CTAAAGTAGATAAAATGATTACTGAATTAAAAACTGTTGATGGTTTTACAGCAGAATTAGAGCAACAATTAAATGCATTAAAACCAGAGCCGGTAGCAGCAGCGCCAGTTGATGTGGCTCAAGCTACAAACTCTAATGTAGAAGCTAAAGTAATTCAAGGTTTATTTGATATTAAAATTTTAAATGATATTGAAGATATAAAAACTAGAGCAATGCTTAAAAAAATATATATGGGAGCCAAAAAATCTTCTAAAAATTCCTCTGATGTAATTCCTGAAATGATTGCATTTTTAGAAACAGAAAACATGATAACCGATCAAATTAAATCATTATTAGAAGGTATTTTGAAATAATGGGTGAAATTATTTTTTTAAGTTTAGTTGCAATAATTGCAATATCAGCTATTTGGGTAGTAGTTTCTCCTAATTTAGTGCATTCTGCAACATCTTTACTTGTGACGTTATTTGGTATTGCTGGGCTTTACGTCTTTTTGTATGCTGATTTTTTAGCAGCAACTCAGGTGGTTATATACGTAGGTGGTATTTTAGTTCTTATTATATTTGGAGTTATGTTAACAAATAAGATAGATAAACCAGTAATTGAGTCTATAAGCTCAAATAAAATAATTGGTGTATTAATTTCTAGTTTTATTTTTACAATTTTATCAATTATTGTTATTCAAACTAATTGGCCCATTATTGCTGATAATGCTAAAGAAGGTCCTCCAACTGTAGAATTAATAGGAAAGTTAATTTTAGGTAAATATCTATTACCATTTGAATTAATATCAATTTTGTTATTATCGGCACTTGTAGGATCAGCTTTGCTAGCTCGAAAAAAAAATATTCCCATAGATATTAAGGAAGATGATACTGATGAATTAGACACAGAGTCTAATAGTGATCAGGAGACTGTAATTAATGATATAGAGAGTAAAAAATCCGAAAACAAAGAATCAGGTGAGATTAATAAAGATGGATAATCTTCAAATATATTTATTACTTTCAAGCTTGTTGTTTTCACTTGGTATCTACGCAGTTATATCAAGACAAAATGCTGTAGCAATTCTAATGGGTATAGAACTTATGCTTAACTCAGCAAATATAAATTTTATAGCATTTAATAGGTTCACATCAAGTTTGTACAATTTAGATGGTCATGTATTTACCATGTTTGTTATTGTTCTGGCAGCCGCTGAAGCAGCTGTTGCATTGGCTATAATAATTAATTTATTTAAAAATATAGGAAGTGTAAATGTTGAAGATGCATCGGAGTTAAAAGGATGATGGATTTTAATTTATTATTAGCATTATCTTTTTTATTTATACCAATAGCTTTATTTATATATCAATTATTTTTTGGTCATATTTTAAAACATGATACTTGGTATGTATCTATTGTAGGGATAGGTGTCAGCTTATCTATAGCATTAAGTTTTTTCTATAGAGTTTTTTTTAATAGCCCAGATGATATTATAATTCATAAAAGTTTCAACTGGTTAACAACAGGAAATTTTAATCTAGATTTAGGTATTTACATAGATAATATAGCTGCAATAATGCTATTAGTTGTTTCTCTTGTATCTTTCTTAGTTCATTTATACTCAAGTGAATATATGCGAGGTGATTCAAGATTTTCACGTTATTATGCATATTTAGGTTTATTTACTTTTTCTATGAATGGAATTGTTTTAGCAGACAGTATAACGATGATATACATTTTTTGGGAATTGGTTGGACTTAGTTCTTATCTAATAATTGGTTTTTGGTTTGAAAAAAAATCAGCAGCATCAGCAAGTAAAAAAGCTTTTCTTACAAACCGAGTTGGTGATATAGGTATGTTTATTGGAATTATGATGATTTATTTTGTTGGTGATTCACATTCATTTAATCTATCTGATATAATTGAAAAAGTTAAAACATCTCAAATTGACTCTACTTATTTGACTATTGCTGGTATACTTATTTTTATGGGTGCAGTTGGAAAGTCAGCTCAACTACCATTACATATTTGGCTTCCAGATGCTATGGCGGGACCTACTCCTGCAAGTGCAATGATTCACGCAGCTACTATGGTTGCTGCAGGAGTATATTTAACATTAAGAATTTTTCCAATATTAACATTTGACGCATTAACATATATTGCATTTACAGGTGCATGTACAGCATTATTTGCTTCAATTATAGCTATTACTCAAAATGATATAAAAAAAGTACTAGCATATTCTACTGTTAGTCAGCTTGGGTATATGGTTTTAGCCATTGGTGTAGGTTCTTATATGGCTGCTTTTTTTCATCTGGTAACACATGCTATGTTTAAAGCTTGTTTATTTTTAGCTAGCGGTTCTGTTATTCATTCTATGCATCATAGTTTACACGAATTACATGATCATGATACAGATCCACAAGATATGAGAAATATGGGTGGGTTAAAAAATAAAATGCCCATTACATATTTAGGTATGCTTATTACGACATTGGCCATATCTGGTGTCCCATTTTTTTCAGGTTTTGTATCAAAAGATGCAATTTTAGCTGGAACGCTTGCCCATTATTTTGAGCACGGAGGCATTACCATATTTCTTCCTATTGCTGGATTTGGTGCAGCAACAATAACAGCATTTTATATGTTTAGATTAATATTTTTAACATTTCATGGTAAACCTAAAAATGAAGATATATATAAGAATCTTCATGAATCACCAGCTGTGATGACTATTCCACTTATACTGCTTTCTGCTTTATCTCTAGGATTATTTTATACTGGTTCATTAAATCCTTTATCAGACGGATCAAAGGGGTGGTTTACGAAATCTGTAGGAAATGGTCATAATTATGTAATTGAAGTAGATTCGCATCATCATGGGCATGATATACACCATCATGAAGATGCTAATGATTATGATAAAGAGAAATCTAAATATAGTAATCATGATACTAATGATCACCACAAAGAACATGATAGCCATTTAACTTATACATTTACAGAACATGTATCCCATGCTGCGCATGCTGCTCATTATACGGCTATGTATTTATCTCTTACTGTTGCAGGCTTGGGGATTTTATTATCATTTTTATTTTATCAAGTCAATAAATTAAATCCTGATAGTTTTTCAAGGTTCTTTAATATTTTTAAATTATATGATCTTTCTAAAAATAAATTTTATATTGATGAGATATACAGCAATATATTATACAAACCATTTATGTTTTGGTCCTCTATTTGCTCTAAAATTGATTGGAATTATTATGATCAAACTTTTATAGACTCAATTGGAAAAATAACTCTATTTGCTTCAGAAAAGTCTACAAAAGTTGATTACAATTGGCTTGACCAAAAAATTGTTGACGGGTTTGGTAATTTTGCTAATTTCATGAGCATAAAAATGAAAAAGCTTCAAGGTGGAGTGGTGCAGGCATATATACTTGGTGGTCTTGTAGCTATAATTTTAATAACATTAATTGTACAACAAATATAAGGTAGTCTAATATGGATTCATCTATTTTATCATTATTAATATTTCTTCCTGTAGTTGGAGCACTTGTGATGCTTCTAGTATCCTTGTTAATAAATAGAGGAATTATTCCTAAGCAAGATAAAAATATATATAAATATATAGCTCTTGTAGCAACTGGTGTGCAATTATTTTTTGCCATAATCTTGTATATGAATTTTGATTCAACCTTATCAGTTACAGAATCACCCTTTACAGTTCAGTTTGATTGGATTCCAAGCTTTAATATTGAATATTATATTGGTGTTGATGGCTTAAGTATGCCTATGATAATTCTTGCTGCACTTTTATCATTTTTATGTGTTATAATCAGCTGGAACGTTGAAAAGCATGTCCTTGGATATTTCTCGTTATTTTTATTACTTGATGCAGGTATGATGGGTGTTTTTATGTCATTGGATTTCTTTTTATTTTATGTTTTTTGGGAGGTTATGCTTTTACCGATGTATTTCTTAATAGGAATGTGGGGAGGCCCTCAAAGACATTATGCAGCTATTAAATTTTTCTTATATACTCTTTTTGGTTCAGTATTTATGTTATTAGCAATGCTAGCTCTTTACTTTTATACACCTGGAGAAAACTCTTTTAATTTAATCTACCTAATTACTCAAGCTCCACAAATAGATGCATCTTTATGGGGAATTGATATGAGATTTTTAATTTGGATTGCACTATTTATTGGTTTTGCAATAAAAGTACCAGTTTTTCCGTTCCATACATGGTTACCTCTGGCGCACGTTGAAGCTCCAACAGCAATTTCAGTTATCTTAGCTGGAGTACTTTTAAAGATGGGTACATATGGTTTTCTAAGAATTAGTTACCCATTGCTTCCTGAAGAGGCTGCTAATTTTTCTTTTATGATGGCTTTGCTTGGAGTTATAAATATTATATGGGGAGCTATTAATGCTATAGCTCAAATTGATTTAAAGAAAATGATTGCTTATTCATCTGTTAGCCATATGGGTTATGTTCTGCTAGGTATGTCAGGAATTGTTGGTACAGAATCAGCTGGTGCTCAAGCGGGAATGAATGGTGCTGTTATGCAGATGTTTAATCATGGCACAATAACAGCTATGCTGTTTACATTGGTTGGTGTACTTTATGATCAGGCTCACCATAGATGGATAATTTACCCTTCAGATTATAAAGATCCTGAATTGGCTGGTAAACCAGGTTTTGGTGGACTTGCATCTAAAATGCCAATTTTTAATGGCTTTATTGTTCTAGCTTTCTTTGCTGGTTTAGGATTACCTGCATTATCAGGTTTTATAAGTGAGGCTATGTGCTTTATTGGAGGTTTTGGTAGTTTTACAGTTCTTACTATGATAGGAACTCTTGGTATATTATTAAATGCAATTTATTTCTTAAGAGCTTATCAAACAGTATTTTTAGGACCATTTAATGAGAAATATTCTGATTTAAAAGATATGAGCATGAGAGATTTGGGTATTATTATTCCGTTAGCATTTTTAACACTTTTATTTGGTGTATACCCGCAACCGTTGCTTGACATTATCAGGCACTCTATGACAAAAATAATTTTACTTGTTCAGCCATATATATAAAGGAAAATATGGAATTTTTAAGCAATATAAACAGTGTAACATCTTATCTTCCTGAGTTAATGATTGTCATAACAATTCTTTGTGTTTTTATTATGGAGTCAATCCCTAAATATAGACCCTTAACATTTCCAGTAAGCTGTATAGGATTAACCTTTGCGGGCATACTATTATTTTTTTCAAATCCATCCTTAAATCTGTTGTTTGAAGGGATGTTGGTAAATGATTCATTATCAATTTATTTTAAATGGTTAATTTTAATTTCAACTTTATCAATTATATTAGTTTCTAAAGATGATAATTCTGTAATATCTGATGTAAAAGGTGAGTACTATGGGATGTTATTAATTATTACATTAGGAATGTTTGCTATGGTTTCTGCAAAAAACCTTTTAATGATTTATTTATCTGTAGAAATGGTAAGTATTCCATCATACATAATTGCTGGTATTTCAAAAAATGATAAAGAATCTAATGAGGCCTCGTTAAAATATGTTATTTATGGCTCTTTTGCATCAGGCATAATGTTATTTGGATTAAGTTTTTTATATGGAATTTCAGGATCTCTGGATATAGGGATAGTAGCCTCTAAAGTTTTAAATTTTGATTCCTCTATTACTTTATACATATCTTTGTTATTTGTATTAGTTGGTTTTGGATATAAAATATCAATGGTCCCATTNCATTANTGGACACCTGATGTATATCAAGGAGCACCAATAACTGTNACAGCNTTCTTATCAGTTGCACCAAAAGCTGCTGGTTTTGCTATTCTCATTCGATTTTTCTATACTTTATTTGTAGATAATGTAGACATTTTACAGTGGCCTCAACTAATAGCTGTTTTATCNGCNTTAACAATGACTGTTGGAAATGTATTAGCTTTAAATCAGTCAAACATAAAAAGATTANTNGCATATTCTAGTATTTCGCATGTNGGATTTATGTTAATTGCTTTTTCAGTCGTTTCTGCAGATTCCTTGGTTTCTATAATGTTTTATATGTTCTTTTATCTTTTTATGAANTTAAGTGCTTTTTATATGGCAATATANATGTCAAATAAATATAATGCCGATTCAATNGATGATTGGAATGGAATTGGAATAAAGGCNCCAGTTTTATCATTTTTTATGGTTTTATCATTAGCNTCATTAGCTGGNCTTCCTCCAACNTCTGGATTTGTTGCAAAAGTTTATATTTTAAGGAATTTATTTGCAGNTGATGGATTTATNCTTTTAGGNGTCGTAGCTATAATAAATACAGTTATCTCACTATATTATTATTTTAAAATTGTAAAAGCAATGTACTTCATGGAAAATNATAAATTAGAAATTAAAGAATCAAGTCCTNTATTANTTTGGATAATTATCCTATTTTCACTTCAAAATATAGTATTTTATATTTATTGGCCTAAGTTAATAGAAGTTCTTAATTTTATCATTGTTAATTCAGGAATAATTTAGTTGAAAAAATTTGTTAAAGATACGTGTGTCATTATGCATGAGCTTATACTTCCAAANGACACTAATAATTTAGATACAGTTTTTGGCGGNAAAGTAATGCAGTATATGGATTTGTGTGCTGCAATGTCTGCGTATAAATTCGCAAGAACAGCAGTAGTTACGGCTTCTGTTGATAGATTAGATTTTTTAGCNCCTGCCAGNGTGGGTGATATGCTAATACTAAAATCGTCAGTTAATTATAATCGTAATTCATCTATGGAAGTAGGTGTACGTATAGATGCAGAAAATGTTAAAACTGGTAAAACTAGACATACTGCNTCNGCTTATCTGACATTTGTCTCATTANANGAAAGTGGTAAACCTCAAAAGGTAAATAATATTATTGCTGAATCAGATGACGAAATAAGAAGGTATAAGGAAGCAAAAATAAGACATGCCCAACGTATTGAAAGATTAAAGAGNAAAAGAAAATAATGTCATCTTACAAATTAAAGAAAGGTTATNATCTAAAATTATCNGGTGTTCCAGCNGAAGAGATAGTAAAAATTTCNNCNCCTGATATTGTAAAAATAAGACCACANAGCTATAAATATATAAAACCTAAACTTGTAGTTAAAANAAAAGACTTAGTTAAAGTGGGTAGTCCATTATTTTTTGATAAAAANAATCCTGAAATTAATCACACTTCACCTTGTTCTGGTGANATCACAAGTATAGATTATGGTCCAAAAAGAAAAGTTTTAAGTGTAAATATTAAGAACGANAAAGAATATAATCAAATTGAATTACTTCAATTAGANANGTTNTTTAGTTTATCCTCAATCAAAAGTTTGAATAATGATTCAATTAAAAAGATCATCAATGAAGCAGGTATGTGGCCACTAATAAGACAAAGACCTTTTTCTAAAGTTGCAGATTTTTCATCAATGCCAAAATCTATATTTATTTCAATGAAGCCTACAGACCCTATAGCAGCTGATCAGTTACATATACTGAATCATAATTCTAAGGGGTTTCTTGAAGGTCTTGATGCTATTTCAGCATTGACAGAAGGTGATATTAATATTGCTCTTGATAAAGACCAAGANCCATCAATGCTAGAAANTATAGATAAGGTTAAAATCCACTTTTTTTCTGGNCCGCANCCATCAGGTAATGTTGGNNTTCATATGCATTATATTGATCCTATNATTTCAAAAGAAGATGTAAGATGGTATTTGTCAGTTCAAGATNTATGTAAAATAGGNAGTTTATTTGTAGATGGAAAAATTAATACATCTAAAGTTATAACAATGGGAGGGCCTGGATGTAAAAAGCCTAACTATTTAGATATTTTTAATGGCACACCTATCTCACATATTAATGAAGAAATGGAGTTAAATATTGATGATTCCNGTATTTTAATTTCAGGGAGTGTTTTGTCAGGTAGATATATTTNATTAGAANATGCGGTTGATGATTATCATGAATGTTTAACTATANTAGAAAATAATGAGGAAAGACATTTTNTAGGATGGNTNCTCCCAGGTTTTAATAAATTCACATTAACAAATACATTNATATCAAGTTTGTTAAAAACAAATAATTCTATAACTCATAATATGAAAAATGGTAGTAACAGAGCTATTGTNCCAATTGGGCTTTGGGAAAAAGTTTTACCNATGGATATATTNCCAAATTTTTTAATTAGAAGTATATTAGCTGCTGATATAGAAGATATGGAAAAGCTAGGTATTTACGAATGTGACCAAGAAGATTTTGCTTTATGTAGTCTCATTTGTCAATCTAAAATTGAAGTNAGTCAAATTATTCAAGAAGGATTAGACCTAATGTATGAAGAGGGTTAAANANATGAAATTTTTAAGAAATATTCTAGATAAAATTGAACCACTTTTNACAAAAGGTGGTAAACTTGAATCATTNTATCCTTTATATGAAGCTGGAGATACTTTCCTATATACTCCAAATGAAAAAACAAAAAAACCTCCTTTTGTAAGGGATAATATTGATTTAAAAAGAACAATGATACTTGTTGTTCTAGCATTGTTGCCATGTTTATTGTTTGGGATTTTTAATGTAGGGCATCAATATTATCATTTTGTTGAAACTACTACTGAAGCTACAGTTTTAGATAAAATATTAATTGGATTGCAGTCAGTTATTCCNATATATATTGTCGCTTTTACAGTTGGNGGTTTAACGGAAGTNATATTTGCTATTATTAGAAAACACGAAGTTAATGAAGGTTTTTTAGTTACTGGTTTTCTCATTCCATTAGTTATGCCACCATCATTACCTTTATGGATGGTAGCTATTTCAACAATTTTTGGAGTTGTTATAGGTAAAGAAATATTTGGTGGTACTGGATANAATATTTTNAATCCTGCTTTAGTTGCAAGAGTATTTGCATTTTTTGCNTANCCNACAGCNTTNTCNGGAGATACNGTNTGGGTCTATAAAATGCCTGAAACAGATGGNCTTAGTGCAGCAACATCNCTTCTTGCNTCAGCAAAAGAATCTGTTTCTAGTTNTAGTGTNCCNGATTATGGNTTGTTTAGTTTTTTAAANGGATCATTNCATAATCAATTTGTTGATNTTACTAATNCTCTTGGTCAAACACATGNAGATGTTGATTTATCNTGGACATCTTTNTTTTTAGGNTTNATACCNGGNTCTATNGGTGANACNTCNACNTTAGCNGTATTATTNGGTGCNGGNTTNATTGNNATTACTGGTGTNGGTTCANNAAAAATAATNTTNNGNACAACNTTAGGTATGNTNNNTACNTCNTTTNTNTTNTANNTNTTNGGNGNATTNATTGGNAGNACNAATCCNATGATGTATNTNCCACCNCATTATCATTTTGTNATGGGTTCATTTGCNTTTGCAATGATTTTTATGGCTACTGANCCNGTTACCTCTGCNCATTCACAAAAAGGTAAANTATATTANGGTTTATTAATNGGTTTTATGTGTGTTATTATTAGAGCNATAAATCCAGCNTATCCAGANGGTATGATGTTAGGTATATTGTTTGCTAATGCNTTTGCNCCNCTNATTGATTANTATGTNGTAGAATCNCATNTTNAANANAGAAAGANAAGNTATGCTAGATAGAATCAAATCNGTTCAATTTGTNATGATNGTTGCTTTTGTATCNAGCTTATTATTAGCATTTATTGCTATGAGTNTAAAACCTAGAATGGANTATAATGTAATTTTAGATAAGAAAAAAAGTATTTTAAAATCAATTGATATTNATGTTAATGNTTTAACTCCAAGTCAATTAGATGAAAAATATAATTTACANATTGAAGAAATAGTGATTAATAAATTNGGNGATATNGTAAATGATGTNNTNCTATCTGATATATCATGGGTTGAAGATAAAGGNACAGGTNNAACTAATTATATTTTAAANACATCTGANGAAGAATATGTTAATCAATATTACCCATTATATAAAACNAGCAATCCTGATGGNTATATNATTCCTATNTCAGGAAAAGGATTATGGTCAACATTAAAAGGTTATTTTGCNATAGCTGAAGATAAAAACACTACAATGGGTATTGTGTTTTATGAGCATGGTGAAACACCAGGACTTGGTGCAGAAGTTGATAAGCCTTGGTTTCAGAATCAATTTAAGATTGATAGAGGAAAAAAAATATTTAACTCAAATAATGATTTAGTTTCAATTGTTCTNAATAAGAANAAAAATACTTATGATAAACCACATGAAGTTGATGGAATAACNGGTGCTACNGTAACNGCAAATGGTGTTACTAAATTTTTAAAGCGTGATTTAAATAGATATAAAAATTTTTTAATTGGNCAAAGATAGATGCTNAGAAATAAAATATTTACAGATCCANTAATGGATAACAATCCAATTACTAGGCAGGTACTTGGTATTTGTTCGGCTCTAGCTGTTACTGTTAAAGTTGAATTAGCTATTGTTATGACTCTTGCCTTAACATTTGTTCTTACTATGTCAAATACATTAGTTTCAATTTTTAGAAAGCAAATACCACATAANGTTAGAATAATTGTTCAATTAACAATTATTGCTTCTCTTGTGGTTTTNGCTGACTTAATGTTAAAAGGNTTTATGTATGANGTAAGTAAAGAACTTTCTGTTTTTGTNGCANTNATNATNACTAACTGTATAGTTCTTGGTAGAGCAGATGGTTTTGCNATGAATAATAANGTTAAAGANTCATTTATTGATGGATTTGCTAATTCNTTAGGTTATGGTATAATTTTAGTTTTAGTAGCTATTTTTAGAGAATTTTTAGGTAGCGGAACAATCTATGGTATTACTATTTTTCCTGAGTCATTATATGCAAATGGATACATAGATAATGGTTTGATGTTGTTAGCTCCCGGTGCTTTTATTGTTTTAGGCTTAATCATTTGGGTTCAAAGAACAGTAACAGGATTTGTTGAGGAGTAAAATGCCAGAATTTTTAGAACATTATTTAAGTTTAGCAGCAAAAGCAATATTTATTGAAAATATACTTTTAGCATATTTTTTAGGTATGTGTTCATTTTTAGGTTTATCAAATAAAGTTGAAACTGCATCAGGTATTGGTAAAGCTGTAATATTTGTTAATACAATAACTGTACCTCTAAACTGGTTTATCAAAAATTATTTACTAGACCCAGGAGCATTAACATGGACAGGAATTGCTGCATTTGCAAATGTTGATTTACGTTTTTTAACTTTCATTGCATTTATTGCAACTATTGCAGCAGCGGTTCAATTAGTAGAAATGGTTATAGATAGATTTAGTCCTTCTTTGTACAATCAGCTTGGAATTTTTCTTCCTCTTATTGCTGTAAATTGCGCTATTTTAGGTTCATCTATATTTATGCAACAAAGAGACTACACTTTTCCTGAAGCAGTTGTTTTTGCAAGTAGTTCAGGTTTTGGATTTTATTTAGCTATTTTAACTATGTCAACAATTAGATATAAATTAAGATATTCTAAAATCCCTAATGGCTTAAAAGGTTTGGGTATTACTATGATATTAACTGGTTTATTAGCTATTGCGTTTTTATCATTTTCAGGGATTAATTTATAATGATTATTACTACAACAATAGCTAGTATCATAGTTGTCTGCTCTATAATATTATTTTTAGTTAGTTTGCTACTTATTGCATCTTCAAAGCTACAACCTCAAGGTGAAGTAAAAATATCTATAAATGATGGATCCGATTCAATTTCAGTTAAACCTGGCACTAGTCTATTGTCAGCTTTATCTAGTAAAAATATATACCTTCCTTCTGCATGCGGTGGTGGTGGAACCTGCGCTGTTTGTAAATGTCAGGTTGTTGATGGTGGTGGTGATATCTTGGCGACTGAAAAGACACATATTTCTAGAAAAGATGCTCAAGATAATTGGAGGTTAGCATGTCAAGTTAAAGTTAGAAACGACTTAGATATTAAAGTGAAAGATGAAGTTTTAAGCATCAAAAAGTGGGAGTGTACGGTTAAATCAAATGATAATGTAGCTACTTTTATAAAGGAGCTTATTGTTGAATTGCCAGAAGGAGAAAATCTAGATTTTCAGTCAGGAGGATATATACAAATAGATATCCCAAAATATGAAGTAGATTTTAATAATTNTGATATCCATAAAGAGTATCATGAAGATTGGGATAAGTATAAAATTTGGGATTTTAAAATGAAAAATGAGGAAGAAATATTTAGAGCTTACTCAATGGCAAATCACCCTGCAGAAGGTAATATTGTGATGCTTAATGTAAGGATTGCAACGCCGCCNCCACCACTATGGAATGAGGTNCCNCCTGGTATTGCATCATCATATATTTTTGATTTAAAGCCTGGAGACAAAGTAACTATCTCTGGACCTTATGGCGATTTTTTTATTAAAGATACAGAACGAGAGATGGTTTATGTTGGTGGTGGTGCAGGNATGGCTCCATTAAGATCTCATATTTTTCATCTTTTTCATACTCTTAAGACTGGCAGAAAAGTTTCTTACTGGTATGGTGCAAGATCAAAAAGAGAAATGTTTTATGATGATCACTTCAAAAAAATTCAAGATAAATTTCCCAACTTTGAATATCATGTAGCTTTATCTGATCCTATGCCAGAAGANAACTGGAAAGGATTTACAGGATTCATTCATCAAGTAGTACATGATAATTATTTAAAAGAACACGAAGATCCTACTGAAATAGAGTACTACATGTGCGGTCCTCCAATGATGAATACTGCTGTAACTAAAATGCTTGAAGATTTAGGTGTTGAAGAAGATATGATTGATTACGATGATTTTGGTGGTTAATTAACNAATGAGAAACAAAAAGTTTTCTTTATTTCTTATTCTGTTTGTTTTATTTATTTGGNTANTTGTNTTTTTTGTTATTCCTTCAAAAAATCTAATTAGTATTACTGGTTCTACAATGGGTACCACATACGAAGTTAAAATTTC
>NHBL01000020.1 GCA_002167465.1 bacterium TMED6
AAAGGGTTAAAAAACTTTCGACATTCATTTCTTTTAAATAAACCGCTCCATGTACTGCGCGCAAATGAGGATTTGGATTACGATACCAATAATCTCTACCAAGAACCAATTGCAAATCTCTATGTTGCTCTACCCATATTTTTTGTGATAATTTTGAAAAAGGGCCATCATATTCATAGCTTGGAAAAGACGCTTCTTTTTGACTTAAATAACAGTTCATAAAAGTTGAATGCATTATCGCCATAGAATTAAGTGTTACAGGTATAATGAGATCTGCTTCATCCATATCAAAACGATACCATACATTTCTGTATCCCCAAATTCGTAGCTTTGACAGGTCCGTAGTTTTTCTCCATATTCTAACTGCTTCTGCAATAGATTGGAGTACTTTATAATGAGTATCAGGTCCGCTGCCTTCAGGATCTAAAGCAAGAGATATTACTGTTGGCTTAAACTCCTTTAATTGTTTTAATATTGGATTTACATCTCTCTTCTTCTCTGGCTGCTCTGTAAACATATCACCTTTATAAAACCCTAGTCGCAAATGATGAACGTCTCGAACACGAACTCCATAATTTGCCCAGACCAACTCTTCTTCAAATTCACGAATCATACCTTTCAATTTTTGAATAGAAACTGAGTTTTTTTCGCCTTCGTAACACTTTTCCAATGTATCAATAGTTGATTTTAACTTAGCCAATAGCTGTTTTGTATTTTGAACTTTAAAAATCTCAACGTATGACCTAACAACTCTATGGCATAGACCTCTTTGCTGACCATTAACATCATTATCTGCAATTCTATCTAAATAGTGATAAACATCTTTATCCCATTTGAACTTATAGCCTTTAGAATAAAAGTCTGGATAAGTCACCATTTTGACTCTGCCTTCCTTAAGGAAAGATATTGTCTTTTTAAGAATTTTAATTAAAAAACTATTTGTTACAGATGTAAAGCCAGATGTCATATTTGTAAAAATATGCCTATTAGATGCTTCTCTGACTAAATGTATAATATGAGGCATCATACCTAACATAATATCATCATGATGCGGACCAGTATGATAATATGTCTGATTCTTTTCGCTCTGAATTCCACGCTGAACTTTTTCATCTATACTATTAATAATTTTGGATATAGTATTTTTATTAAGGTTACTAAAACCAGCAAAACTTTTTTCTTTTTTAAAATCATTTATAGTCAATTTTTTTCCAAATATATTTTTTTCTTTTGAAAGTTTAAGCAGTGCTTTTTGTTTTTTACGAATATCCCAGGTAGATTCTTTCCAATATCTATTTTCTGTATCTTTTAATTTTTTCGAGGCTCCCTCAGTAATATAGAATCTAGAATTATTTAGTTTTTGTAATGAAGAAGCAGGGTACATAATATTTTGATCAGACTCAAGTGATATTTGAATAATCGGAGCTTTTGATTCACCAGCAGCAATGATAATAGCCGTTGCTTCTTTATTATATGTTATGGTCCCAAGTCCAATCGTAATTACCAACCTATTTCTACTTATTTCAATACCTCCAAGGTCAACAGCAGCAGTAGCTTGGGTTTCAAAATTCGTTTGCGTTAATCGTGTTGTTGAATTGTGATCTGATCCCCTCACATTAAATGCAATATGACCATCAGGTCCTATTCCACCTAAAAAAAATCCAATCCCTCCTAATTCTCTTATCTTTTTTTCATAGAGATTACACCATTGGTCAATAAGATATATCGATTCTTGTTGATACTTTTCTTTTTCAGATTCTGCCTCTCTATGTCTTAAGCTAAGATCAACAATACCCCTTGGGAAGATCTCAGTCCAATCCATACCATTAGCCAAAGTAATTTTGTCAGTATTCATAAGATATGATCTGTGTTTATTTATTCCAAATCCATCGATGTAATATTTATTGACGTAATTATAAAAGCTATTATGCTGTTTAGGGTTTAGAGGATAAAACTCATCAATTTGAATAAATCGCAACTTAGAAAAATCAGGTTTTTTCTTGGATAATAATCCATATTTTTTCCTGATATTTTTTACATTATCAAGATCCCAATTTTTTATAAAGTAATTTGTCCATTTGATAAAATATTCAGGCGTTTTTCCTGTTGGTAAACTAATAACTCCTTTAGGGTTTTGCAGAACCCACTCTAGAAATCTTAGGGAGGTTACTAAGCCTAAATCAGGAAAACTATCCAAAACAAAATATGGAATCTTTGTAGATTGTTTTTTAAACTGATCATTTTCAACAAGATTCTTTTCAACGCTAGACAAATTCAAATTAGAGACACCTTATCCTTCTATAATATCATAGAACATAACCCCATCAAAACGAGGCTCTTGATTTTTAAATAAATATGTCAAAAAATCAACATTTACAGTCATTTTCTCATCTGAGGATGCATGAATTAAATTTTCTTTGTTGATAACATAACCCTCATGCGCAATAACAATACCATTTTTAAAATAACTTTTTTTCACGAAAGCAACACCGCATATGATAGGAAGCTTATCTAAAATCGCTTGAGTTATTTTAACACTTGGTATGTATTTTATTGATTGTTTTGATGTCCAATCTAAATCTAAAAATTGTGTTCCATCTATTTTTCTATTTATCTCGATTTGAACAGTTTCAGCCAAGTCTGCCGGTCCTATTTTAGAAGTTATATCCGGAGTCTTAAAATTATTTAATAATCTATCGGACGTATAATGCCATCTTGATTTATAATTTGGTTCTACTAAACCATTCTCATCCGGTTTGTAATGTATCTGAATCATTTTTTTTCGAGCTTCTTCAACCGATTTACTTTCTGCATAAGCCATAGTCGTAAGTACATGAACGGTACAATCAGAGGTGTCAATTCTAATGATTGGATCTGTATCAATACCCTTTTCTTCTCCAAGACAAAAGATTCCATAAGGTGTTCCTAAACGCCATAGATTAATGGCAATTAATCTATTTTTATAATCAGGAAATCTACTTTGAAATTTCAACAAATAAGATCCCAGCTCTTTTTCTGTTAATTCCCATGGATGAGGCAAAGTTTGAACCCATGTGTAGGAATCTATTTTTGCACATCCTATGACAAGTGGTAAAAGTATATATATTATTTTTTTAAGCACTAATTTCAAGCAAATATTTAGATATTAATCTATTACTAAAGTTATTATTAATTGACTTCATTAATCTAAAATTAATGACAATATTCTAAATAATTTATATATCATGCTGTAAAATCTGTTTTAAACATTTAAAGTAAATATATGAATTCAAAAACGATCATGGTAATTGACCCATCTTTAAAAACACCAGAGATAGAATCATACAATAATCTAGTATTAAAAAGTCCTGTAAAAACAAGCTACCATTTACCAGCAATCCATAGTACAAAGTCTATGGTTGAGTCTATGAATAATATTCTTGGAATAATCTTATTAGGAAGCGCAGCATCCGTAAATGACGATGTTGATTGGATAAAAGATATTGAACTAGTTCTACAAAAAGCTATAAAAAATAAACTTCCTATATTAGGTATATGTTTCGGGCATCAGTTTATAGGGAAAATTTTTGGCGGTGAAATAGATTTTTTATGGGGATCAAAGAAGAAAATAGGAATTCGAAAAGTCAAAATTAACAGTAGTAGTTTATTAAAAGATTCTTGGGAAGATTATTTAATTTATTCGCATAATGAAGGAGTGGTCAGCTGCCCCAAGAATTTTTCTATTTTTGGATCGAGTACAATGGTAGAGATTGAAGCAATGTCGCATAATTATCTTCCTATATGGAGTTTTCAATCACATATTGAATCCTCAAAAGATTTTGCTGAAAGAATTGGCGTTAATCAAAAAAAGTTTGAAAAAACAATACCACTAAGCAATAAACTAATAAATAGCTTTTTTAAAAAAATATCTGATTGCTAATTTGAAATTATTTTTCCACATAACATTCATAGTATTCTTTTGCCAAAGCTGCGCACCAACTACACTATTACAAAATAATCATGGATTAAAATCATTAAAAAAACCAATCAATAAGATAATAATTGATTCTGGGTTAGATGTGTCAATTGGAATCAAAATGGTTGCTCTTAACAGTGGCGAAACTTTGTATGAATTGAATAGTGAAAAACTATTTACTCCGGCTAGCAATAACAAACTTTTTACTTTAGCGACAGCCTTACACTATTTGGGGAAAAACCATGTTTATAAAACACAAGTCTTTCAATATAAAAATAACCTAATCCTAAAAGGAGCAGGAGATCCTGACTTATCTGTAAAAGAACTTGATAGCCTAGCGTATCGTACTTCTAAATTTATCACCACAGTTGATACCTTATTTTTAGATGCAAGTCAAATGGATTCCGTTCATTACGGAAATGGGTGGATGTGGGATGAAGGTTCTTGGTGGTATGCTGCGCCAGTAAATGCACTATCTTTAAATGATAACTGTATCGATTTTATTATTACACCCGGTAGCCTTGGAAAACCCGCAAATGTAAAAACATACCCAGAAACAAATTACATTTCTTATTTAAATAACTCTAAAACAGTTCGCAAAACTAATAATATTAAAAAAATATCTATAAATCGTGATTGGAAAAACAGAAAAAATAATTTTACTATTTCTGGGAACCTACTTTTTAACGCAATACCAGATACATTGAGAAGGAATATCGAGAATCCCTCACTCTACACAGGAACTATTTTTAAAAAACTACTAAAAAAATATGGCANTACGGTAAAACAAATTTCTACTTTATTGANAACGAAAAAAGTAAANCAAATAGCCAGTCATAATTCGAAANCATTGNTACACTCTTCAAAAAANNTGATGAATNANAGTGATAATCTCACAGCAGAACTTTTTATAAAAANAATAGGGTNCATAAATAATAACCAAGGAAATTGGNAAAATGGATTGAGCAGAATGAAATCTTTTTTAAATGATTCGGCNGGTATAGATACAACTCANATAAGGATTGCAGATGGATCTGGGCTTTCTAGATATAATCTTGTAAGTGCATCTGAAATAACCAAATTCCTAAAATGGATATTTAAGAGTCCCTATAAAAATGATTTTATTTCATGTCTACCTAATGGAGGGGCGAAAAAAGGAACTATGGAAAACAGACTAAATATTGCAGGTGATATGATAAGAGTAAAAACAGGAGGACTTTCAGGAGTTACAAATATTTCTGGATATATTTTTTCGAACAAGCATGGTCCTATAGCGTTTTCTATTTTGACTAGTGGGTATGTAGGAAATTCTGATCCCTTTCGAGCATTACAAGATAATATAATTTTATCAACACTATATGATTAAGCCAAAAGAGTTAAAACCAAATTCAACAATAGGGATAGTTAGTCCCTCCTACTGGCTAGATGAAAAAGTGCTAAAAAAGGCTTCAAAATATTTTACTGACCTCGGTTATAATATTATACTAGGATCAAGTAATTTCTTGAGATGTGGTCCATTTGCTGGTACTCCTCAGGACAGAGCAGAAGATATTCACGAAATGTTTAAAAACCCAAAAATAGATGCAATTATTTGTGCACGCGGAGGATATGGAGCAAACAAAGTTTTACCTTTATTAGACTATGAACTTATAAAAGATAACCCAAAAATATTTTTAGGATATAGCGATATAACTGCTTTTTTATTATCAATTTCTCAAAAGACAGAACTAATTACTTTTCATGGTCCAATGTTATCAAGCTTTAAGGAAAATTTTATTGATTATAACTACCATCATATGTTACAAGTCCTACAACTGAAAAATGAACGAAAAATTTTTTCTTCGCCCACATCACCGGTTAAGGTATTAAAATCTGGAATAGGACGCGGAAGGATATGGGGAGGAAATATGACGTTACTAATTAACCGATTGGGAACCCCCAGTGCCCTTTCCACAGAAAACATAATTCTTTTTTTGGAAGATGTAGATGAGTATTTCTACTCCTTTGAAAGAAACCTAATCCATATGTATGAATCAGAAATGTTTAAAAATATAAAAGGACTAATCATAGGAGAGCTTTATAATTTCAAAGATCAGTATGTGCCTTTCAATAAAAATACTGACGAAATTGTTTTGGATATATGTGATAGACTAGATATTCCTATTATATCTGATTTTCCTTGTGGTCATGGTAAATATCAATGTACAATCCCTATGTCCGTTCTTGTAGAACTAAATGTTACAACAAACAAACCATATATTGAAATACTTGAAGATGCGGTACAACAAAANGATTAAATGCTAAATTATATTTGGTTTGGGATGATATTCATTTCAGTTGTTGTAGGAACAATAACTGGAAATATTGATGCTGTAACNCAGGCTGCAATAGANATGTCCAAAACAGCAGTAGATATTGCAATAAGCCTTATTGGNATTATGGCTCTTTGGCTTGGAATAATGAAAATTGCNGAGCAATCTGGTCTNATTAAGATAATTGCNAAAGGCTTGCGTCCGATTACACTGAAGCTTTTTCCTGAAGTTCCACCNGATCANCCAGCNATAGGATCTATAATACTTAACATGGCGGCAAATATNCTTGGGCTTGGTAACGCTGCTACTCCTCTTGGNCTTAAAGCAATGGAAGAACTGCAAGAACTAAATGAGAATAAAGAAACAGCCACAAATGCAATGTGCACATTTTTAGCAATAAACACATCAAGTGTGCAAATTATTTTACCTGCAACTGTAGTAGCATTGATGGGCGCAACTGCAAATCAAATATTTATTACTACAATTTTAGCAACAGGTTTTTCAACAATGGTAGCTATTATTTCTGTAAAGTTTTTTGAAAAAATGAAAAGATTTTCATATCCACAAAAAGGAAAGAGTCATGATTGATTCTTTTGTTATTTTTACNAATCAGGTTTCAAGATATATAATCCCTTTCCTATTAGTTTCAATACCATTCTATGGCCTTTTCTTTAAAAAAGTTAAGGTATATGAATCATTTGTAGATGGAGCAAAANATGGTTTCACCATTGCAGTAAGGATTATACCATATCTTGTAGCAATATTAGTTGCGATTGGAATGTTTAGAGCATCAGGAGCTTTAAACATATTACTCATATGGCTTACACCATTTTTAAATTTTGTGGGTTTCCCNCCAGAGAATCTTCCTCTTGCTTTGATGAGACCACTTTCAGGGAGTGGTTCTCTTGGNTTATTAACTGACTTAATAGATCAACATGGCCAAGATTCATTAATATCAAAAATTGGGGCTACAATGTATGGGTCCACAGAAACNACCTTTTATGTTCTAGCTGTTTATTTTGGCTCAGTAGGAATAAAAAAGTCAAGACATGCTCTAATATCTGGGCTCCTTGCTGATTTAGCTGGAATAATCGCAGCTGTATTCCTTTGCCAAATTCTATTTGGAAATTCAACTATTTCCCAAGGCAGCCTTAAAAATCAAATGCCCCATGTTCAAGAGCTTGAAAAAAAATACCATGTTATTAAGAAGATCGATGTTTAAAACTCTTANATACTCAAGTATGCTCAAAACTGTGNCTCTCACAATTATTATAAATTGTAGTGGAGATCAAAGTATCGAAACGATATTTAATGAAGAACTTGAAAATATCAAAATCAGATATACTCCTGATAGAACACTTGATGTTTTTTCTGTAAGTATAANAAAGAACAATTCAAAATGGGTACTTTCAGGAGAAACAACAGACGAAATCGCTTTCACTCGTGCTAATGAGATTGCAGATTCATTATTTGGTAAAGCCAACNTCATAAATAATATCCTGCTACTNCCTGATTCTGCTCTGAATGATAGTGTTTTTGGAATTATCAATGTAAGTGTTACTCCATTAAGAGAAGAACCACGACATTCTAGCCAAATGGTTGATCAGGCAATCATGGGTAGTNCAATTAATCTTTTGAAAAAACAGNACGATTGGTATCTCATACAAACNGATTATGATTATGTAGGTTGGATTAATAAAACTAGTATTTTAATAACTGATACTAATGGGATAGAGAACTGGGAAAATAAAATAAATTATAGAGTAAGTAAATTATATGCTTCAGTATTTTCTCTTCCATATGAGNCTAGTCAGCCAGTATCNGATATCATATTAAACAACATGATGATTGGAAAAAGANAATCTNATGATTGGATTACAGTTACTTTACCAGATGGACGCTCTGGATTTGTTAAGGAAAAAAACCTTAAATCTTTAACCAACAAAAAAGTCCAAAATATAAAAAAAGAAGAAATATTGTTTGAAGCCTATAGGATGACTGGCGTTCCTTACCTATGGGGAGGAAATTCATCTAAGGCAAATGATTGTTCTGGATTTACCCAAACTGTTTTTAAGACTTTGGGGATTCAACTACCTNGGGATGCTAGACAGCANGCATTATTAGGAAAAAAAATTATTCCTGATCAAACTTGGAAAAATGTTTTACCTGGTGACCTATTATTTTTTGGCAAAGAAAAAAAAGTTACTCACGTAGGGATAAGCACTGGAGAAAAAGAGTTTATACATCAAGGTGGAATGGTAAAAACAAATTCTCTAGACAAAAATTCTCCTAATTTTTCTTACAATAGNNCNAAATCATTTTTATTTATTAAAAGAATATCACCTTAAAATTTTCAAAAACTTTTCAGCCAGGTTAGTCAAAATAAAATTTACTATTACAGAAATCATAATAAACCACGTCCATGCAATTCCCAAATGCTTTAAGTAAAAAACAATTAAAAAGCTTGAGATAAGTCCAATCATTAAACTTGCGGATTTAAATTCTTTCTCCATCTTACTTAAAAGAAATAGGCCTAATAACCCCCCGTACGTAAATGAAGCTATTTGTAATCCAATAATAACTATTGCTGAATCACTTTCATCAAAAACAAGTGCGATTACAATCAAAACAAATGCCCAAAAAACACTAATTAACCTAGACATCAACAAAGAGGACTCAACTCTTAAAAGGTCAATCAAGGTGGACGAAGCAAGTGCGTTTATCGAAGAACTTAATGTTGACATTGCCGCTGACAAGATGCCTGCTAATAAAAAACCTTTCAATCCTACAGGCAAATATTCTACAATAAAAGTACTGAACTCTCGATCCTTATTTATTTGTACCCCATTAAAAAAATAATAAATCATTGCTCCAGCAAATAGAAAGATTCCAAACTGTATCAGTACAAAAATTCCACTTCCTATCATAGCCTTTTGCCCAGATTTTAAATTTTTAACACTTAAGACCCTCTGGACCATCATATAGTCTACACCATGTGAAGAGAAGGAAAGGAATATTCCTCCTATCAGGGCATTTATAAATATATAGGGATCTCTATACAGACTTCCTGAAAAATTAAAAATTTGTGTCTTATTTGAAGTCACCAAACCAGACCAAATATTAGANAAACTATCTTCCGCATTATTTATAATAAAAATTATTGTTATGCAGCCACCNAGTAAATAAAGNAAAAATTGAATACTATCAATCCAAACTATTGTTTTNAACCCACCACTGACAACATAAACTAATGTAATNGCNCCAATCAAAATCACAGAANCTGTTAGTGTCCAACCCGTTATTACTTGGACAATAACTGCAGTAGCTAANAATCTAATNCCATCTGCCAGAACTCGAGTTATAAGAAAAATTAAAGAANAGACTTTTTGAATATTAGCCCCAAACCGATTACCAATAATTTGATAAATAGATGTAACTCCTGAAGAAAAATATTTTGGTAACAAAAAAAAACTAACAAAACATCTTCCAATTATATATCCAAAACTCAACTGAAGGAATGTCCAGTCTCCTCTGTAAGCAAGTCCTGGCACACTGATAAAAGTAAGAACCGAAGTTTCAGTAGCAACAATGGAAAACATTGCCACCACCCAAGGTAAAGATTTATTACCTAAAAAGTAGTCTTTTGGTGATGTGTTTTTACTTCCTTGATACAAACCAAAAATAACAAAACCACTCAAAAATACAGAAATTATTGCAATGTCAATCCAATGAATAACGGGACTCCTTTTTTTGGCCTTCTAACAGAACATAAATAAGAATAATTTTAACTTATAGTAAATAAACAATCTAAAACAAGTTGTGAAAAAGAAAATCCTATTATCAATTATATTAGTAATTAATTGCCAGACCTATCCTAAAAATATAGAAATTTTAAAACCATTGCCTTCCAATACTTCAAAATCTGTAAGAAACGGGCTGGATGTACTGATTGAAGATTATCCTAATATTTTAAAAGATAAAAAAGTTGGATTAGTGACTAATCATACAGGTATTACTAAAAACTTGGAAAATAATTATAAAGTTTTTCAAATGAATCCTGATATTGCCTTAAAAAAAATTTTTGCTCCTGAACATGGTTTTTTTGGAGAGGCAAGTGCTGGAGCAAAAGTAAATTATAAAAATAAAAATTTTAAAAAAGCTGAGATTGTTTCCTTATATGGTAAAAATAGGAAACCTACTAAAAACATGCTAAAAGGATTAGATTTAATTATATATGATATTCAAGATATCGGTTCAAGGTTTTATACATACATATCAACATTAGGAATAGTTATCGAAGCTGCCGCTGAACAAGATATTGAAATAATGATTTTAGATAGACCAAACCCAATTAGTGGGCAAATAATTGAAGGAGCTATCTTGGATACTTCATTTAAATCTTTTGTGGGTTATTACCCTATACCAATCAGATATGGATTAACTGTTGGTGAATTAACAAATATGGCTATAAATGAAAATTGGTTATCCCCCCCTCCAAAAAAAGTTACTATCGTAAAAATGGATGGTTGGAGAAGGTCAATGTTTTTTGATGATACAGATCTTCCATGGATACCTCCCTCCCCCAATATTCCAAACCTAGAAACCGCGATTATATATCCTGGAATGTGCCTTTTTGAAGCAACAAACCTAAGTGAAGGCCGCGGTACTTATAAACCATTTCTACAAATTGGTGCGCCTTGGATTAAAAAGGATTTAATTAATCAATTGAAGACTCTTAAGCTTGAGGGTGTTATTATAAACTTCACAAAATTTTCTCCAAAAACAATACCTGGAAAAGCATTAAATCCAAAATTTGAAAACGATACATGCTATGGAAGTATTTTCAATATAACAGAAAAACATAAATACAAAGCTCTGGAAACCGCACTTCGTAAAATCTCCATTATAAATGAAAACTATAATGATAAATTTAATTTTAATTCAAATACGCTAAATAAACTATACGGAAATAATTCTCTAACGAATTATCTTAATACTTTATCCCAATCTAACAATCTAAACAAACAAAATGCTCTATTGGATCTTTTACATAAGGAGGGAAAAGCTTTAAAAAGATTTTCTAAAAAATCTTTGAAATATTATCTATATAATTAACCTATTTTAAATAAAGAATTTTTTTTGTCAATCTCAAGCTAGAAGTCTCTAACTCTAAAAAGTAAATACCCGTAGGAAGATTATTTTGAATAAGTTCTGGATAAAAATTTATTAAGTGAGAGCCTGCATTAAAATAATCATTTTGTATCAGCTGAATCATTTGCCCATTAATATTATACACCTTTATCCAAATATTACCGCCCTGATATAATTTAAATTTTATTTTTGTTCCAGCATTAAATGGATTAGGGTATGTAGATAAAGTTGGTTCATGAGGAAATATATTGTCATCTTTTATGGAGGTAGACAGCCAATTTGTACTAATGGACTGAGAAAGAGAATGATCTTGTTCCATGCTATCATAGCCTAATGCCCAAACCATGACACCTCCAAGATTCCGATTCTTCGCATAATTACATTTATATTGAATCGAAAGAGGGTCATCATACGTAATAATTTTTGTTTGATCGTTTTTAACTAAATAAGGACATTTAGCAGTATTATCCCACTCATATGTCCACCCATTATCAATAAGAGGTACTATGTCTTTGTAATATATATCAACTACCGTTCCAGAAAAACTACCATTAATTGTTGAAGTATTATATTGTTTACCCCAAAAAGGAATACCCATATTTATCTTATGAAGAGGGATTCCACTGCTTGTTAAATAATTTATACCTGTCTGCACAGAACCATCTGGGTCTCCTTGAGGAGATTGATATAATGGAGAGTTATGGCCCGCATGTGAACTCCAAGCCCCATGAATATCATAAGTCATCGCGTTGAAAAAATCTACATGCAATTTTAAATTATCAAAATCATACCACTGCCCAGACCAGCTTGAGATAGGAACTGCCATAGTAATTAGCAATTCTGGATCAAAATCGTTAAGTACGGAATCTAACTCTTGAACAAATTGGGTAAGATTATTCCTTTGCTCTGCGGATTGAGGATGTTCCCAATCAATATCAATCCCATCATAACCATATGAAATAATTTTTTCAAAAATATTATCAATGAAGATAGATCTCATCTCATATGTTGAAGTAGCGGATGCAAACCCTTGCCCTTGCCCTCCTCCACCTAAAGAAAGAATAAATTTCCTGTCTTGATCATGTATGTAACTTGCTGTAGAATTATTAAAAAATGAATTACTCGGGGCAATGATATCCCCATTCGTATTAGGCCAAGCGAAAGCATGATTAATATGAGTAAATGTTTCTAGATCAATATCCTGAGGTAATAATGTGCTTTGGATCCAATAAGGATAATATCCAACAACACGTTCGGCATTAGAAAAACTAAAAAAAATTAGAAGCGGAAGATATTTTATATATTTCACCATTTTTTTCTCCATTTAAGTTTTGGATTTTTATCTTTATAACCTAATGATTCATAAACAGATGAATGTAACTTTTGTCTCCAATCAAAATAGGCGGGATTTTTACTTGCTCTTTTTGGATGAATAGCATTTGTTAATAAAATAACAAAAATTCCATTCTCAGGATCTATCCACAAACTAGCTCCTGTGAAACCCGTATGCCCATAACTATTATCACTTAAATAAACTCCTCCAGATGCTTTCCCAGAAGGGCTGTCCCATCCAAAGCACCTAGAACTTTGCTTAATAAAAGAAGACTTACTTGTAAAAAGTTTTACAGTCTCACTTTTAAAAATTCTTTCCCATCTATATATACCATTATTTAACATCATTTGTGAAAATAGAGCTAAGTCCTTAGCTGTTGAAAATAGACCTGCATGTCCTGCAACACCCT
>NHBL01000021.1 GCA_002167465.1 bacterium TMED6
AGATCTCTCTGGATCCACCATATTAAAAATAACTAACCTGTTCATTATAAAGAAACGGACTAAGAAAATCTTTTGTGAGCACGTTTCCAAAATCTCCTAAACCTACCCTTCCCAAAAAGTAGTTAAATGAATTTTCTACTTTTAATGTTGCTGATGTAAGAATACAATTTTCTAGCTTATTAAAAAATGAAGTGTGAAGAGTATTTGATACATCTACTAGAGATGCATGAAGAGATATTTGGAGTCTTTCTTTTGAAGTGCCTTTATTTTTAAAGTCCCCTTCCATCCAATAAACCCATTCCGAATTTTGATTTTCAGTCAAATGGACTATCGTATTTAATAAACCAGATGAAGTTTCTAGCCCTCTTTCTAAAATACTATGCAACACTGGGTAATCCGTTCTTTTTGGATCGGCTTCTAACACCATTTTCTTTAATCTATCTAACACAGTAAATATACTTTCAAAACTTTTTTTCAGTTGGTCAAGACTTGATTTTTGTGAAGAATAGATCTTTTCTATATTGTCTAAAATAGGCTTATCTTGGTACGATTTTGTTGAATTATATCTATATTGATTTTCCTGCGATAATTCGACCATAAATACATTTAAATATTGCAATGAATCCTTTACAGCTTCTTTTAATTGTTCTCTCGTATCTCTTACATCTGGTTTTATTTCACCCAAGTGATTCAATATATTATTCCATCGACTGGATCTAGGATTCGAAGGATCGATTGATTGTAATTGATAGGATACATTTTGCTCACTCCATTCAATTTTAAATTGGTCATACGCAGCTTTAACAAGGTTGTGAGCCTCATCTACAATTACTGAATTATAGGGGGGCAATAGTCCTTCAGTAGATACACTGGTCATCAATAAGGAATGATTAGCTACTATGACATGAGATTGAAAAATACTTTTTTTGAGATTGCCGTAAAAGCATCCGTTATTTCGATTACATACCTCGCTAGTACAAAACCCAGTATCACTAGATATAATGGATTTCAACCAATTCCTTCGAGAATTTAAAAAACCAGAGCACTCAGATATGTCACCAGTTTTTGTCCAATGAAGCCAAAATAGTATTGGGATCAATGCTTCAATATCAATACCATCGAGAGTTTTCGAATCTGAGATAAGCCAATTTAACCTAGTCTTACATAAATAATTTTTTCTACCTTTTAGCAAAACCGCTTTTACAGGAACATTGAGTGCCTCGGATAATTGAGGTAAATCATTATGGAATAATTGATCTTGAAGATGTTTGGTATTACAAGCAATTATTACAGGTCCATTTTCTTCAACATTACTACTTTCTTTAATTGCTCCAAAAAGGTAAGCCATAGACTTTCCTAAACCTGTTCCAGCTTCTAAAACACCTATTTTACCAGGTTCAGATAGTATCTCATTTACTAACTTAGCATATTTTTCTTGATTTGGTCTATTTTCAAAATTTGGGTGGACTTTAGATAAAGCACCAGAATTACCAAAGACATCTTCAGAAGATAAAGATCCTACACTATTAGGTCCATTATGAGAAAAAATATTTGTTTTACAATTAGGAATTAAGCCATGCTCTATCAATCCTTTTTTTAAATCTCCTTTCTTTGCTAATGCATTTGCCATATCTACAAATAGATGAAGATTAGGAATATCTGTACCTTGAACTAGTGTATTTACTTTGGATACAAAATCTAAGGGATAACCTGCCAATTCCTTAATTAACTCTAGGAAAATAAGTCCCGTATTCTCCGTATCATTTTCAGCTCTATGGGCATTATCTGATGATAATCCGTAGAAGTCTGATAAGGCAGTTAAGTTGAATACCGGTTGCTCAAATAAAAGACTCCTTGCAAGTTGAAGCGTATCATATTTCTTGAAGTTAATTTCTTCTTTTTCATGCCTTTGGCATAGCCTAGATAAAAATTGTTCATCAAAGCGTATGTTATGAGCGACAAGAGGAGAATCCCCAAGAAAGCTTAAAAAGTCATCAATGATTTCAGCTTCCGTGGGCGACTTATACACCATAGAATTTGATATTCCAGTGATTTCTGTAATCAAATTGGGAATGTCAATACCTGGGTTTACTAAACTTACAAAACGATCAACGATCTCACCATGCTCAAATCGTATTGCAGCAATCTCTATAATTCTATCGCTATTTGGATCCAGACCAGTAGTTTCAAAATCAAAAGCCGTAAAAGTAGAAAGTTTTAAGGAATGTAATAATTCTTTAGATTGCAATGGANAGCCNNNTANGAGAATAANATTTTAAAATAAAAAAGAGGACTAGATAGCTCATCTTTTGGAATTTCTTTNGANANCATACCTGAAATAATTTCCTGAACCTCTTGATTTCGAGATGCCCTCTTAATGACAAAATTCAATAAAAAGCTAGATCTAGATAGAGACTGAAGTTTTGTACTTGTTCTAAGTTCCTTGCCTATTTCATTCCATAATAATTCATCATATGTTCTTAACATACTCTCAGAATAGTCGCCCATCTTTTTTGCTTTTTTTGCGACAGAAATTGCATACTTAGCTGCAACCATAGCATTACCTATACCTTCTCCAGTAAAAGGATCAATTAATCCTGCAGCATCTCCAAGAAGCATAAAACCATCTCCATGATTTTTTCTGTGAATACTACCCATTGGCAGATTCCATCCTTTTGGTCTTTCAAGTGGCTTTGCATTAGAAAACCTTTCCTTGAAATATTTAGTTTGTGTTACTTCTTCCATAATCTTAGAAAGAGTACGATCTTCCTTCTTAGCATCATTTTTGCTTAATCCAATTCCAATATTTGCCCTATTGCTTCCTGCCGGGAATAACCAAAAATAGCCTGGTTTTACTTCACTTATATAATGTAGCTCTATTTGATTGGAAAGCCCTTCTACGCCCTCATAATAGCATCTTATAGCAACCGCAGTATTATCCATCCCCCTTTTGTAAGCATCTAATTTTCTAGCAATAATGGAATTCGCTCCATCACAACCCATAATGATAGGGGCTTCAATAACTTCCTCATTACCATCTCGATTGACTCCTCTAATTCCAGCCGGTTTATCTTTTTCATAGATTAAATCTTTAACTTTAAATCCTTCTAAAATTTCAGTAACGTTTTTTGCTTTTTTAAATAAAAAGTAATCAAAAGTTTTTCTCGGTATTACATAACCTTTAGTTATAAAGTTGTTTTTATTATTTCCTTTAAGGTGTACATCAAAATGGCTATGATTAGGTCCACCAAAGGTAATTCTATTAATCTCAGATCCGTCTAATTTTTCTACTTCACTAGTCAAATCTAGATCCTCCATTATTCTAACACTTTTACCAGATAGAGCATCTCCACAAATTTTGTCTCTCGGGAATATTGCTTTATCGAGAACAATACAGCTCAAGTTATTCCTTTCAGCATAAAGTGCTGCGGTAGCTCCAGCTGGTCCCGCTCCAACAATTATTACATCATACATTCTTAATCTTCTAAAAAATCTACACCGAAAGAAGGATAAACAATTCCAAAACGAAAATAATTGATGGTTCTTAAAAGGAAAAATAGAATACCTAAGGGGATTAAGAACCAAGGCGCTCGAACACATAAAAACATAGAAAAAGTGAATAACGGGAAAAACCTAGCTCTTTGTAAATGCCTGACATGATTTGGCCAAATTAGACCTACCAAGGGAAACGCAACAGAAACAGCACCAGCCGTACTCACAATAGGATCATCTAAAAAAATACCTAAAAAGACAGATACGACCATTAAGATAAGAGATAGTGAAAAATATTGAATCTTATCACTCCAATCAAAATAATTCCACGTACCTTTATCTTTATCTAAAATAAGTGGAAATTGGAACACCAATAAGCAGGACAAAAAAGCCATAAAATATGGAAACATACCAACAATGTCCGGGACCATTGAATTTACTCCAACATAACCAAAAATAAGTAAAACATAGGCAATTACTGCATGTATAATTATTTCTTTATTATGTAATTTTTTCGAACCGATAGCCCACAGATTATTGGGATTCAAAAAATAAAAATAGATAGCAGAGGCGACTATTAACTTTATAAAGCCAGACTTCCAGCCTACCCAATTCCAGTAGATATATCTATTTTCAAAATCCATATTAAGAACAATACCTGCAACAATAAGAGTCCAAAAAGAGAATAGACGAATCCAGCCTCCTGAATCCATAGAATCGCTGATTTTTTGAAAGAAAGGTTGAGCATTCTTAAAATTCTGAGACTTCTTTGGAAAAATTCGGGCAATAATCATTTTTTATCCAATAATTGGGGAACCTGTAATTATCTCAATAATTTCATTAGTAATAATAAAACCAACTACCAATGCTGATATGATAAACAGGACCTTAAACAACAAAGGATCTATGTTTTTATCTCCCATACCAACCTTTAATTCTTTAATAAAATCACCTACACCCCATTTTAATAATATAAATAATGCCGTTAACATACCTCCAATAGGCAACATGTATTTTGATGATAAATAGTCAAGGAAATCAAAGAAAGAAATATTAAATAAAGTATTGAAATCATCAAAGCCTCCCATCGACATGGAACAGAAAATTCCGACAATGGTCACGATAGAACCAAAAACAACAGTAGCTTTTTCACGACTCCAACTTAGTTCATCAATAAAAAAAGCAGTAATAACTTCCAAGATCGAGATTGCTGAAGTAAGGGCAGCCATAAAAAGTAAAAAGAAGAATAATGATCCCCATAGCGTACCACCAGCTATTTGGGGAAACATTGTAGGAAGCGCTACAAAAATTAAACCTGGCCCTGAATCAGGATCAGCACCAAGTGCAAAAACAGTAGCAAAGATAGCAATCCCAGCCATAATCGCAATGATAGTGTCTAGAAGGATTATCCATAAAGCTGAAGACATTAAATCTTGGTCCTTCTTTAGATAGCTACCGTAGGTTATCATTGTGCCCATACCGAGGCTTAATGTAAAAAATGCATGCCCTAAAGCTAAAACCACGCTAGATGCGTTTAAATCTGAAAATTTTGGTTGAAATAAGAATTCAAGCGCTTTCAATCCATTCGGTAAAGTAAGACCTCGGATCATTAAAATAACCAGGATCAACAAAATCGCAGGCATCATTATTTTAGCCCATTTTTCAATGCCACCTTTTACACCTCGAACAATAACAAAAATAGTTAATGCCATAAAAATAATCTGCCAAAAGACAGGATTAATCGGGTTGGAAATAAAAAGACTAAACTGTTCTCCTGCTAGTTCAGGGTTGCCTGAAATCTTGGTAAAACCTCCCACTAGAGATAGCAATGCATATCTAAGAGTCCATCCTCCTACAACACCATAAAACGAAAGAATTACAAACGCAGCACAAACACCAAGAACACCAACATATTTCCAATTCGTATTGGGTGCCAAAGTTTTAAATGCACCCACCGGGCTTAATTGGGTTTTTCTACCGATGACAAACTCAGCAATTACAATTGGTAGACCAACTAATAAAATACATATTAGATATACTAAAGTAAATGCAGCCCCTCCATTTTCTCCAGCCATATGTGGATACTTCCATATATTTCCCAAACCTACAGCTGATCCTGATGCAGCAAGAATGAAACCAAGTCTTGAACCCCATTGTTCTCTATTTTTCATTTGCTTTCCTCTTCCTGTTTTTTTTGTTTCAGGGAACTCTCCATTAGTGAATCAAACGAATTCAAATGTGAATCTACAACAGCGTCAATCATCGCGTAGAAGTAAAGAATCCCAATCCACCAAGCATATTTGTTTCTTTTTTCAAGATACCGATGTTTTTTAAGTGGGTAATTGTTGTTATCATAATTATTATACTTCCCCGAATTATCTTTCCAAGCAACATATGCCGATATTTCTAATCCAACAAATATTGCTGACTTTATCAGTTTACCATTGTAAATCTGTCCCATGCCAGGTATTAATGAATAGTAAAAGGCTTTTTTTGGATCTTTATTTTCCATAGATCTTTCTTCATTAGCTAGAACTATATTTATAACTACAAAACTTAAAAATAGCTTGCAAAAAAAATTTAATCTACCTGGACGCAATACACTCTATCTCAACATTTGCTCCCAATGGCAATTTAGATACTTCAACTGTTGACCTTGCGGGGAAATCAATGTTTCCAAAGAAGCTTTTAAAAGATTCATTGACAATTTCAAATTGGTTTAAGTCGATTAAGAAAACCGTCAATTTAATTATATGATTTTTGTCTAGTTTAACGTCACTGAGAATAGATTCTATATTTTTGAGGACCTGATCAATTTCATTGTTAATTCCACCTTCAACAAGTTTATTGCTGGTAGGATCAATTCCAACTTGACCGCTTGTAAAAATAAAGTTATTACTCTCAACTGCTTGATTGTAGGTGCCAACAGCTTTTGGAGAATTGGGTGTATCTAATATTTTTTTCATTTTGCTTTAAAATCATTTTCAAGGCAGATGCAGGGTAATCCTACATCCCTATTTAGCTTACGATAAGCATTTCCTTCAAATTCTCTAAGAAAAAATTCTCCTACTGCTGCTACGGTCGTTTCAAATAAATGCCCTCCTAATGTAATCATATCATGATCCGAAAGGACAACATGAGCATGTACGAATGGCTGACTCTCTTTCAAAGTTACATTACCCTCAAAGCTTACCAACTCAAACACATCAGAATACTCTTTTTTCAAATATTCTTTTTTTACAATATCATATGCACCTATTTCAGTCATTTTCACTGCTCCAATTCCAGATATTTTACCATTTTGAATATTGTTATCAAGGCAAAACTTAGTAAGGGAGTGCATTACTTTTTCATTTTTTTCAATATATATAAAATAATCTTGTTTATCTTTTTCATACTGCATCTATATTGCCTTTACAATCTTAACAATTAAATCTTTAGTTTTCCGAATTGCCAAATTAAGCAAAGAATTATCCTTTCCACCTGCAGTTGCCATATGAGGTTTACCTCCTCCTCCTCCGCCCATAAACAAACCAATTTCCCTTGCTAAATCCCCTGCCACTATACCAGATTCGTTTAACTTTTTCGCAACAACTATCAAAGCCATGGGTTTTTCCTCCCCCTCAGAAAAAAGAACAGCAATTCCATTTGATAATTTGTTAAAAATTTGGTCACCCAAAGACTTCAACTCATCCATATTATCGACATTCACTTTTTTAAGAATGAATTCAATATCTCCAATTTTTTCAGCATCACTAAAAATATCATGTTCAAAATTTGTAAAAGATCGTTTTCTTACTTTTTTTTCTAACTCCTTCTTATCATCAATCAATGTATTTACTCTGCTGATAATTTCGGGATAAGATACATTCAATTTTTTCTGAAGTATATCTAATACGGAATGGTTTCTCTGAATTTCTTCTAACGCATTAGTTCCAGTTAGTGCAACAATTCTCCTCACTCCTGAAGCCAACGAAGACTCTTCTGTAATCTTAAACATTCCGATATCACCTGTTCGATTTACATGAGTTCCTCCACAAAGCTCCATTGAATACTCTCCAACTTTTACGACTCTAACTTCTTCTCCATATTTCTCTCCAAAAAGCGCCTCTGCTCCCTGAATTTTAGCCTCATCATAACTTTTAATCGACACCTCTAACTTTTTATTTTCCAGGATCTGAGAGGTTACCATTTTCTCAATTTCTGCAATCTCATCTTTTGTAATTTTTTCAAAATGAGTTAAATCAAATCGTAAATAATCAGGGTGCACGAGCGAACCTGCTTGATTAACGTGATCACCCAAAATATTTTTTAATGCCTTATGCATAAGGTGAGTTGCTGTATGGTTATTCCTTGTTTTTTCTCTTCGTGCTTTTTTCACAGTACAATGAACATTAGAATCTGAATACTCAAAAGCTCCTTTACAAATGTGTACGATTGACTGATTCTTATTTTTTACATCAACAACATCTAAAGAAATATTTTCCCCTAATATTTTCCCTCTATCTCCGACTTGGCCGCCGGATTCAGCATAAAAAGGGGTTTGATCTAAAACCAAATAAATCTCACCTTTTTTATTTTTTGAATATTCTATTATTTGAGAATCACTTTCGAGGCTTTCATAACCTATAAAAACTGAATCAGATTGATCGGATACGGATATCCACTCTAAAGGTTCTGAAGATATTTTAAATTTCCCCGATGACTTTGCTTTTTCTTTTTGTTTTCGCATACAATCATGAAAGCCTTTTTCATCAACATTTAGATTTTTTTCTCTTGCCATAAGTTGGGTTAAATCAAGAGGGAAACCATACGTATCATATAATTTAAATGCATCTTCACCACTTATGTTAACAACATCATCTTGATTTATTATTTTTTCAAAGTGATTAAGCCCTCGATCTAAAGTATGATTAAATGATATTTCTTCTGCACGTATCACTTTTTCAATATGGGTTTTCTTTTCATTAATCTCTGGAAAGTTTTCGCCCATAGTTTTAATTAAAATGGATACCAATTCAAACATGAATGGATCTTCAAGGCCTAAACTTCTTCCAAATCTTGATGCACGTCTCAGAATTCTTCTCAAAACATAGCCTCTTCCATCATTAGATGGTAATGCACCGTCCGCTATTGAGAAACAAAGCATTCTTATATGATCTGCTATAACCCTATGAGGAATAGGATTAGTTTTATAATCAGACCTGGCCTTTTCTTGAATAGCTAATATTACAGGTTGAAAGAGATCCGTATCATAGTTGCTATCTTTCCCTTGCATCACGGCAGCAATTCTTTCAAGTCCAGCACCCGTATCTACATGCTTCGCAGGAAGTTCAACAAGAGAACCATCCTCAAGACGATTGTTTTGTATAAAAACTAGATTCCATAATTCCCAATACTTATCTGAATTATTTACACCAGAAGATTCTTGTTTTTCTGGGTTGTCTCCAATATAAAAATGTATTTCAGAACAAGGACCACAGGGACCAGTATCTCCCATTTCCCAAAAGTTATCCTTTTTTCCGCATCGAATTACTCTCTCAGGTTTGATATCTGTAACCTCTAACCATAAGTTAAATGCTTCATCGTCGTCTTTGTATACGGTTGCCCAAAGTCTATCCTTGTCTAATTCCCATTTTTCTGTAAAGAGTTCCCAAGCCCACTGAATTGCTTCCTTTTTATAATAATCTCCAAAGGACCAATTCCCAAGCATCTCAAAAAAGGTATGGTGAAAAGTATCTACACCCACCTCTTCAAGGTCATTGTGCTTCCCAGAAACTCTAATGCATTTTTGACTATTAACCGCTCTAAGATCCTCTGGAACGATTTGGTCTAAAAATATCGGTTTGAATTGATTCATTCCTGCGTTCGTAAATAAAAGTGTAGGATCATCAGAAGGGACTACAGAAGAGCTTCGAATAAATTTATGGTTTTTTTCTTTAAAAAACTCAATGAAGGACTTTCGTATTTCTTTTGATGTCATCAAAATGAAAAACTTGTTTCGACCCCAGTCATATTAATCATTTCGCCTTCGTCTTTGACATCTCCATCTCCATTTAAATCTTTAAACGTTCGACGAAACACGTAGGAAAGGACCATGCCGTTTCCAAGATTTAGGCCAATATTATATCCGGTTATTGTAGACTCAGAGTATTCAAAATCAAAAGGGTTTGGAACATTCCTTTGTTGGTAAAACCAGGTGGCTCTTTCAATTTTACTTATGGATTTTTTCAACTTAATTACGGAAGTGAAACTTTGATTGGATGCTTCTTCAAATTCTCTTGTTTGATCATTAAACATTTTACCATTTAAACTTTGGAAAGCCATTCTTGCATCCAATAAAGATCCTAGATCCAAAGTTAAAGATGAATAAAAACCGTTTTGTTTTCCATAAGCACCTAGTTTTTCAGATTTTGTAATAATATTTCCTCTATTATTTGGGCCAAGTTCAAATGTCGCTCTCTCTATTTCATAGGATCGATCAAAGTAGCCAAATTCAAATTTTCCATTTGGAACCATTCGAAATTCAAAATTAAACTGTGCAGGACCAAATTTTGCTCCCAAACCAAAGGGAATCAAACCATATCCTGCTTCTTCCGTATTTCCACTTTCAGGATTATTTGTTTTTCCTAAAAGAGCAGCAAATTGTGCATAAAAATTAATTACGATAGGTCCCTCATTTAAAATTGGAATACCTGCATCCAACGCAAATGCACGAAATGACTCACTCTCTTTATTGATATCAATTGGCTCTGCTTTAGTGAAAATAGAATCATCTAAAACTATTACAGTATCCAAATCCCAACCTTCTATATCGCTGTCTAGAGTGTCTGTTATTCCATCACCATCTATATCCCACTCATTATCCATATTATCAGCTAATCCATCACCATCTGTGTCTAACCAATAAGATTTATCCTCAGGAAAATCATCAACTAAATCAGGACGTCCATCTCCATCTCTATCTCGAAGCCCTAAATACTGATTTCTATCGCTTACTACTGATACACCAAAAGTAAACCCATATGGAACCGGTGCAGAAATTCGTAAAGCAGTTAGTCCAAAATTCTCCTTAAAGTCATTGGTAAATCCATGAATGTTTGTTCCGAATGCATTAGACTTAAATTCTAATCCAACTTTTCTTACCTGCGGATATAACAGTGTATTGCTATAGTTGTTTAATAAAATACCATACCCCATAGATACATTGTCCAAAGCCCCAATTCTGAAATAATTTTGATCCCAACTATTACCATAACGGATATAATAAATTTTATCAATGAGTGTATTTTTTATTTTTTCTCCGCTGGAAAAATCCCAACCTTCATCATAAATATTTCCGTTTTGGTCTATATATAGAACCATGTCAAATGCCACTGATAATTTACCAAAAGGCAAAACAGGCCTAAGAGCGAGCTGATTCCAAATTTTCCCATCAATAGTAACAGCACCAAAAGCCCCTTGCAATGATTTATCCTGGGAATCGATATTAAGTTCTATATCATCTGTTTGGGCATTTAGAAGAAGTAGACTAAAGAAAATGCTTATTGTTTTAGATTTAAATATCATTTATTAACATAATAAGTTGAATAAAATTAGTGTTCGTCTATAAACTGGACAAAGGGTAATTCATAATATCACTGTTTTCTTTAAATTCCTTATATCAATATTAACGTTGTTCACGTTTAATCAATTAGTAATGCTACTAAAAAAAATATCATGATATTAAAATTTATTATTAGCTACTTATTATATCATACTTTTGCATTTCCAGAATACTCGATATTAGAGTCCGTAAGAGTCGATTCAAAAACAAATGGGATTTTGGTCTCTTTAACAATGGACTCACTTCCCAATGAAAAAAACATTACTGGTTGGCAATCAAAAAATGATTGGTTCTACATTACTCTCTATCAATGTAGGATAATAAAAAACAACCAATTATTAAAAGATCTACACAGCAACATTCTTAATTTTGAAATAATTGAAAATGAAGAATCTCTTCAATTAGGTATTAAATCCAGAGAACCTATTGAACAATTAAATTTTTCTCTAAATCCAAATATGAAAACCATCACAGCATCTCTTCACTTCTCAACAAAATTTTTCGCGAAGGAAAATAAAGATGAGATTGTTGCAAACCATAATCAAAACACAGGATTATCGAGAGGAACAAGAACATGGCTTAATGTTTCGGGAATAGGTTTAACTTTATCTGGAATTTTAAAAGAAGAAAAAGTATCCAATAATTCTCAAACGATTGCAGGTTTATCAATAATTGTAGCAACATTTTTACTGGATATAATATTAAAGGATTTTTAATGAACTATATGCTATTTTATTCAATATTCTTGGCCATTGCATTTATTTGCATGGGCGTATACATTCGTCTAAAATATAAAGATAAGTTAGATGATTTGGATCCTTAGTATTTTTACGCTGTGTTCGATAAATGCATCGGGTTCAGAAATTAATTTTTCAACAAAAGAATCCTATGATATTCTTTTTGGAGGAACTAGTACTATTCATGCGACTACCCACATAACAAATATTATTCGTAATGGAACCGATGGCCTAACCATATCTGAAATTAAGAATTTGAAACAATTAGGGATTCTGTCACAAAATGGAAAAACAAGTACCTTTACTCCTAATGACTTAGATCAATTATTTGAATCAGAACATTTTAGATTTCACTATACAAATGAGGGAACTGATGCCGTTTCAGACCCCAACTACATTTCCCAAATGGCGGAAATTTTTGAAGAGGTTTACTCTTTTTACATCGACACACTAAACTTTTCTGCCCCAGTTTCAGATCCAGTTTCTGATGATATTCTTTATAACATCTTTGTTGAAAATTTGCCAACTTATTACTTTGGTATTACTTATACCAAAAACACCTCAGTTAGTAGCCCCGCATGTGTAAGCTACATTAAAATACGAAATAATTATAATGGATCGCAATTTAGTGAACACACAGAATTGGAGAATGTTCAGGTCACTGCGGTACATGAGTTTTTTCATGCAATTCAATTTAGCTACAATTGCTATGAAAGATTTTGGTTCATGGAAGCTACTGCAGTTTGGAGTGAGGACGAACTCTACAACAACGTAAATGATCATTATCGTTATATATCTTCTTGGTTTTCTAATATAAATAAATCCATCGATGATGAGAGTAGTCACATGTATGGCTCCTTTATTTTTTTTCAATATATTGATGAACANCTTGGAGGNCCTAATTCAATTAAGTTATGCTGGGAAAAGTCACATGAAATGGCTAGNCCAATTCAAGATAANAGCATAAAATCTATTAATGCAGCTTTGAATGATTTGGGATCGTCTTTTGAAGAAACCTATCTNAGAATGAGNATAGCAAATAAAATCATGAATGCAAATGCAGGNTTATATTCATNTGAGGAAGCAGATGGATATCTTTCAGCNGGTGGNTATCCTTNAGAAAAAGATATTTTTTATNANAAAGGANTTACTNAGNAAGATTCCTATTNCAGTTTAGATCTTTTNGAAACAATCTACTATAAAATTNANACATCAGATCCAGTTGAANTANAGATAATACCATATGGTAATAATTTAACTATGACCTCTATAACAAAGTTGAAAGATCAAGATCAATGGTNAATNAAATCAGGAAGTNAAATTAATATAGATACNGAAATGAATATAGAATGGATAACCTTACTTGTTTCAGCAATAGGTNNTGAAGAAAACAACTGGGANTATACTATAGAATTACGGGATGGNTNTTCAGAANATTTTTCTTTGAAACAACCATTTCCTAACCCTTCATATGGGAAACCTATTANNNTTAACNTAGAGGTNATAAATGAACAANAAATATCAACTACTATTTATAACATACTAGGACAAACAGTNTGGACATCTANAAANAACTACACAANTTCAGAATTTAATAATCTAATTTGGAATGGNTTTAATATGCATGGAAAGAAAGTATCNAGTGGACTGTATTTTATAGAGGCTGTTGGAGAGGATAAAACTCTTAGACATAAAATTATTTTCATNAAGGATGAATAGCAAGAATCTAAATAGATTCAACTATCTTTCGAATATCCTTTANAATTTNAACATATTCTTTTTTTTCTTTTTCATACTTCTCTACAAATTTGGGTGGCATTTTCTTTTTTGGAATTAAAACNACCGNACNTNNCATNTNCTNTATCAACAANNCTTCCATATTNAGCAAAAAATATTCAAAAGAATCTAGCTTTNTTCTNTAGGATTCTCTANTTTTTTTGATATATCAATAATTCTTTTNGAATAAAATGATTCAGGNTCNTTGAAAAGGGCTTCATTNAGTTTTTTATTAAAACGATCGATATTAGNCTGCTCNATTTTTCTTCTGTACTGCAAATCATAAATTGANTTTTTATATNTTNTACATTCTTCTTCAATAAAAAACAAGANTTGCTTTGTAGGTTTAAATGCTTTTTTCANTTTTTTAATATTTTTATAATAATTATTCNTACTTTTTTTTATCCTCTCCCTGCTGTCATTAAATAGTCTTCTGTAACTAACAGTCGTATCTTCAGGAANATCATCTAANCTNTCNGATGATGTTTTTTTCATTTTACCAATTAATNTNGTCATGGANTTGTATGTGCTATCAATNAATCGAACATTTGTTTTTATCTTATCAAACGGCGCATCTAATTTTTCATAGATTCGAAAATCTTTNTTCAAATAATAAGCAAGTTGNGGTCTCATTATTTTNTTTAAATTTTGNANATCTTTTTTGGTTTTCANTAACCATTCNTGNGTGTCTAAAACTCTAACATCNAACGACTGNATATCATTGAATTTCCATGGTTTTGTTTTACCAGCACAGGTTATAAAAAAAAACAGGGCCGCTACNATTGTAAAGNCCCTGNAAANATGTATAATATATTTATCCAATATTATAGTTTTCCTTGATTCTCCATTGTNAAAAGATCATCNTAACCACCAANGGTTTCTCCTTCAATAACNATCTGCGGNACTGTTCTTCCACCNGTTTTTTTAAATAAATCTTCCCTACTCCAACCTTTNTCCTCAATGTCAATCTCAGTGTAANCAAGTCCTTTTTCATCTAATAATCTCTTNGCCATTTTACAAGGTCCACACCATGAAGTTGTATATACTTTAATTTCTTTCATTATTTCAACATTAATAGTTTTTGAATTTTAAGATTTTTATCATTTTTAACCATAACAAAATANGTACCTGAACTTAATGTAACACCTTGATTGTTTTTTCCATTCCATGTGAATTTATGATGCCCTTTGACAAGAACCCCTTGATGAATTGTAGAGACTTGTTTTCCTAGAATATCAAAAATTCTAATCGTGACTTGGCTGCTATTTGGAATTACAAGATTAAAATTTGTTTCTGGATTAAATGGATTTGGGTATGCATTACCCAATTGAAATTCATCAAGAATAATATTTTCATCCAAATTTAATGGAGCAACATAATTATCAGGCGACTCTGTAGTAAATCGAATAGCCAATCCATCTTCTAAAGGNGCTGCCCCTGCNGAATAAACATTGTTAAAAACATATTGAAGACCATAATTTTTATTGGGCGCTTCNATTCCAACTGTTGAATAGTTTTTAGTAACATCAACGTCATTCACATGCAAATATTGAAAGTCNATAACACCATCTCCTGTNTCGGTGGGCATTGCGTTTTGGTCATAGAAAACAATTTCAAATGTCTCTTCTGTGATTTCATCATAGCCATTCAAAGCTCGAGACCATTCAATGATAAATCTACCATTTTCTTGATCATGCCAAGAATACACATTGATCCATCTGTCAATATCTCCATCTCCATCCGTGTCTATTGTTTCTAGATCATCTGAAAATGGAGCTAATAAAGCTTTTGGACCCATATACATAGGAATCGACATATTCCAAAAGTAATCAATATCGCATGGAACAAAGGATGCCCATCCATTGGAATTAACCGTGATANTTTCGTANGTAACTCCATGATANTGAAATGAGAANGGGCATTTCTAGNTCNACATGGTCNTCNTCATCNAATTGATGATGNACTCCATTATTTCCACCATATTCAGGATCNANTTCAACCCAGTTAAATTCCGGTGAAGCAGAAAAACCAACATCTGTATTATCATATGCCCAATAACCATAATTATTTGGAGCTACAGGAAAATTAGAAGTTGGTGTATCTATATGCATCGGCACTTCTTTAGTAAAAA
>NHBL01000022.1 GCA_002167465.1 bacterium TMED6
AAGACGAAGATGGTATCTGTGATGATGTAGATGAATGTGTTGGTGACTATGATGAATGCGGAGTATGTAATGGAGATGGTACCGATTGTTTAAATAGTAATATAAATTTTTTACCAGAAACTTTTTTCTTGTCCAATCCTTATCCTAATCCATTTAATCCTTATACAGTAATAAATTATGGAGTTCCATATTCTTCAAATGTGAGTATTAATATATATAATTCATTAGGGTATATAGTAGACATACCTTTAGATGAGTACCATTTATCAGGTTTGTATTCGCTTGTATGGAACCCAATTAATTTACCTAGTGGTGTTTATTACATACAGTTTAGATCAGATAGGGTAGTAATTAATAAAAAGGTAGTATATCTTAAATAATTTTTTTTAAAATCATTTCAAATTCTTTGGTTAAATCACTTTTACTTAAATTATTATAAATAATAAAATCAGAAGATTCAATTTTTTCATTATCTGACATTTGTAATGTCATCCTTTTTTTAATTTGCGATAAATCCATTGTTTTTCTTTTAAGAGCTCGTTCTAATCTAATTTTTTTTTCTGCAGTAACAAGGATTATATAATCAAAAAAATGATTAAAATTAGCTTCAAATAACAATGCAGCATCAACAACAAAATATTTATATTTATTTTTTTTAGCATCTCTTAATGTAGACTCAATTAGTAAAGAAACTTCTGGCCAAACTATTCCATTTAATATTTTTTGATTTTTTTGATTTTTAAAGGCTACTTCTGCAAGTTTTTTAAAATCTAATTTAGTACCACTTAAAATCATATTTCCAAAAACATTAATAATTTTTCTTTGTAAGACTGAATGTTTTTTTAGATGTTTTTTTGCTTCTTTATCAGCATTAAATAGATAAGTGTTTTTAGATTCAAACAGTTTAGATAGTGTGGTTTTACCAGATCCAATATTACCAGTTATACCTATTGTAATCATATTAAGTAATATAATCTAAAATTACTTTTTTAACATCTTCAATAGGTTGAGAACCATTTACATTAATAATGCTATGACTGTAGTAGTCTATTAACGGTTTTGTTTGATTGTGATATACTAATAAACGATTTCTAACTGTATCTTCTTTATCATCATCCCTTATTATTAAAGGTTCATTTGTAATATCATCTAGTCCTTTATTTTTAGGTGGATTATATTTTGTATGATANGTTCTNCCTGATTCTAGATGTACTCTTCTACCNCCCATTCTATCAACAATAACATCATCTTNAACGTTTATTACAANAACNTGATCAAGTTTTTGNTTTGTTTTTTGAAANAATTTATTTAGTCCTTCTGCTTGAACTATTGTTCTTGGAAAACCATCNAGTATAAAGCCATTCTNACAATCCTNATCTTTAAATCTAATTTCCATCATATCAAGAATNAGAGAATCTGCAACTAGTATACCATTATCTAAANATTCTTTAACTTTTTTACCTATTTCTGTATTNTTCTTAATATGCTCNCGAAGCATATCNCCNGTTGATATTTGTGGAATATTAAATTTATCCATTAAAAATTTAGATTGTGTACCTTTGCCACCTCCNGGNGGACCTAATAATAATATTTTCATTAAACTTCCTTATTAAATTAATATTCCTGCAATAGTTGCAGTTAACCATGATGCAAGAGCTCCACCAAACATTGCTTTAGTTACAAGTCCTGCTAAATCTTTTTTTCTTTCTGGAGCTATTGAACCTATNCCACCNAGCTGTATACCNATTGATGCAAAATTTGCAAAACCNCATAGAGCATAACTTGCTAATATTGCAGTTTTNTCAGATAATGGGNTTGNTCCTGCTTGNATNTCAGNAAGATTCATATAAGCTATNAATTCTGTTAANACNATNTTTTGTCCTAANAANCTACCNAGTATATGTGATTCTGACCATGGAGCNCCCATTAAAAAAGCAAGTGGCATNAATATATAACCAAAAATATCTTCTAATGAAGTNCCAAATATACTTAATATATAATTTGATAAAGATATTAANGCNACAAANGCTATTAGCATAGCTGCAATATTTGCAGCTAATTTNAATCCCTCTGTAGCACCGTTACCTAACGATTCCAAAACATTACCTTCAACNGGTTCATTTAAATTTGATGANAGTTCTGTAAATTCTTTATTATTTGTTACTTTTTCAGACTCAGGATACATTATTTTTGCAATCACTAAGGCAGCTGGAGCACTCATAATNGATGCAGCCATTAAATGTCCTGCNATACCTGGTACATTATCTAACATACCTACATAAATTGCCATTACACCACCTGCTACTGTTGCAAAACCNCCTGTCATAACAGCCATCAGNTCTGATTTTGTCATTTNAGAAATAAANGGTTTAATCACAAGTGGNGCTTCAGTTTGACCCACNAAAATATTTGCNGANATNCTAGTAGTTTCAGGACCACTAGTTTTCATTGTTTTTTGCATAACAATAGCAACAAATCGTATTACCTTTTGCATNAAACCAATATGATATAATACTGCCATTAATGCAGAGAAAAATATTACTGTTGGAAGTACTGAAAATGCAAAATTAATAACAGCAGGATGCATTTTACCATCAATAAATGATGAAAATAAAAATTCACTACCNTCATTTGAAAAACTTAATAANTTTTTTATTAATTTATCAAACCATGNAAAAATAGGTTTACCAAATGGNGTGACTAAAATGAAAATTCCAAATAATAACTGAAGTCCTAATCCCCAGANTACTATTCTTAAATCAATATTCTTTTTATTATTAGACATAACATAAGCTATCCCAAGTATTGCTAGTATTCCAAGTANACCTATAAATCTTTCCATTATATCTCCTTAATTAAATTTGAAAACATTTTCGACATCNCGCTTCGTATTTATCTATTTCACCTAAAACTACTTGATTTTTTTCATTNGAAATTCTTTGACTAAAGTTTGCAGGATCACCACATTGCATACATATGGCATTTACNTTTGTAACATATTCTGCATCTATTAGNAATTCAGGCATAGGNCCAAATGGAATAGNTTTATAATCTTTCTCNAAACCTGCTANAACNACTCTTTTGCCNTCTCTAGCNAANGATTTGCAAACNTCTATAATTNGNTNATCAAAAAATTGTGCTTCATCAATACCTACNACATTTGAACTTTCAGANTGTTTATAAATATCTTGAATATTTTTGATAGCNACAGATTTAATTTTTCTTTTATTATGAGAAACAATATAGTCTTCACTATANCTATCATCTAATGATGGTTTNAAAATAGTNACAACTTGTTTAGCTATTTGAGCTCTGATTANTCGTCTAATTAATTCTTCAGTTTTACCACTAAACATNGGTCCNCAGATAACTTCAATCCAACCNCCATTTTTCTTCATTAATGCCATATCTAAATGTAAGATTTTTTTATNTTTGTTACAATTGCATCTACNGATATTTTATTTTTNCCACCNNATGGNACAATCAAATCAGCATANTCTTTTGTAGGTTTTACATATTTTATAAACATAGGTTTTACNGTTNTATTATATTGATCTGTTACGCANTCTATAGTACGANCTCTTTTATTAACATCACGTTTAATTCTTCTTAATANTCTTACATCANCAGGGGTATCAACAAATATTTTAAGCGACATTAGTTNTCTAATTTTAGAACTNTATAAAGATAAAATACCTTCTAAAATGATTACCTTAGTACTTTCAATTTTTCTAGTTTTATTTTTAAATCTAGTATGAGTTTTATAGTCATAAATAGGTATTTTAGTTATTTTATTATNAATAATTTTTTTTANNTCGTCATATAATAATTCAAAATCAATTGCATTAGGATGATCAAAATTACTTANAGCCCTTTCTTCAAAAGAGATATGTGATAAATCTTTATAATATGANTCAACCTCTATNGATTGNACTTGATTATCATCAATNTTTTTTAAAATATTTTTAGAAAGGCATGATTTGCCNGAGCCTGANCCACCAGCNATACCTATAATAATTACTTTTTTCATTTGATATAAAAATCNCCATTTATTNTTGTAGTATTTCCNACATTNTCTTTAACTTCAATTTNNATATTNTGCTTTCCTTCTAATAGATCTTCNTCAAAAATATAANAAACTTCTTTTCTATANGGATTAAATTCAAATAAAANAGGATTATCATCTATTGTAATTGATATGTTNTCAATNTTTGATATTCCAGATAAATCATCTTNAAAATTAAAAGATAATTTATCTAAATCNTGGAATNTATATNTGGAATTTATAGATGGAATCAGACTTTTAATTTNAGGTGGATTATTTTCTTTAATTAAACAAAATATTTCATTTGAAAGTACAGATGTATAATATTTATTATCTTTAAAATTAGTTTTTAAATAAGTCCATTTTTCACTTTTTTGATTATAGTAATAAATACCAACTCCTAATTCTTCTTTTTCATATTCAAAATATATATCTAACTCTTTATTAAAAACTAATGTATTAGGTTCTAATGAATATGCTTTTGATATATAATTAAAATTATTGCTATTCATTTCTGGATAATTTGAAACCCAAATAAGTGTACTGTCATTGATAAAGTTTTTTATGTTATCTACGACAAAGTTATCTCTTTTAATATATAGGCCCTCATTAGGACTAAATATTTTTCCATAAAATGTTTTTTGCTTGCTTATTTTAGGGTTGCCTTTATATTGTATTTCAATTTTTAATGCATTTTGAAAATCATTAAAATCGATAATATTAGTTGTTAAAATATTTTGAGATTTTCTTTTAGTTTCATATGATAAAACAGTATCCTTTTTAATAATATTTATTTCTGATAATTCATTTGAAAATTCTTTTTCATGAAATTGAATCAATGCACCATGTTCAAAGGTTTTAATATTAAAATCACCTTTAATAGATTTTATTTTTTTACTTGGACTTTTATAATAGTATTTTTGTGTACTTAACCCATTAGTACTTTTACCAGACAGATGAATTACATCAAAAGGATCTCTAAGTGCCGATTTTGAAAGAGTAATAGTATTTTCCAACATATAAACTGAATCAATTGGATTTCCATTATATTTATCACAAATCTCTAATTTATAATCCCTCTGTCCGTTTTTCTGTTCAATATCAAATGTAATAAACTCATCAGATTCATTAATTTTATAGATTATTTCTTCATTTTGATTTGCTATAACTGTTCCGAAAATAATTATACTATTATCATTTACATCTTTGGCTTTTATAATTAGATTATGTATTCCAGGTTCAAGCTCATATTGGGGCCAAGACCTTTGATCTACAAAAGATAGATTTGGTGTAGTATTAAATAAATTGTAAAAATTTTCATTATAATTACGTTTAAGTTTATAATTTCTTTCCTTTAGTATTAGTTTTCCATCAACAAAATTATGATTATTATATTCAACTTTATATTTCATTTCTCCATCAATATATAATTCTACGTTATAAAGACCATAACTAAAAGGTTGTTTATTAACTTTATCAAGAATACTTAATGAAATACCAAATTCTCCTATCACAGAAATTGTATCATTAATAAAATATTCTGAAGGATTATTTTGGGTAATCTCATAAACAGCTATATCAGAAAAATTATCAATTTTTGTTTTATTTGATTTTGGTATGATGGCTAATTTATTTGGAATAGGGGGTATATCATCTTCTAAATTGTAAAAATATAGTAAAGGATTTAAACAAATATTATTCTTATCTCTTATTTCAAAATGGAGATGTGGACCTGAAATTGTGCCTGTATCTCCAGTATATCCAACAATTTCACCTTTTTTAAAAGTAATTTCATTTTTATCAAAATAATGTTCAAAGACTTGTGAATTATATTCTTTTTTAAGAATACTGATGATATTATCAATTTCTGGAGAAAATTTATCTAAATGAGCATATACAGCAATATTTCCATCATTTAATTTTAGATATAATGTTTTACCATACCCTTTATAGTCGATTTTAATTCTTTCAATATACCCATCTTCTATAGCATATGTTTCAAATCCAATTTTTCCATAAGTTCTTATATCAATGCCAGCATGATATCTTCTAGGACGTTCTTCTGCAAAAAAGGCTGTAATAGTTTTACTGGCATTAGTAGGCCATAAATAATCTTGACTAAAAAGACATAGATTTAAGATTAAAAAATAGATTGAATAAGATAAATTTTTCATATATAATTATATATAATCTAGTTATAAAATAATGAATTTTGTAAATTTATCATCAATAAATGAATTATTCTTTAAATATTAAAAATTTTTTCAATAACACAGATTCTAACGAAATTAAAGTCAAATCTAATATTTCTATATCTAAAGCATCTTCTGGACCTAAAACTATTTTAGTTATTTTCCCATTCGAAGAGAATTTTTTTAGAGTGGCTAGCTATAGTTGTAGAAATTTACCCTATGAAAGAGAAAAAATTAAATTTCATTACATTATAAATAGAAATTTTACTGATTCTTTTAGTCTAAGAAGAGGAAGTATTCATAAAATGAAAATTGATGATAAATTAAATATTATAAATAAAGATAGTATATTAAATGAATTAACTAAAGTTAATTTTGATATTATTATAGATTTAAACGTTAATTATAATAAAAAATTAGAAGATTTTATATTGAAGCAAGATTCGAATTATAAAATTGGATTTAAACATAATAAATCAGATTTATTATATAATGTTCAATTAGATATATCAAAAACGCAAATTGCAGAAAATGGTTATCAAAAAATAATGGAATTAATATAATGAATATTATTATTTTTGAAGATTCTAATGTAAAAAAACTTGAACCATTTTCAATTAATCATGCAAGTTTTGAAATTAAGTGTGGTGTTTATTCAAACTTGGAGCGAATTACTGATTGTTTTAACAAGAAGGACAACTTTTATTTAATAGTAAGAGATGAATTAAAAGACTTAATACAAGAAAGATTTCCTAAATATATTATTAATCCTGTTAATATTCCTGAAGGTTTATGTTTAAATGGATCAGTTGTTTGGAGTAGCAAACTTCTAAAGAAAATACAAAAAAATGTTTCTTTTTCTTTAAATGGAGAATTAGTTTCTTACAACAATTCAAAAAAAATTAATTTTAAAGATTTCCAAAAAACTGTTATTAAAATAAAAAACATTTCTGATGATATTGATATAAACTATATTTCTTATCAGTGGGATTGTATTGATTTGTTTAAATCAGTTATGGAATTGGATAAGTTAAAATTTAAAAATAACAAATCTACTATCAATAAAGATATTGTATGGCAAAATAATTCTAAAAATATTTTTACACATAAATCTACAATTATTGAACCAGGTTGTTTTTTAGATGCATCAAGTGGTCCAATTATTTTAAGCAAAAATACTTTAATCAAATCAGGTTCAGTATTAAGAGGTCCTATTTTTATTGATGAAAAATCTATTATAAATGAAGGCTCTAAAATTAAAGGTAATGTTTTAATTGGTCCAAATTGTAAAATAGGTGGTGAAGTATCATCTTCTATATTTCATGGATATTCAAATAAAGCACATGATGGATTTATAGGTGATAGTTATATTGGGGAATGGGTTAATCTTGGAGCAAATACTAATAATAGTAATTTAAAAAATAATTACGGGCAAATTAAATTTAGACTAACAACTGATTATATCAATACCAAAAGAATATTTCTTGGAGCGATGATAGGGGACTTTACTAGAACAGGAATCAGTACAATGATAAATACTGGTTCATTTATTGGTTTAGGTTGTAATATTTATGGTTCTGAATTTCAAAGTAAACATATTAAATCATTTGCATGGGGTAAAGATTCAAAAGTAGATTTTGATAAATTTATAAATACTATTAAAATAATGAAGAAAAGAAGATTACTTGCATTATCAAATGTTGAGATTAATTTCCTAAAAAGTATCTATCAAAAATATGAAATATAAATTTTAATTATTTTTTTAATAATCTGCTTGTTTAATGTTCTTTATTAAAATATATTCTAGCCTATTTTACAACTTATTTTCGGAGAAAATTTAATGGCATTTGAAGGAATCATATGTCCAGTTTGTTCTGGATCTTTAAAAGAAGAAAACTTTTTGGGGGCTATGGTATGTCCACATTGTAATACTAAATTAAGACAAAAAAAATATTTAGCTTTTCTTGAATTTTTAATGATGCAAGGTCTTGTGACTGACATTGATTTTTTTGATGAATCAATCTATGGTCATGAAATTGAAAAATCTGAAACAGAAGAAGAACTATTAGATGAGACAATTCATGATGAGTATGAAGATAAAAGTGAAAAAATGGAATTTATTGATGAAAAACATCAATTAAAAGAAACTGATTCTGATGAAGAAGAATTTAGAAAGTGGAAAGGCATTGAGGAAGATTGGCAAGAATTTAATAAAAAAGATGGTAAAACAGGTAAGTAAATGAAAGAAAACAAAAAAAAACAAATTAAAATTGAATTAAAAGAAGAGGTTGCTCAAGGTAACTATGTAAATCTACCAATTATAGGTTTTTCACAGGCTGAATTTATATTAGATTTTATTAAAATTATTCCTGGTATACCAAAGGCTGATGTTAAATCTAGAATGATAATGTCTCCAATGCATACTAAAAATTTATTATTATTATTAAATGCAAAAATAAAAGAGTATGAAAAAAAATTTGGTAAAATTCAATCACCCCAAAAAAATATTGAATCTCAAAACATCAAATTACCTGATGATGTTTTGCCTAATTAGTTTTTTAGATAGCCATATAATAAGCAAACTTATACAAATCCCTAATGCTGCACCCATCATTATATCTGCTGGATAATGTACTCCAATATATACTCTAGATATACTAATCAAAAATGCTATAACTAGAAAATATTTCTTTTTATTATTATATAGATATATAAGAATAGTTGATAAAGCACAAATATTTGCTGCATGATTTGATGGAAATGATTTTCTAGAGCTATTTGTATTTTTATAAGTTCCATCTTTATTTTTTGCTACTTCTACTAAAAGGTTTATTTCATCGCTATCTATACTCATATAAGGACGGTTCCTAAGTTCAATATCTTTAATTATGCTACCAATTTGATCAGTAATTAAAATTGATAGGGGGATCAATATAATTAATTGTAGTCTATTTTTTTTATTTATATATATGTTATAAATCCAAAAAAATAATAAAGGAATGATAAACCAAATATTTTTATGGCAGTCATGAAAAAAAATAAAAATATAATTTAATAAAGAGGTATTTAAA
>NHBL01000023.1:0-8716 GCA_002167465.1 bacterium TMED6
CAAGGAGTTAAACCTAATCAATATGGTACTTGGGGATATGGAAGAGCAGGCTGGTGTCCTGGTCAAGATGTTCATCCTATGATAACAGATATTACAGATTATGTGGCAACAGGTGAAGAAAATGTAATTGATTATAATGCTTGTAGAGTTCAAGGCAATAGTTGTGTAACAGCTCCTGTATGTCAAGGAGATGGTTATTGTCCTGAAATTGCAGTATCATCATATATTATTATTTGGCGTTAATGNTTTATTTACTTTTATTTATATCAATATCAATTAGTATATGTGATGATGTTCATATTTGGATATCTGATATACAAAATGAACATATTGAAATATCAATTCAGAGTAATGAACCTATATTCGGCTTTGATTTTAAATTAAATTCAATTTCTGATGAAAATATACCATTAGAATATTTAGAAGAAAGTTTTTCCAATGGTTTGAGTTCTGCATCTATACATACTATTGATACGGGCTTAGGTATTGTTTCNAACAATAATTTTAATTGTTTTACAGATGGAATAAATAGAATTTTGAGCTTATCATTATCAAATAATTTTTTACCTGTAACAGATAGTACAATTATGATGACTATACCTTTATTACCAAGTGAGAATTCATCATATACTATAAAAGAACCAAGATTTTTTACAAAGGATCTAAATTTTAGTATAGTTGATTTAGAGGTAGAATATGGTTTAGTTGAATTTCAATCCGGATGGCCCTTTAGTGATTCAGATAAGATTTTAGGTGCATCTGCAATTTTTGATTTAAATCTTGATGGACAAAATGAAATTGTTTTTTGTGATTATTCTGGCAGAGTGTTCATTACCGATATTAGCGGCAATTTACTATCTACTTTTGATACTCAAAATCAAATATGGGGATCCCCAACAATTGCAGATTTAAATAATGATGGGCTTTATGAACTAATTATAACATCAAAGGATCAACATTTATATGTTTTAAATCATGATGCAGAATTATTAATGTCATATAATGCAAATCAATATTTATTAGGNACACCAGCAGTAGGCAACATTGATTTAGATGCCGATTTAGAAATTATTTTTGGTAGTTACTCAAATGAAGGTAAAATATTTGCTATTAATATGGATGGATCAAATGTAGATGGCTTTCCTGTAGAAATAAATGAAAAAATTCAAAGAGGTGTTGCATTAGCAGATATAAATCAAAATAATTTAAATGATATAATTTTTGGGACTGACTCAGAAAATATTTATGTTTTATATGATAATGGTGAAATAGGTTTAAGCNTTCCAATTGAAGGTGATATAAGAAGCGCACCCTCAGTAGTTAAAATGGGTAATGATCATTTAATTCTTGCGGGCTCAAGAGATGACTATTTATATGGTATTACNCAAACTGGAGAAATAAAATTTTCATATTATACTGGAGACAAAGTTGATAGTTCTCCAATAATTTTAGAGTTTAATAATGAAGTAATAATCTTTTTTGGCTCATCTAATGGCAATTTATATGCCATTGATACAAATGGAAATAATGTAAATGGATTTCCAGTTAATATAGGTTCAGCAATAGAGTCGTCACCTACTATTTCAGATTTTAATGGTGATGGAATTCCTGAAATTGTTGTATCATCTGTTTCAAATGATTTAAAAATTTATAATTTAAATGGTACTGAGTACAAACAAATTCCTATTACATTTGAGTTTCCTTTTTCTGGNCATCCAGTTATTAGTGATATTGATAATGATGGAGATTTAGAAATATTTATTGGAACTACAAATGGAATGATAGGAATAGATATTAAGGATATCAATGGAATAACAGATGGGTATTGGAATCAATATCGTAATAATCTTAATCGTAATGGCTATATTGAATCAGAACAAATTTTAAATAATCTAGATGAAGAAATTTTATCTGAATTTAAACTAATGAGCCCTTATCCTAACCCTTTTAATCCTATAACACAAATNACTTATTATGTTCCTAAGTCTTCATTGGTTGAAATTGCCATTCACGATATAACAGGAAGAAAAGTAGAAATTTTAGAAAAATCAATTAAAACTTTGGGGTATCATTCAATTGAATGGGATGCATCCAATTTATCATCAGGTAATTATTTTATACATTTAAACTCNGATGATATTAAATTATCACAGCTTATTACATTGATTAAGTAAAAATAGGAGTAAAAATGAAACAATATATTTTAGGGTTAGTTATTTTAACTTTTGCATTTAGTTTGGATTATTCTTTGGAAGATGTCAATACTACTTCTAATACTTATCAACAGTTTGTAGGGCCATCGTATTTTCAAGCTGATGAATTTTCTGATAATAATAAACTAGTTTCAATAAATTATTTTGGCTGGGAAAACTGAGGCGGATGACGTGGTATATTTGCACAGTTGTGTGAATTAAGCAATTCAAATACATGGGATACAGATAAGGCTGTTTTAATTGGTAACGGTATTGGTATTGGAGGAGATGCCTCTTTAGGTGGTATGATAAATCAAAATGGTGCAAATGCTCCTTGGGTTCAAGATGCTTCTCTTAGTGTATGGGAAGCGTTTTTAGGTGATTCGAATGCTCCAAGAAAACAGATTGTATTATTAGATCAAGATTTAATGCCTCGATATCAATTTGCATATTCAGGTGGTAGCCTTAATAATGGAGAGGTGCAAGAATTATTAAATGCAATTGAATTACTAATTGATGAAGCATCAGTTATGTTAGGTGATTTAAATGACGATCAAAATCTTAATGTTTTAGATATTATTATATTGGTTGATATGTCACTAGGAGGTACTGAAATAGATTTAAATGGTGATATCAATTCAGATGGTGGAATAAATGTTCTTGACATAGTATTATTAGTTAATTTAATTTTAGAGACATAAAGTTTGGGAGAAGATTTATGGAAGATTGTAAAAGAAATGATAATGANAGAAGAGGCTCTGATAGAAGAGTTAAAAATATAGTAGTCAGCATGGATAGAAGGCAAGCTAGTAGAAGGACAGGCGTAGATAGACGCGAACTAGCTAAAAAATAAAGTCTTTATTAAATAACTATAATTTTTTTAATCTTTTTTTCTTAAAAAAAGTCTCCTTTATTACATCCACTTCATAGATTTATATTAAATTTCAAAACAAAATAGTATTAAATTAATGCTCAATCAAAAGAGAGAGATTTATGTATTATATATTATGTTTAGTATTGTCGTTTCAATTTATTCTAAGCCAAGATGGTAAAGAATATCAAATGCCTGGAACCGGTATAATTTTAGGTGAGATTATTAATCAAGATTCAGGAGCTCCGATAGAATATGCATCTGTTACATTGATTAATAAAGAATCAAATGACATTATTACTGGTCAATTAACAGATAATAATGGAATTTTTGTATTTAAAGAGGTTAAAAACGGTGATTATTTCATTGAAATCAAGTTTATGGGTTATGATGACTGGTCTTCTGAAATTATTAAAATAAATAGTTCATACACTAAACCAACTCGAAGAGATTTGCAAACTATTCAATTATCCACAAAAGCTTTAGAAGGTCGGTCAGTAAATATTACTGAGAAAAAAGAAATGTATGAATTTGAAGCTGATAAGTTAGTTTATAATCCAGATAATGATATTGTTGCCAGTGCAGGTACAGCAGAAGATGTATTAAACAGGGCACCAATGGTTACTGTCGATCAAGATGGAGAAATACAATTAAGAGGAAATGGTAATGTTAATGTTTTAGTAGATGGTAGAAAAAATAGGGTCGATTTAGCAAATATATCAGGTTCTCAAATTGAAAAAGTAGAAGTCATTACCTCTGCATCTGCAAAATATGATCCAGAAGGAATGGCTGGTATAATTAATATTGTTCTTAAAAAAGGTACAAATGATGGTTTTAATGGGAATGTTCAGCTCAAAGGTCAGCATAATGAATATCATAGTTTTGATGAAATGAACGGATTAAGCTTTTATGGTAATTACAAAAAAAATAAATTTAATTTTTTTAGTTCTATTGGGTTAAATAATAGATTTAAAAATAGGGGCGGTTATAGAAATACTATAAAAGAATATAGTAATAATCAGTTTTTTGATAATATAGAATATGCAGATAGTGTATTTTATGATTACTCAGATGACACAGAGCGTAAAACAATAAGCTTCCGTATGGGTTTAGATTATTATCTGTTTGATAATATGACATTAACGAATGAAATTAAAATATCAAAGCCTGAAAAGCTTTCTATTACTCATCAGGAATATTTTAAACCAATTATATACGAAGAAGAAACACGTGAGCAAAAAAGCGATGATAATTATGATTTATCTTACTTATTTGAATTTGATAAAGAGTTTAAGGATCCTGACCAATCACTAGATTTTTCAATTAATGTAGATTTAGATATAGATGAAGAAACAAAAGATTTATTTATTGATAATACATTAGTGAATAGGACAAATTTTAATGAAGATTATACAGGTATGGAAATTGATTTATCTTACAAGCAACCTATTGGAGAAAAATTAAAATTTGAAATAGGATATCAAGGGCAATTACAAGATAATCCAAATACACTTAGTTTTGATGCTAACGTCATAGCTGATACTTTGTATGGTATTATTTCGAATGAATCAAATTTAAAACGAGATATTCATGCATTTTATTTTGAATTTGAAAATGATTTTAATGACAAATTTAGTATTAAGCCAAGTTTCAGAATAGAATCAGTCAATAGAAGAACAATTTTTAATTCTTATGGTTTAAACTCAAATTTTAATGTCGATTCATCTTATAACACATCTGTATTAGATGACATAATTAGGGAATATCAAAATGAATTCTATGATTTAGATGATTATGAATTTTATCCATTTTTAAATTTTACTTATAATATTACAAAAAATGAAAATATTCAGTTTGGTTTTGGCAAAAGAGTCAATAGACCGTCTGGATGGAATACTAGACCATTTCCAAATAATATTTATAATGAAAATTTCGTTTTCGTAGGAAATCCTAACTTGAAGCCTGAGTATTCAACACAATATGATATTAATTATTCAAGACCTATACCCATGGGATTTGCTTCTGTAAATTTATTTTATCATGAAATTTCAAATAAACATGAATGGTATGATGACAATCAATTTCCATCTGGGGATGTTTTAACATTTAGAAATGTTGAAAATGCTTGGAGTAAAGGTATTAGTATTTTTACAATGGTTATGGGACAAACAATTGGAGGTGGATATACATTGACTGACCAATCTGATTCTGACAATCCAGATGACTATGAGTTAAATGAGCAAAGTGAAAGACTTAATATGTATGGAAGAATTAAATTTCCAGAGAAATATATCAAAGTTTTTGATTTTGAATTTGGTTTTTATTGGATGAAGATGATTCTTCCAAGTGGAAATCTATTTGGTAATAAAGGAACGATTTGGGGAGATATTGGTATTTCTAAAAAGTTTATGAATAAAAAATTAACAGTTTCAATAGCTGTAGATAATATATTTGATAGTGGTGGATTTGAAATGAAGCGAAATCAACCAATTACCACTATTGCTTCAGATGCAAATGGTGATGGGATTGAAGAAAATTATAATTTTGCTAGAGAATACTCTGATGTTAATAATACTAGAAATGGTAGAACCTTGAAACTGACTTTAAAATATCAAATAGGTAAAAAATCTGATGATAAAAAAGGTGGTTATAGAGGCGGTGGATCAGGTGGTGGTGGAATGATGGATATGGGTTACTAAAAACCTAAACCCAGATTTGATTGAACACAATCATTTACTAATAATTCTATATCTTCGTATTGAATTTCTGTAATTTTTATAATTTGAGATACTTTGTCTTTGACACAGTCACATATTTCAATAGGATAACCACTTTGATTGACAAATTCTAAACAAACAGTATTATCAAAATCTTTTCTTGTAGCATTTTGGTCACTACATGAACACAGTAATAAAGTAATAATTAATATCAATTTCATTTTCATAGTAGTGTAATTTACATCATATTTATTATAGATAATTTAATTTTTTAGGATAAGTAAAATCAACAAGTTCACCAATTAATTTTTTTGATTGAGTANTATTAAAATTAATTNNAGCNAANCCTGAAGTAGGNACATGATCAATATTTGCATTACTTANTTTATTAATCAANAATGTTATTGTTGGNTTATGNCCAACNAATAGAAGNTTATCATATTGACTATATTTTNTTAACACTTCAAGAGTATAATCAAGTGGAGCATCATATAANGATTTATCTGATATTAATTTTATTTTTGTNTTATTAAANCTTTTANAGATTATCTGCGCAGTTTCGTCAGTACGTTGAGCGGCACTATAAATTATNCAGTCAGGAATNTAATTTTGAGNATTTAAATAATTACTTATTGTANAAGCATCATTAATNCCCTCTTGTTTCAATGGACGTTCGTAGTCAGTTTGAAACTTTTTATCCCATGAAGCTTCCGCATGTCTTACAACATACAATTTTTNCATCATTTATTTTAATAAATTGACAATACTTGAAAACGTAGATTCAGGNGCAACAACTTNAATTATATACATTCCAGAACTTATATTTGACGAAGCATTCCANTTTAANTTATATAAATTATCTGCAGAAGCAAAATCATTATATATNGTCTCAATATGTTGTCCATTTATATTATANACTGANACATTNAGNAAGCCAGAATTTTCTATAGATACATCTATATTAAGTTCAGGNTTAAATGGNTTNGGATAAGTATTTAAAAGTGAAAAAACTAATTNTTCTTCANTAGANAAGGCTTCACAATTACCTGTNCCNACANTAATATTACTAATNGCATTACCATCTGTNTCAGANAAAATTGGTGTATCATCTTCAGGTCCAACATTTTCNANAANAGGAATACAAANATCATCTGTAGTTAGNGTACCTTCTAGTATAGTTAATATTCCATTACTACCTGCAGGTATAACATTTCCATCAAGNCTAAAACCAAGTGCGGTATTTCCAGATGCATATACATCAAAGCCATTNTCNCTTGCAATACCACCACTTCCACCTGTAAGATCCACNCCATTNACATCCATTTGAAAACCCATAAAGTCTGAGTCTGTATTAATTAATACTTCTATTGTTCCATTATTCNTATCAATATTNCCNAGTTCAAATAAAATTTCTGACATTATTGTAGAACACATACATATTAATGTAGATANAATGAGTANACCTTTTTTCATATTTAGCCTTTCTTTTTTTCTAAGAGGTTAACNGATTANAGNTAACCTCTTAGAAANAGTTTTATANTTACTTAATTAATGANACATTATGTGAAATATTNTTGCCTTCAAATTCAGCATTAATCACATACATACCNGTTGCCATATTATTTGCATTCCAAGTAAAATNATAGCTATNTGGACTATAAACACCACTTGCAATTACATCAACTAATTGNCCAGAAATATTAAATACNTTTACAGATAAATATCCTGAACTTGGAATATTAATATTAAATGANGTACTNGGATTAAATGGATTTGGATAAGCANCACTTAATGAAAAATCATTAACCATANTCAATTGAATTTCTTCNTNTGAATTTGCAATTAAAATATCNNCAATTTCAAATTTTGAATTTGTTGTAAATAATATTTCATCTTTTGGTTCTACTATNACTANNATTGAGTANTNNCCATGATTCATATAATCTGCAACCATANAGNTNNTNNTTAAGATTTAATTCAAAATTAGAACCATGNTCTAATTTCATTTGNACNCCTCCAATATAACCATTTGNTTTTAGNATNACATTAAAGTCATTNACTTCTAATGAAGCAGAATTTGCATCAAATGCTCTTCCACCAGTAATAATTCCAACAACTTGTACAATATCTAAAACATTGATTAAGTCATCACCGTTCATATCGGCACAGTTTAAATCATCAGTAGTACTACTTGTAATAGCTGATACAATTTGTACTACATCAAGTACATTTAAAATATCATCACCATTAACATCACCATCAACGTCACAGTCTGAATCATCATCAANNAAATCNTCNCAATCATTNTTTGNAAGGCAGTCTTCACATTGTGTNATATAGTCATTTACCTCAATNGCATCTTCGCCTNCACAATCATCTATACAAGAATCATCACCCCAACTNACTAGAATTGTACAAAATTCATCAGGNGAATANTCATTTTCACCATCTAACTCATCAAAATATGGACAATCTTGAACACAGGCTGGAGCACCACCATCTTCNCCATCGAAATCATGATAGCCAAGATTATCCCATGTATCAACATCTAGAACAATCCATTCTGAATCTTCAGCATCATCACCAGCCGAACCTTGCTCACCTGTATCTGGGTTATCAAGCCATAATGGGTTACCTGATGTTACTTCAGCTTTTCTAACTAGTGTATGGTCTTTTGTTGCATTTGAAACGCCAGCAACATCCCATCCAGTACCTGGATCTTCACCTACAAGACCAATAACATCTAAAACATTACCAGTTGATATTTGAGTTAAGGCAAATACATCATCACCATTACTTAGATAAGTAAATGTTTGATCACATTCAGCTAATATGTATTCATCAGATGANCCATGACATACTACATATACATCACCTGGCTGCAAAATCGCATCGCCTGTTTCAAATGTTACATTATTAGGATAATCCCATTCNCC
>NHBL01000023.1:8721-43362 GCA_002167465.1 bacterium TMED6
CATCACATCCATTTGAACAGCTTGATAATGAATATGAGCTTAAATCAACTTCTACATCGTCAGCGTTAAATATTTCTAAATATTTGTTATTACTTGATCCTTCTGCTGCTTCAGAGAAAAATAGGTTCGCTGCTTCTGCGCATGAACTACCATCACCACCACATTCGCCACATTCATCTTCTTCAGCTGTACAGTTTCCATCACAGTCATAATTTTCTTCTGGGTATTCACATGAACTTTCTTCGCCAAAGTTACATGCTGCTTCATCATCACATGTGATGATGATATCACCGAATAAATGGAATCCAACATCATCCCAGTTATTTTGTTCAAATACAACCCATTGTGAGTCATCTTCATTTGAGCCAGCTGAATCTACCCAAGAATAGCCTGCACCCATTTCAGTAGAAGGTTTTCTGACAATAGTATGATCTTTTGTTGCATCTGCAATACCAGCAACTGCCCAACCATTTCCTGGATCAGCTTCCCAGTCACCAATACAATCTAAAATTGTATAATTAGATTCAGTACCAAAAACCAAACAGTTACCATCATCACCATTACTTAAATAAGTAAATGTCATGTCACATTCTTCTTGAATGACAGGATCTGCATCAGGATGACATACTACAAAAACATCACCTGCACTTACTGTTGCACCCTCATCAAAAGTATTCCAATATTCATATTCACCAGGGACATCAGGAGCGTTTCCTACTGTTCCCATAGCATATGCACCAAGACTTACATCTGAAGTGCTTGGATTAAATATTTCTATATATTTATTATTACTTGATCCTTCAGCCCATTCTGAGTAAAAAAGATTTACAAGTTCAGCACATGAACTACCATTACCACCACATTCACCACATTCATCTACAACTGCATCTCCACCACATTCACCAGAACAATCTGTTTCTACGACACAGTTTCCATCACAATCATAATTTTCTTCAGGATAAACACAATCACCTGGTTCAGCAAAATTACAAGCAGCTTCATCTGTACAATCAAGCTGAATTTCACCCAATACAATTATAGTTCCAACCATACCTTGTTGTTCATGATTGCCTACACTACAAAAGTAATCAAATTCACCTGGATTATTGAAAGTAATTTCACCAATTGTACAAGGACCTGAACATGCATCTAAACTAAATAAACCATCATAAGACACTACATCGTGAAAACCACTTACATTTTCCCATACTACTGTGTCACCCATATCAATAGTTAGAGTTTGAGGAGCATAATAATATCCACCAGCCTCTACAATATATGTCATTGCAGATGAATCCATTTCATGAAAACCAACACCATCCCAAGTGTTTTGNTCTAAAACTATCCATTCACAATCTTCACTATCTGTTCCTGCAGACGCACCCCAGTTACCTGAGTTACCAGCCATTACAGAAGATTTTCTTACTAGTGTGTGATCTTTTGTTGCATCTGCAACACCACAGACTGCCCAACCGCTTCCTGGGTCATCTCCATAATCTCCCACCATATCAACTACACCACCACCAGCTATTTCTGTTAGTGCAAATAAATCATCTCCATTACTTAGATAAGTAAATGTTTGATCACATTCTGCCAAAATAGTTTCATCAGCTGATTGATGACATACTACATATACATCACCTGGTGCCACTGTNGCTTCAAATGTAACGTTATCTNGNTAGTCCCANTNACCATCAACATCACANCCATTTGAACAGCTAGATAAAGAGTAGGCACTTAAGTCTACANCATTATCACCAGCATTAAAAATTTCTATATATTTATTATTACTTGATCCTTCTGCAACTTCAGATATAAACAAATCTGCTGAAAAACTAAAGCTGAATAAGAATGCTAAAAGTATACGGTTTAACATNTTTNCTCCTGTTTTTAAAGTTTTTAAATAAACGAAGTTAATTTAATTCACTTAATGTGTAAGGGATTCACGAGTAAATTAATTAATACTTCAATTAGGTTCCGACAAAAAGTATGAAATTTTTATGATTTAGAAAAGAATTTTATGAAAGATTTGAGANAGAAAATCCAACNCTATTTATTGATGTGATTATTTCTTTTTCATCAANGTTTTTNCCANTAATTAAAGCTTGACCACTTTCAAGATCAATAGANACATCTTCAACACCATGACAAGAATTAATTGCTTCTGTTGCAGTTTCTNTACAGTGATTGCAAGTCATACCTTTAATTATAATAGATAAGTCAACACTTTGATTAAGNTTTGAGATATCATTTTTTGATTGTCCTTTAAACTGACTAAACAGAGTATATCCAGTNATGATAATCATACCAGAAACTGATAGTTGNGAAAAAATATTCCATATTATATTATGAGAATGTCCATGGTGCATATTCATTGGGAGACTATTTGGATCTAAAAAAGCATTTATTAATAAACCAAAAATTATTGAACTTATAAAAATAACAGATATATAGACATAGACTATTTTTTTACCAAGAGAATTNATTATCACTGAAATTGTGGCTGCATTTGTTGCAGGCCCAGCCATTAAAAACACAAATGCTGCNCCTGGNTCTAACCCNTTACTAATAAGCATCATGGCAATCGGAACAGAGGNTGTGGCACAAACATAAATTGGAACAGANGCTATNGCTATAATTATCATAGCTGTAATACCTGTTAAATTATAACTTGCAAAAAAATCATTTGGCAACAGTATTGATATAAAGCCAGATATTATAATTCCTTTGATTAGTGGTTTAATCACATCTTGTGGTAATGTAATNAAGGAATATTTTAAACCATCTAGAAGGCTTTTTGGCTCATGTTTATGTTTAACATTAGCAGTTGANTTATAATCATTATCACTAATTAAATCTCCAAACATNCCACCAATAACACCTGTTATCAATGCAACTATAGGTCGNATGATAGCAAATTGTGGNCCCATTTGNTTAAGTGTAAGAAGTATACTNTCTANTCCTGTTTGAGGTGTTGAAATTAAAAAAGATAATGTGGCACCCTTTGTGGCACCACGTTTNTACATTGAGGTTGATACTGGTATAACACCACATGAACAAAGTGGCATAGGAACACCTAAAATTGATGCCTTTAAAACAGACATAAATCCAGGTGTTCCTACATTTTTAGTAATCATTTCTTTAGAAGTAAACATATACAANAAACCTGAAACTATAAANCCAAGAATTAAGTATGGAGCTATCTCTACAAATAGATTNCTTACTTCATTTATGAAATCATTTATTTTGCCCAATATGTAAAGTCTCCAGGATTAATTCCTACATCATAACTACCAANTTCTTGTCCTGATGCATCTATAACTTTCACTANATTATAATCANAATAATTAGTTAANCCAAACCAAATATTATNATTTATTTCTTCTACATGATAAACTAAACTTTGATCATAACTACCAATTTGATTATCGCTGTCTAAACTAAGATCAGTATTCATAGGGGATATTCCACCNCCAAAAGATCTGAANACTTTATTTTCATATTTTAATATTGATCCACCACATGGAGTACCTGCACCATAATTTTCATTAATAACTTCATCTCCTATTTTNGTAGCNCCGTGAAAAGTTTCCCAAGTGTCACTATAAAATGTTCTTGAAATATATACTTCACCATTATCAATAGCAATTTGTTGAGGNCCTTGTCCCACTTCAATAGTTTCTATCACCGTATNAGATGCAACATCAATTTTAGCTACAGAATTTCCTGTACTAAAGTACGCATCACTATGTGGCATAGTTACCCAAAGGTATTGGCCATCAAATACAATATCTTCTGGCAGACCGTTAACTGATATAGATTCTTCAATNACATAACTAAACATATCAAATACTTTTACATCCTGTGAATTCCAATTTGTAAAATATATTTTTCCATCAACTATAGTTAAATCTCTAGGACTAGAATTTCCAGTTGATACTTCGATTCCTGGCATACTTAATCCATCATCTGTAATATCAAAAATTTTAATCATATGACTATTATTTACCAATACAATTAATTTNTTTTCGTATACTTCTACAGCCTGTACTACATCTCCTAGTGCTTCTGTTTCAAAAATATTTCCAGCAGCATCAATCATTGANACAGAACCATTTGAAGCNCCATAATTACCTTCGTTAGCAACAAAAACCCANGAGGTATTTTCATTTTCATCACAGATACCATCACTATCAGTATCAGTAACACATGNTCCTTCACAGTCATAGTTTTCTTCTGCATACTCACAAGACTGATCATCAACATTTGCATCTGCATTATAATTACATGCAGCAGTATCTAAACATCCTTCAACATTGTCATTTCCATTATCACAAGTAACTAAAAATATAGCNATTATGAAAAAAAGTAGTTTTTTCATTNTTATCCTTTATTCGGTTTTATTTGAGATATGATACGATCAACCGCGGAATGTATCATATGGTTAGTATCTGACTTATCTNTTTATTTAGAATTACAGTTGCGCGACAGTTTTGGATTTTCACCAAATTCCTAACAAATTTTGTGTATAAAACTAATGATAGAATTTAAACTATCAAACTATATTTACCATTTTCCATACATTGGATTAGGGAACATAAACATATTTTTGCCAAACGAATAATAATCATCTGGATTTGGAAAATCATGTCTGGCATCTCCAAAATATGCTAGCACAGTCAATGGACCAATATCTTTTATACGACCTGTTCCATCTATGACTTCTGCNCTTCTAATATGTTTTTTATCGGGTTTATCTATACGTAATAAAAATATATCATCTTCTTCATATATTGATAATTGTTTCATATTATTTATTGTAGGTAATTCATTTTTTGCCATTCTATTACTTAAAAAAATTAACCTAGTTTTAGTTGTTCTAACACTATCAATAAATGCTTTAGCACCTGGTACTAATTTAGCCTCTTCTTGATTTACCCAAACAAACCAACTTTCAGGCTTGTACGATTCATTTTTTTCTGTTAAACCGACTTGATAATCTGAATTATCAAGAATAGTTTCATCTAAATCCATAATAATAGCAGATTGTGAGTTTGCATTTTTTAAAACTTCAGATAAATTATCCCAAGCATTTTTATAAGTCTGTTCACATAAAATTTTATATTCAGTTGAATTGGTTATCCATCTAATATCATTAGGTAATTTAGTTTCTGTATTAGCTGATTCTAATTTTTTATCAACATCAGTTTCAACTGATAAGCTACATCCGTATAAAACTATGAATATTAGATACATTATATTTTTCATTTAAGCTATTTCCTTCCAAGGGCCTGTTATAGCAATAGTCATTGCAGGCCTATAAATGTTAACAAACAGTATAGTTCCATCTGGAGAAAAAGTGACTCCAGCAAATTCAGAACTATTTAAAATATTTTCAGCAATCATATATGTTGTTCCATTTGGTTTTAAACCAACAATTCTATCTGCACCTTTTCCATCTTCACATATAATAACATCACCCCATGGCGCAATTGTCATATTATCACACATTTTCATAACATCGCTATTTTTAGATTCAAATATCATTTCTAACGTATTATTAATTGTATTAATTTTCCAAATTTGCCCTAATTTTTTAGAGCCACCTTTAGTACATGTGAAATAAACCATATCATCATCATACCACATTCCTTCGCCTCTTGCAAAAATAGCTGCTCCCATTTCAGCACCTCTTTGCCTTAAATCATCCTTTAGATTTTGTGTATCTTCTAAATCTATCCAATCAATTTCATATTTTTGATTTATAACAAAATTATCTTTTTCCCAATTACGTGTATCATTTGTAATCATATTTTTGATTATCAATGCTTGAAGTTTTCCACCTTTATCATACTCTTTTTTTACGTTGGGAATAAATTTATAAAATAGACCTTCATATCGATCTTCAGTTTGATAAGCAATGCTTGTTTTTGGGTCAACCGCAATGGCTTCATGTCTAAATCTTCCCATATCTTTTAAGGGTTTTGCTTTATTTAATTTTATTTTTTCANTAGGAATCACTTCAAAATTATATCCATGATCTTTAGCTAAACCCTGACCTTTTACATCAACAGTTTCTTCACAGCTAATCCAAGTATTCCATGGAGTAATACCTCCACTGCAATTAACTAATGTTCCAGCTAAACTCAAATATTCTGTTTCAATTGATTTAGTTTTAGGATTATAAACAATAGTAGTAGTGCCACCACCACAAGGATTTTTATTAGTACCCTCATCATACATTAGACTTGAATTTTTTGTGATATAACTTTTATTATTCTGCATTGGATTTTTATCAAGAAGTTTTTCTATTTTTTTAAAATGTCCAATCTCATGGTTTCTGATTAAAATTATATTTCCATTTTTACCTTTAAAACAACCCATTCCATCAGCATGGTCAGGCACTTCTAAGCCATCAGACATAATCTGACCTTTTTGTGATATTATATTATATTGGAATCCCTTAATTAATTTTAATATTCCATTTGGGTCATCTTCAAATGGGATTATATTTTTTAATATTGCGATTCCTTTTTCAGCAGAAAAAAGCATATTTGAAAAGGCAACCATTCCTGATGTAATGATTGAAATATCTTTAATGAATTTTTTTCTAGATATTTTTTTATTCATCAAAAAGTACTTTCTTGCCTTTAATTTCATCGTTGATTTGTTCGTTTTCAAATACAATATTACCATTGACAATAGTTATAACAGGCCACCCTTTAAGATTCTTACCATCAAATGCACTCCAACCACATTTTGATTGCATAGTTTTACCGTCAACTATTTTTTCTTTATTCATATCCACAATAGTAATGTCAGCATCAAAGTCTTCTTTTAAGAAACCTTTATTTTTAATTTTATAAAGTGTTGCAGGATTTTCACACATCCATTTGACAATATCTTTGATATCTATATCGGATGTTTGGCTATGATTTAACATTAAAGGCAATGAAGTTTCAACGCCTGGCATTCCAGCAGGAGCCTGATCGAAAGGCAAGTTTTTTTCTTCTATTGTATGAGGGGCATGATCAGTTGCAATACAATTAATTGTTCCATCTAAAAGACCTTCCCATAAACCCTCACTATGATATTTTTCTCTAATAGGTGGATTCATTTGTCCAAATGTTCCTATTTCTTCATAAATATCAGGCGCCTGAAGCAATAGATGTTGAGGAGTGGTTTCTGCAGTAATTAAACCTGTATGTTTATATTTTCTTAAAATATCAACTTCTTCAGCTGTACTTAAGTGTAATACATGTAATCTTTTATTATATTTTACGGCACAATTAATTGCTTTTTGTGTAGCAGTAACAGCTGCTTCCACAGGACGCATAGCAGGATGGTCNGTAGGNTTTNTACCTTTTACTATTTCTGCTGAACGNTTTAAAATCACTTCATCTTCTGCGTGGACCGCAATAATTTTATTNCANACCTTGAATATAGCATCAAGGNCTTCATNANTATCNACTANCAAATCTCCTGTTGANCTTCCCATGAAAATTTTTAANCCACAATTGCCTTCCATAGCTTCAATNTCTTCAAAATTATCAGGTGTNGCTCCAAAGAAAAAGCTNTAGTTTGCTACACTAGTTTTACTAGCAATTTCAAATTTNGCATTTANAAGTTCTTTAGTAATAGTAGCTGGNTTAGTATTNGGCATTTCAAAAAATGTAGTAATACCCCCTGCAACAGCAGCCNTAGCACCACTTTCAATGGTTTCTTTGTGNGTCAAACCAGGCTCTCTAAAATGGACTTGAGGATCTATTCCTCCAGGNATAATATATAATCCTGTAGCATCAATTACCCTATCGCATTCTAANTCAATATTAGAATCGATTTTATTGATTTTTCCATTTTTAATAAATATATCTTTTTTAGAAATTTNTTNAGANTTTACAATGTGGCCATTTTTGATGAGNAGAGTTTTATNGTTCATATTNATCCTATTTTATATAATNGATTTGNANTNTAAATTTANATTTATATTAATTAAATATAAAGNATTAAATATTACCCAGTTGCTTTTCATTATAAATTAAGTTTAAATTTTGTTTCAAATGATTGGAAGGATTAAAGAATTGACAAACAATAAATTACAANTTTTATTTTCTGCTNNANTTGTNNTANTAATTGCAGGNTCNAGATTANTTCCNCATACCGATAATTTTGTACCTGTATTTGCAATGATTTTATTTGCTGCGGTACATTTTAAAAATAAATTACAGGCTATTGTAATTTCAATTGGTGCTCTATGGTTAAGTGATTTATACATTAATAATTGGGGAAGATATGCTGAATACTATAATGAGTTTATATTATTTTCTTCACCTTTTAATTATTTGTCTTACATTCTAATTGCTCTAATTGGCATTCAACTTTTTAAAAATACAGTTTCTGTTAAAAGAGTTTTTGGAAGCTCACTATTAATGGGTGTTGTATTTTTTCTAGTGTCTAATTTTGGTGTATGGCTCGGTGGTTTTATGTATCCATTAACTTTAGATGGATTGTTATCTTGTTATATTGCAGCGATTCCATTTTTTAGAGCAACACTAGCTAGTAATATCCTATTTAGCTTTGTGTTATTTGGTGGATATTATGCACTGCAAAAAGAAGTAAAGTTTTTACAAGTTGAACACATAAAATATTCAAAATTTTAAATTTATGTTACTACATCCAGATGAAATCAAAAAATCTATCTCTACTTACGGGTGGGATTATCAAGATAAACAATTATGTAAATCTTTTGAATTTGACGCATATCTAGATGGTATTGAATTTATAAATAAAATTGCTCCTTTGGCAGAAAAGTTAAATCATCATCCTGATATTCAAGTGGGATATTGTAAAGTAGACATCTCAATATCATCGCATGATTTTGGTGGGGTGACTACAAAATGTATTAATCTTGCCACTTCAATTGAAGCTCTATAAAAAAATAATTATTAAAGATAAATGATGAAAATAAATGAAATAAAAGAAAAACTAAATAAACTTAAATCTGTTAAATTTATTTTACCAAATGGGATTGCTATACCAAAACATTTTCATGTAACTGAAGTAGGTGTCGTGACTAAGAATTTTATTGATTGCGGTGGGACAATTAGAGAAGATAAAACTGTAAATTTTCAACTATGGACTGCAGATGATTTTGATCATAGACTGGCCCCACAAAAACTTTTAGATATCATTAATTTATCTGAAAAATCACTAATATTAGATAATTTAGAAATTGAAGTTGAATATCAATCAGACACAATCGGGAAATTTGGATTAGATTTTGATGGAAGTAATTTTTTGTTAACTAATAAGCAAACTGATTGTCTCGATAAAGATAAATGTGGTATCGATGAACCTATATCTAAGAACAATTCATCTTGTAACCCTAAAACAGGGTGTTGCTAGTTAATAATTATTTATACTAAATAAAAAAACCCTTCGAAATAGAAGGGTTTTTTTGTGGGCCTTCAGGGACTTGAACCCCGGACAAATGGATTATGAGTCCACTGCTCTAACCAACTGAGCTAAAGGCCCGAAATAGGAACAAAATTTATATCATTTTTATAAATATACATAGAATTTAATTATTTCCAGTTTGAATGTCCCATAGATGCTTATAAAAATTATTATTTTTAATTAAATCATTATGAGTTCCTTCTTCTAAAATTGATTGTTTTCCCAGCACTATTATTTTATCAGCGTTTTTAATTGTAGATAAACGATGAGCAATTACAAGGGTGGTACAATTTTTTGAAATTTCTTTTAATGCTTTTTGAATTAAAAATTCTGTTTCATTATCTACAGCAGAGGTTGCTTCATCAAAAACTAAAATTTCAGGTTTTTTATATAAAGCTCTAGCTATACCAATTCTTTGTTTTTGGCCTACTGATAGTCTTTGACCTCTTTCACCAATAAGTGTATCAAAGCCATCATCTAANTTTTCTATAAATTCTAAACATTGACTACTTTTTGCTACTTCCATTAGTAATGTTTTATCAATTTTAGAATTTGGGTAAGCTATATTTTCTTGTATTGTTCCATCAAAAAGAAAAATCTCTTGATTAACAAGGCCAATTTTTGATCGTAAAGATTCTAAATTAACATCATTAATATTTAATCCATCTAACTTAATTTCACCTGCATTTAGTTCATAAAATCTAAATAATAATTTGATTAATGTTGTTTTACCTGATCCTGTTTGTCCAGCAATACCAACAAAACTTTCTTTTTTAATTTCTAAATTAAGTGAATTAAAAACTTCTTTTTCGGAGTAGCTAAAATCAACATTTTTAAATGTAATATTTTTTTCTATATGATTAATTTCTACAGCATCTTTTTTATTTGTAATCTTGCACTCTGTTTTTAACAATTCTAAAATACGTTTAGTAGATGCCATTGATCTTTCAAACAAATCTATTGTTTCCCCTAACCTTGTAAAAGGCCATAAAAATCTTTGTGTTAAAAAAACAAGTACACTAAATGAACCAACGGCAATGATTCCTTTTAATGCATAAACACTTCCTATGACCATAGTACCAATAAAACCAGTTAAAACTCCCATTCTTACAATGGGAATAAAAGCTGAACTTAATTTAATTGCATCTTGGTTTTTAGTTTGNTATTCATGACTCATTTTCAAAATTTTATTAGTTTCAAACTGCTCAGCAGTAAAGCCTTTAATTGTAATAATTCCAAGAAGATTATTAAAAATTGATGAGCTTAAATCACCAGCGGCATTTCTTACATCTAAATATTTTGGNGATAATTTTTTTTGAAATAGNGATGCTACAAATAGTATGATTGGTATTGGACAAATTGCAAATAAAGCAATAAGTGGAGAAATATAAAAAAATACACTTCCTATGGCTATTGTAGAAACTGTAATTTGAAGTATATCATTAAAACCCCCATTTAAGAATCGTTCTAATTGATTAACATCATCATTTAATATGGCAGTTATATTGCCTGTTTTTTGTTTTTCATACCATTCTAAATCTAGATTTTGAACGTGAGAATAGGCATCAATTCTAATGTGATGTTCAATACCTTGTGCTATATTTTTCCATCCAACAGAGTAAAGATATTCAAATATAGATTCAAAAGCCCAAATCAAAAATGTCGCCACAGCCAGTAAAGTAATTTGAGATTCAATAGATTCAAAACCAAGTTTTGCAATAAAACTTTGCTCTCTTTGGACAACTAAATCAACATATATTCCTATTAATATTTCAGGCGCAATATCAAATATTTTATTAACAATTGAACAAAAGCTAGCCCACATCATTTTNCCTCGCCAAGGTTTAGCATAAGAAAAAAATGCAATAAAAGTACTAATTGAATTTTGCAAAGTTACCTTCCATTCTTTGATAGCTCACTAGATGCTACCCCAAGATTATATATGATAGAAAATGTATTATAATTATTTATATCTTGAAATATATTAGATGGATTTTCACCTTCTGTATTAACTCTAAAATCCCACAGTCCAATNAAGTTTTCTAAATATTCATCATTATATGATGATGAAACTTTATATTTATATTCATTATGAAAATTGATAATTGAATCTGGTAATGATTGATTCCATAATCTTACCTCATCAATATAACCATACCAAAGATTAGATAAAGAATCATCAATACTATTTGCACCTACAACTATTTTAGGTGTACTTACATTATTAATAGTATTTTGATAAATTTGAGATTCATTAAAATAGATCGTTAATAATTGATTATCTATAGTTACAGATAGTAAATAAAAGTTACTTTCATCATCTAAATTAATATTTTCAATTTCGATTTCACNACTTAGTTCTTGATTAAGATAGATACTGATTAAATTATTNATATTAGGATTTCTGTATAAATTTAAACTCCATTCGTCATCATCAATTGTCAATAANCATGGAGCATCNAATTCAATTAATTCTTGTCCACTAAACCATATTTGAAATGAAAAATTATCTGCTATTTGAATATCTTCACCTANATTATCTTGATAAAATTCNAACCATCCAGATTGTTTTAAATNAATTGATTCGTAATATTCTTCTTCTGTAATTAANTCGATACAGGATATAAAAAATAAGGTAATAAAGATAATAATNTTTATTTTTTTCATGGATGACTATTTCCCATAATTAAATCTGTAGTATAGTCATCGCCGTGTACATCAATTAATTTTATTTTATAAAACCATGNTGCGCCATCACCAATATTATAATAATCTGAAAAATATGTTTTATTAAAATCAGTTATAGTAGTTAATAACAGACTATTTAAGGGATCTATATTATCAGATGCTGATCTCCATATTTGAATCTCATAAAATGTATTCTCATCTAAGCTATGATTCCAATTTAAGGTAATTTTATTTTTTTCAGTTATAGATGCACTTGGCTCTGGACTATTCATCATTGGCGAACATGAGTACTCAATAGATGATAAATTACTTTTTATTTTACTACTTCTACTATCACCGTTTATCGTATTTACTTGGACAAGATAAAAATACTCTTCACCAAGATTAAAATCTCCAGCATCTATATAAGAATTAGTTTCTCTATTATCTATAACAGCTATTTCACAATCACAATCATTCAGGTTATTAAATAGTGAATAGTCTAATGTATTTAGCCGATAAATTTTATAATTTGAAAAAATTGAATCTGCTTCAAGAGTAGGAGTCCATTCAAGACTGGTTGACCAATCATCTACTATAGCAAGGGCAGAGAAATTAGTTATTGGATTTAAGTCTCTTGTAAAGATTTCAATTGAGTCCGTAATGGTATTTGATTCAAGTATGATATTTAAATATATTTTTTCAAAAACAGCTGGATTTAAATTAACTGTATATAAAGATTGATTTATATCTGTTATCGTTGATAAAAAATTATCGTTTGCATCTGAAANAGTATATTCAATAAACCCAGATTTTGTATAAGTATCCCAATCAATATTAACTTTATTGAGAAAATCTCCAGAGTTAGAAGAACGTAAATCCATATTATACGGAATTAAATCGTCATCAGGTAATTCGTTTGGAATATTAGAAGAAGTTGGATTATCGCAAGAGAATAAAAGTAATACAACTATAAAGAATTTATACGTTTTCATATTTAAGTTTTAAATTATTTTTTTGTTTTTGTATTTCATTAATTTCTTTTAATAAATCATTTTGATCTGCTTCATTTAAATTAGGTATTTTTAATTTTTCTCTAAGGGCATTAGATGTACTTTGTATTTGATTTTTTTCTAATCTAATTAANCAATCAACGATCATAGTTTTCTTTACTTCAATCTTATTAAATAAAAGTTCTGCCATTAAATTTCTTTCATTTTCATTTTTAAGTTCATTCATAACTATTTCAGGTTTAACTACTTCTTCTGATGACAAATGAATAAAAACTTCTTCGTAAATATTTTTTATAACTTCAGATTGTAGCCACTTTGTGTTAAGATGTTCTTTAATAATTAATCTATCACTCACATCAGAAGTAAAACAAAACATAATCAGTTCTTTATCTAATAATGAAATAGTCTCAACATTGGATGGCGCTTCAACTTCAATATTTTCTGCGTATTTTTTTCTTTTTAATTTATTTTTTTTAATTTTTTGTATTGAATTAAAAATCGAGTCAGATTTAAAATTTGTAATAAAAGATAGCTCTTTAACNAGAACCTCAAGTGTTAGATCGTCATTTAATTCACTCAGCTCTAAAACTACTTCATTAATAAATTCTATTTTATCTCTATCCGTGCTATTATCATTTATTTTATGTNTATAATGAAAGGCCAATATTGAGTCAGCATTTTTTATTCCATCTTCAAATGCTATTTTCCCATCCCTTTGAATCCAATCATCAGGATCTAAACCACTTGGAATATTAATAATTTTTCCTTCAAGATTATTTTTCAGTATAGTGTATCCAGCTCTTATAGCAGAATTAATTCCCGCTGAATCACCATCATACGCAATATAAATTGTTTTACATAATTTAGAAATCATAGTAGCATGTTCATTTGTAAATGCAGTTCCAGAGACTGAAACTATATTTTTAATATCTGCTTGATATAATTGAATCAAATCCATGTAGCCCTCAACAACTACGGCATATTTTTTTTCAATGATTTCATTTTTGGTAATATGCATACCATATAATGTTCTACTTTTATTATAAACTGGAGTTTCAGAAGAGTTTAAGTATTTAGCTACTTTTGTTTCGTTATTAAATANTCTNCCTCCAAAAGCGATNGGTTTATTAAAATTATTATATATTGGAAACATAATTCTATTTCTAAACCTATCCATGTAGCCCTTTTCATGATTGATAAAAAGTCCACTTTTATTTAAAGCTTCAGATGTATATTTTTGATCCCGAAATATTTTTAATAATTCATCATAATTTTTAGTACTTAAACCAATTTCAAATAAATCAATACTGCTATTGNTAATATTTCTTTTATTCAATATTTGAATAACTTCATCAGTCATATTTTTTTGATATAGATCCTTTGTAAATTCGTGCATAGTATATAATTGATTAAATANATCATTATTAGATTTTGAATTATGGTCAAGTTCAATAGGTATATTATATTTTTGACCTAAATATTTTACAGCATCTAAAAAATCTAATTTTTCTACATCCATTATGAAATTAATGGTTCCACCNCCTTTACCACATCCAAAACATTTGTATATTTGTTTATCCATATTAATTGAAAAGGATGGAGTTTTCTCATTATGAAAAGGACATAAACCAAAAAAATTTCTTCCTCTTTTTTTTAAGTTTACATGTTCAGATACAATATCATAAATATCTGCAACTTGTCTAACATTTTCAATGATATGTTCGGGTATGCGAGCCATTAATTTTTAACTTCTTTATATTGAATCAGATATTCTTTTTGCAATACATCTATATTTTGATAAATATATGATTGATTATTNATATTTATTGAATTGGGTGCNATTTCTTTGAAAATAGAAATTATTAATGATAAAATNATTAAACCATTNATAGCACCCAGNATAAAACTTAATAAATTATTTTTCCACTTTAAATTAATTAATGCTTCTATAAGTTTTGTTAAAATTTTGAAAATATACACAATAATTATAAATGAAATTAAATATGAAATTTTATCTCTTAATCTATCCTGGATAATAAATATTGATAAACTTTCAGAAAATAAAGAAAACATAAACCTAGCGATGATTAGACCAAAAATATACGAAATCATATTGCTCANTTGACGTACAAACCCTTTTTGATAACCAANATATCCAAAGTAGATTAAAAATAATATTAGTACTATATCAACCATGTTAGTTTAGATTTTCTCTTACTAAATTACTGACTATTTTTCCATCAGCCATTCCTGNAGTTTTTTCAATNACTATTTTCATTACTTTGCCCATATCAGACATTTGACTAGCATTTTGTTCTTTGATCACATTTAAAACAATATTTTTTATTTCTTCTTCAGACATTTGTTCNGGCAAAAACTGTTTTGAGATTAATAATTCTTTTTTTTCTTTCTCTGCGAGATCTAGACGATCTCCTTTTTCAAATTGTGTGATTGATTCTGTCAATTGTTTTGCATGTTTTGCAATTATTTTTAGAATAATATTTTCTGTAATATCTTTTTTTGAATCTACTTGTTCTTTTTTAATTTTTTCTAAAATATTTCTAAGTGATAATACTTTTTCTTTATCACCATTTTTCATAGACTGCTTTAATTGCAGGTTAATTTCATCTAATATCATATAACTCCTTATTATTATATTGAATAATCAACTTAATGTGAATAAATTAACATNGAGAGAATTTACATAATTTAACAATTATTCTTAATAAACAGATTAACATAAATTGATTACACACATTAATAAAATATCATACTTACCGAATTTATCATAAACATAATTTATTTCAAGGGGGCCTATGTCAGCACTAGATAGTTTAATTCAATTACATGAGACAAATGAAAGATTAAAAGAAATTCAAGAATTAAAAGGTNATTTGCCAGAGGTGCTGAATAAGCTTAAAATTGAATTGGATGAGATTAATAACAACCAGACCCAAAATAAAAGTGAATTAGAAAATTTGAACGGNCAAATCACTTCTCATCAAACGACATTAACTGATAGTAATGATAAATTAAAAAAATATAATGATCAGTTATTTAATGTAACAAATACAAAAGAATATGAAGCATTGATTTTAGAAACAGATCAATTAAAAGATTTGATTACTAATTTAAATCAAGAGNTATCCGACTCTAATACTAAAATTACTGATTTAGAAGCAATGATTGAAACAAATCAGGAATCAATTGAAAATTTATCAGGTGAAATAACTAAAAATGAAGATATCTTATCTTCTGAAATGGCGNATACTGATAAGGAAGAACAAGTATTAATGAAAAATAAAGATAGTGTTGCTAAAAAAGTCGATTCTAATTATTTNGGACCGTATACTAAGTTATTTAATAAATATGGTCAAGGAATGGCTCNAATAGTTCGTCAATCTTGNTCCCATTGCTATACTCAACTACCTGCTCAAATGCTTGTTGAAATTGAATATGATAAAAAAATTATTACTTGTCCTTCTTGTTCTGTATTTTTGTATCATAAAACTGAAGATATAAAACTGAATTAATTAATAGGTCAGTTGGATGGTTGCTCATTATTATTATGAGAGGAAAGTCCGAACTCTATAGGATAAAGTGCCTCTTGCTGAGGGAGGACCTTGTAAAAGGATGGAAAGTGCCACAGAAAATAAACCGCCTATTTATTTAGGTAAGGGTGAAACGGTGGTGTAAGAGACCACCAGTCTGTTTAGTAATAGATAGAGCTGGTAAACCCCACTTTGAGCAAGATCAAGTAGCTCTGTGTAGTCCTATCACNTAAGAGCGGGTAGATTGCAAGTTAGNTTANCTGTGANGNTANNCCTAGATAAATAACCATCATTCATTATGAATACAGAATTCGGCTTATAGACTGACCTATTATTAATACAAACAATATATGAGTAATTTTATTTGGAAATATAAAAACTTCGATGATGACGATATTTTAAAAATATCAAATGAATTTTCATTACCTAAAAGTATTNCAACAGTCATGTCTATCAAAAAAATTAATACNAAAGAATTATCTCGCTCTTTTTTTTATCATGATTTAAATAATTTGCATAATCCATTACTTATGAAAGATATGGATAAAGCTATAAATAGATTCATTGAAGCAAAAGAATCTAAACAGGTNATATTAATAATAGGAGATTATGATACTGATGGCGTTTCTGCAGCATCAGTATTACATTTATATTTTAAATCTTTAGGTGTAGATAGTTATTATTATATTCCTCATCGTCAAAAAGAAGGATATGGAGTTTCCAAAAATGCTATAGACTACGGTATTAAAATAGGAGCTCAATTAATAATTAGTTGTGACTGTGGAATTACCGCTATTGAACAAGTTAATTATGCTAATGAAAATAACCTTGATTTTATTGTTACAGATCATCATAAGCAAAAAGAAACCTTGCCAGATGCATATGCTATTTTAAATCCAAACCAAAATGATTGTAATTATCCTTTTAAGGGACTATGTGGTGCGGGTGTTGCATTCAAACTATGTTTAGCTATAAACGATAGATTAAAATTAAATCCTGATAATGTATATAAATATTTAGATTTAGTTGCAATTGCTACAACAGCAGATGTAATGCCAGTCCTTGATGAAAATAGAATTATTATAGCAGAAGGAATGAAGCGAGTTTTAATTGGAAGCAATAAAGGAATTAAATCATTAATTAATGTTTCTAATTTAAATAATCCAGGACTAACTGTAGGAAAATTATCTTATTGGTTTATTCCAAAGATTAATGCAGCAGGGAGNTTAGGTGATGCTGCAAGAGCAGTAAAATTATTTACAACCAATAATCCACAGTTAGCTAATGAGATTTCTTTAGATTTAGAAAATGAAAATAATAAAAGAAAGGCTATAACACTTCAGCATGAAAATGAGGCAATTAATATAATCAATAATCATATTGATATNGATAACCAAAAAATTATTGTTTTATATAATGATAATTGGCATTTTGGTATTATTGGTATTGTGGCATCAAGAATTAAAGAGTTATATAACAGACCTACAATAGTTATGACAGAAGAAAACGGGATGTATAAAGGGTCATGCAGAAGTATTCCTGGATATGATATTGTAGAAGCTTTAAATTCATGTTCTGATATCATAGATAATTATGGTGGACATCCCATGGCAGCAGGTTTAAGTATAAAAAAAGATTATTTAAAAGATTTTGGTAAAAAAATAAGTGCTCATGCACTAGATAATATTGAAGATAATTTAACGCCTGTAATTTCTATTGATTGTGAATTAAAAATATCAGATATTAATGATAGATTTATTAATTTTCTAAATTACTTGGAACCATTTGGACCAAAAAATCCGAAACCAATTTTTGTTAGTAAAGATATAAATGGAATTAAAGACGCACAATTGCTAGGTAAAGAAAGAGAAACATTAAAATTTAAAATAAAAGATGTTAATTCAGATTTAGATGTGATTGGGTTTAGGATGTTAGAGAATTATGAGAAAGTGCTTAGTGGTAAAAATGTTGATATTGCATATACAATTGATAAAAATTTTTGGAATGGACGATATTCAACACAATTAGTATTAAAGGATATTATATTTAGTGATGAAAGAAAAAATTAATTCATATATTTCAGGCATAGGCTTTTACGCACCTGAAAAAATTATAAATAATGAATATTTTACTAATTTTATGGATACATCAGATCAATGGATTAGTGAAAGAACTGGAATAAAACAGCGAAGATTTGTAAATGAAGGTCAAGGGCCAGCTGATATAGCTATCCCTGCAGTTGAAATTGCATTAAAAGATGCTAATTTAACTGTAGATGATATAGATTTTATAATTTTTGCCACTTCCACACCAGATTATTACATTCCTGGTTCAGGATGTATTTTACAAGAAAAAATGAAGTTTCCAAACATTGGAGCTCTTGATATAAGAAATGCATGTTCTGGATATATTTTTGCTCTTTCAATAGCAGATCAATATATTAAAAATGGAACTTTCGAAAACATACTAATAGTCACTGCAGAAGTGCAATCTACTGCTATGGATTTATCAAACCGAGGGAGAGATACATCAGTCATTTTTGCTGATGGAGCAGCAGCTACAATATTGAGTCAAACATCAGATAATATTGGTATTTTATCAACNCATCTTCATTCAGAAGGTAAATACTTAAAAGAATTATGGGTTGAAGCACCATCAAGCAAGGCTAATCCAAAATTAAATCAAGATATAATAGATAAAGGTAAACACTTTTTAAAAATGAATGGTAGAGAAGTTTTTAAGCATGCGGTTAAACGTTTTCCAGAAGTTATCATTGAGGCTTTAGATTATAATAATCTAAATATAGATGATATTGATTTGCTAATACCTCATCAAGCCAATATTAGAATTTCAAGTATGATACAAAAAAAATTAGGATTAGAAGATAATCAAGTGATTTCTAACATTCACAATTATGGCAATACTACTGCAGCATCAATTCCAATTGCTTTGTGTGAATCAATTAATAATAATAAATTAAGTAAAGGAGATACATTAGTGTTGGCAGCATTTGGCTCAGGATTTTCTTGGGGCTCAGCTATACTAAAGTGGTAAAGTTTATGAATTGGATATATTTTAATGAAGAACATAAAATGTTACGTAAGATGGTACGTGAATTTGCAATAAATGAAATTAAACCTCTTGCACAAAAAATTGATAGCGAAGGGTTATTTCCCCATGAATCAATAAAAAAAATGTCAGAACTAGGTTTAATGGGCATTCCATGGGATACTAAATATGGTGGTAATAATATGGATACTCTATCATTAGTGATTGCAATAGAAGAAATTGGAAAAGTTTGTGCATCAACTGCAGCAACTATGATGGCCCATACAAGTTTGGGGACTGCTCCTATAGCAGTTTTTGGAACTGAAGAACAAAAACAAAAATATTTACCTAGTTTAGNATCGGGCAAAAAAATAGGTTCTTTTGGATTAACTGAACCTAATGCTGGTTCTGATGCAGGAAATACTCAAACTACAGCTATTTTAAAAGATGGAAAATATATTGTCAATGGTCAAAAAGCATTTTGCACAAGTGCAGGGGTAGCAAGTATCATTATTTTTACTGCTAAACTAGTTGAGGCAGGTGAAGATAAAGGTATAGGTGCATTTATTGTTGAGGCAGGTACTGATGGTTTATCTGTGGGTGCTCCAGAAAAAAAGATGGGTTGGAGAGGATCTGATACTAGATCAGTCTTTTTTGAAAATATGGAAATCCCAAAAGAAAATATTTTAGGATCTCCATCTAAAGGATTTAAACAGTTTTTAAATACTTTAGTCGGTGGAAGAATCACAATTGGTGCATTATCTTTAGGGACAGCTCAAGGAGCCTACGAATTAGCATTAAATTATTCTAAAGAACGTGAGGCTTTTGGTAAACAAATAAATAAATTTCAAGGAGTTAGTTTTAAGCTTGCTGATATGGCAACATCTATTGAATCTGCAAAACATTTGGTTTATCATGCTGCTTGGCTTAAAGATAATAATCAACCAGTAATTAAAGAAGCAGCAATGGCAAAATTGTTTGCTAGTGAAACGGCAATGAAAGTATGCACAGAAGCTATTCAAGTACATGGTGGATACGGCTATATTAAAGAGTATGATGTAGAACGTTTTTTTAGAGATGCTAAGATATTAGAAATTGGCGAAGGTACAAGCGAAATTCAAAGGGTAATTATATCAAAAGCAATTTTAAAATAAAATGTTATTAGATCTTATTAATAATTTCAGCAAAAACTATAACTTTAAAAAATCAGAAATACAAAAAATAATTTCAGATATTTCAGTTAATGAAAAACAAAATATTGAATCTATTAATTTAGTTTTAAGTACAGATTTACATCTAAATGAACTAAAAAAAAAATATTTTAATAAAGATCATTTAACAGATGTTATAACTTTTAATTTAGAAGATGACAAAAGCTACATTGATGGAGAAATATATATAAGTATGGATAGAATAATTGATAATTCAAATCAATTTAAATGTAATATAAATGATGAATTGAAGAGAATTATAATACATGGTGTATTACACTTATTTGGATATGATGATTCAGATAAAATAAAAAAAAATAATATGACTAGTTTAGAAAATTATTACATGAAAAAATTTCCAGATATCATTATTAATTAATATGTATATATATTTTATATTACTTTTTGTTTTTCTACTAATATTATCAGCTTTTTTTTCAAGCTCTGAAACAGCTTTTTTAAATTTAAAATATGGTAATAAAAAGATTCCAAATGAAATTACACAGTTTGCAAGCAGGCCTAAACGTTTATTAATAGGTTTATTATCTGGCAATACTGTTGTAAATATATGTATTGCATTTTTAGGTGCTTACTTCATTCATAATTTTACTAAAGACATTCCTTTGTCTCCTGCTTTACTGTTATTTTTTGATATTATATTATTATCATTATTATTATTAATTTTTGGTGAAGTAGTACCTAAAGTTTTTGCAATGCGTAATTCTGTTAAAGTAGCACGTTTTGCATATATACCATTAAAATTTATTTTTATTATTTTAAAACCAATTATTTTTTTATTTGACAAAATAACTACCTTTTTTAACAATTTAATTGGTGTTAAAGATGAAAAAATTTTAGATTCTGAAGAGGAGCTAAAAATTTTAGCAGAATTGAGTGAGGAACAAGGTACATTAGAAGAAGAAGAATCTGAAATGATTCAATCAATCATCGATTTTAACGATAAGGTTGCTGGTGAAATTTTAATTCCAAGAGTTGATATAATTGGAATTGAATCTTCATCTAATTTAGATCAAGCCATGGACTTAATTAGCAAAGAACAATTTTCCAAAATACCTATTTATAAAAATAATATGGATAATATAATTGGAATTTTGCACGCTAAAGATTTAGTACCATATTTAACGGGTTCAAGGCCAAACATTAATTTATTATCTATTGCAAGACCTCCATTTTTTGTGCCAGAAAATAAACCTATTGATGAACTTTTAAATGATTTTAAAAATAAAAAAACTAGTATAGCTATAGTTGTAGATGAATGGGGTGGAACTGAAGGTTTAATTACATTAGAAGATATTGTTGAAGAAGTTTTAGGTGAAATACGTGATCCATATGATAATGAGAAAAATTTGATAAATAAAATTTCTGATGGCACATATATGGTTGATGCTAAAATTTCAATATATGATTTACAAGAAGCAATCGATATTTTATTTCCTGATGATAGGGATTATGATACTTTAGGAGGTTTTATTCTTAATCAGTTACAAGACATACCCAAGACAAACGATGAAGTTAAATTTAATTCAAACATTTTCACTGTAATGAGTATCAATAAAAATAGAATCGGGCAAATAAAAGTTATAAGAAATGAAAAAAAATCTTAAAGATTTAATTAATATTTTAAAAGAATTAAGAGCTCCTGATGGGTGTGAATGGGATAGAGAGCAAACACATGAATCGTTAATTCCATATTTATTAGAAGAAACATATGAAGTTATTGAAGCAATTGAGCAAAAAGATTATGTATTATTAAAAGAAGAGTTAGGTGATTTATTATTACATGTAGTTTTTCAAGCTGAGCTTGCGAGTGAAAAAAATAATTTTAATATATATGACTCTATTTCAAATATAATTGAAAAATTAATTAATAGACATCCACATATTTTTTCTGATAAAAAAGATCAATCTTATGCAAAAGGAAGTTGGGAATTAGCAAAGAAAAAAGAAAAGAAACGTAATAGTATTTTAGATGGCGTACCTAAAGCAATGCCTGCACTCACAAAAGCTAGTAGAATTCAAGAAAAAGCTTCAGGAGTTGGTTTCGATTGGGATAATCTTAGTCAAGTATATGATAAAGTATATGAAGAATTAGATGAATTGAAAGAAGCAATTAAATCTAAAAAAGAAAATGAAATTAAGGATGAATTTGGCGATGTTCTTTTTTCTATGGTTAACTTAAGCAGACATATATCTATTAATCCAGAAGTAGCTTTAGATAAATCCATAATAAAATTTAAAGATAGATTTCAAACTTTAGAAAAGTATTTGGATGAAAATAAGTTAGAAATAAAAAACCAGAGCTTATCTGATTTAGATAAACTCTGGAATAAAATAAAGAAAAAAGAAATTTAATTCAAGATTATATTTACAAGTAATACAATATCTAAAACGTTAATTCCACCATCATCGTTCATATCACCATTCAAATCAATTTCATTAGTTCCAAGCGCCATATTAACTATTAAAATTACATCAAGAACATTTAGAATTTCATCACCGTTAATATCACCTAAGATTACTTCTTGATCAAAAGCATCTATTGCATATTTTTGAGCTCTTGGAATCATTGTATTATTACCTGGATAATTATGTTCCCAAACAATGTCACCATCATATGTGACTTCATAAATATCCGCATCATCACATACAGTTAATAAGGTGTTACCATTTGGAAGTCTAAAAGCACCTCCTTGAACATTAGTATGCCAACCAGGTCCAGGATGATAAAGCCATGTTGGATCCTCTGGTCCATAAGGATCAGAACCAGATATCATATAATTTCCGTCATCCATTAATGGTGTTGAAAATTCTAAACCAGCAGATTGATTTCCTTGATGTCTATTATTAAATAAAATTAAATTACCCTCACCTGGATATCCTTCAGGTATCCAGTTCACGCTATGTTGATCATCTAGTATTTGAGTAGCATTATTACCTCTATTATAGATTTGAGGATTGCCCCATCTATAAAGAAAATCACCACCTTTACCAGAATTTCCTCCTTCATGAGTAGCAGCTTCAGCAGTAGTAGTACTATGATCAATAATATATATTTCACTCATAAATCTTGAAGATAATACAATTTGGTCTAACGCTTCATTATAATCTATTGCATTTACATGAATCCAATCTGCATTTGAACCTCCAGGCCCATTACCACTTCCAACATTACCTTCATTAATATTCATTAATTCAGGATGGTCCTCAACATTACCAAAAGTTGCACCATAAGCAGGTCCACGTTCTTGAACTAGATGGTCCCACATGTGCCATTCCCAAACAATATTATTTGTATAGGGTTCAACTTCTAAAATTGCAGTAGCCCACATTTGATTTAAAGGGTTATCAATTGAACCAGGCGTCCTACCCATATCATATGCCTGATTTGTAGTGAATGCTTCCCAAGCAATCATTAAAATATTTCCATTTGGCATTGGTTGAATGTCATGATGGTGTTGATACTGTTCATTTGACAGTACATAATCCCATAGAACATTTCCATCCCAATCAACAAGTTGTACTCCACCACCAACACCGCCAGAATCCATAGTTGGATTAGGCACTCTATAAGGGTAAACTAAAATTGTATTTTCTAATCCTGGTTCATCACCTTGAATTAAGTAAGGCATACTAGCTGGTCCCCTACTATGGGTCCAAGTATGAATAGTTTGCTCAGCATTGTTTAGAAGTTTTGTTGAGCCAGACGAACCATTACCTGCTTGTGGCGTAAAAAGAGTATAGCCCTCAAAAACTTCTTGTCCAATTAATGTGTTTGTTAAAATAAATAGAATAGTATATAAAAACTTCATAAAATATTTTCCCCAATAAAATGTACATTAATTTATCATTCAATCTTTATTTTCACACAATTAATTTGTGTAATAGTATGTTACAAAAAACTTAGTTTTAGTATATCTTAAAAAATTGTAATTTAACACATGATTAAGATTTCAATATTTAAAAGATTATTAACGGTATATAAAATAATAGGCCAAACATTCGGCACATGGATTTCACCTATTATAACAGGGTTTTTATTATTGATATTAAGAATAGTAGTATTCATAGGGTCAATATTTGATTATATATTTTATTCTAAAATAAGAAATGGACAAATTAAAAATCCTATAATTATTGTTGGAAATCCAAGATCAGGCACAACATTTTTACATCATTACTTGACATCTCATAAGCTTGGAACAGGTTCTCAGCTTTGGCAAATGTTATATCCCACAGTTGTTTTACAAAAAATTATTAGACCTTTCTTACCATTTTTAGAAAAAATTAGTCCTACTCGTCATCATTCAACTGATGCACACAAAACTAGCTTACAATCAGTTGAAACCGATGATGCATCAATTTTATTTAGATATCTGGATGGATTTTTTCTTTATGGATTTCTCTTATCATGGAATAAGAATAATTTATTTGATTGGGTAGACCCTAAAAAAAGAGACACTTCAAGTAGAGATTTTGATTGGCTTGAGTCTATGTGGTTGCGTGTTTTAGTTTCAAATAATCAAAATCAAATTATTGGAAAATTATTTTCTATTAGTGCAAATATGCCAAAATTTTTACATCGTTTTCCAAATGCAAAAATTTTGTATATGGTAAGAGACCCTTTAAGTGTGATTCCTTCTGGATTAAGCTTAGTTACCGGTGTATTAGATAAAAAATTTGGATTTTGGTCTTTAGAAAAAGAAAAAAGAGACAGATTTATTAAAAGACTATATGGAGCATTAATAGAATTATTGAAAAGATTTCATTCAGATTGGACTAGTGGTAAAATTGATAAAAATAAAGTAATGATTGTTCACTTTGACAGAATGATGGGAGATTTTGATGGCCTTATGAATGATATTATAGACTTTATAGAAATTGAACCATCCGAAGATTTTAAAAACGATATTAAAATTACTGCAGAAAAACAAAGAAATTTCAAAAGCAAACATAAATATGATTTAAGCAAATTTGGATTAACAGAGCAACAGATTAAGGATGATTGTCAAATTATATATGATACTTTTCTAAATGCAAATGATAAAAATTAAATTTTTTTTATATATAATCTTAGTTTCACTTATTTTTTCTGAAATTAAAATTCCTCCATTAGATTTAAATAATTGGAATATTCTTAATAAATCTAGACCATGGGTTGGATATCAAAATTATGATAATTTACCATGGTGTAGAACTACAGATATTTTTCCTTATTCTATTGAAAAAATTGAGTCATATATTGGTAATTTTGAAACATATAGTAGTACTTTTAGTCGAATGATTGCTTCAGATCTAATTGACACAAACATAGTTTATTTAAGGGTTGATTATCCATTATTTTTAAGTGATAGAGACTATCTTGTTGAGTATCAATCATTTAAAGATGGTCAAAATGTTTTTTATCAATGGCGTGCTGTAATACATAAAACTATACCTGAATATAATAATGCAGTTAGACTAGTTAATGCAGCAGGTGAATGGGCTTTAATTTATATTACAGCTGATTCAACTAAAGTTTCATATAGTTGGAATGGTGAATTACTTGGAGATTTTCCAAATTTTTCTTTAAATACAGCTTGGGAAACTGGTGGAACAGAAATTATAAACGAATTGAGGCATGCAGTTGAAAATAATTATAAATAAATTTCTATTAATGGTAACAATTATTTTTATATCTATCCTATCTGGATTAAATATTGATAATTCAGGTTATTCAAATATTTATGCAATTAATAAAGTATCAAATCAATCATTAATAAAATTACCATTTCGTTTATTAAGCTTTGATTTTGCAATTTCTGAAATTAATAAAAAAGATAATTTTTCAATTAAAGGAAAGTGGGGAGTAGAACATAAAATAAAATCTTTTAATAGTAAAGGCTCATTACCTGATATGTTATATGATTTAACTTCAACGCAAAATGTAACTTATAAATCAGAATTTAGAGAATTATATATTAGTATTATGAATACATCATCTGAGTTACGAATTGGTAAGCAAATACATGCATGGGGTTCCGTAGATGCAAATAGCCCTTTTGATTTTTTAAATCCCGTTGATTATTATTATTTATTTACTGATACAGATGAGACAAAAATTGGAAGATTTTCCTTTTCATTAGAAACTTATTTAAATGATTTAAAATTGCATCTTTTAGTTATGCCTTCACATATTTCAAACAATATTCCATCAAGTGATCCAAATTTTCCTATAACATTACCAGCTACTGTGGAGTATTATCAGTTTTTAGAACAAGATAAAAATCCTGAAGTTGGTATTCATATTCAAAAGTCTTATTCTAATATGGATTTATCTATTTATTATTTTTCAGGGTATGATAGAAATTTTAATTTATATGGTGCTAATGTATTTTTAGATGACTTTGATATAAATTCAGTAACAGATACTGTCTTTTCATATAGAAAAACTGAAATGATAGGATTATCAAATGTGTTATTTATTAATGATTTTACAATTAGAGCTGATTTTGCTTATTTTAAAACATCATCAGAAGATGAGTCAATTGAAGCAAGGTTATATTCAGGTAGAGATCCTATTAGTGAATTTTTAAATTTTGAAAATTTAGCAGCAACAAGTTATTTTGATATTTCTGGAGAATATTATCAATATTGTTTACAATTAGAGTATGGCTTACCTTTAGAGATAAATTTTACAGCTCAATTATTTGGTTATGAAAAAGTAAAAACCACAGGAAATATTATTGATATTGAGCTTACTAATTTTGAAATTTATTTAGATGGTAAAGACTTCTTTTATCCTGGGCTTGGTTCTTCTTTGGCAACTTTAGCTGAAAGTGCATTAATTATTAATTTAGATAAAACTTTTTATGACGACATGATGGAGATAAGTCTTGTAAGTTTAATTGATTTGACAGATCAAGGTAGTTTATTTCAGTTTAAGATAGGTTATGATATAATTGATGATGTTAATATTTCGCTATTATTTTACAAGGGTATTGGTAATAAAGATAAGTATCCAGATTATTCAGAAACTGAAGATATAGATGAAAGTTTATTATATCCATTTAATGGAATGGAAGATTTTTCGCACATTAGAGCTCAACTTAAATATTATTTTTAGCCTATGAATATTAAAATTTCGAGTCACGGGCACTACATTCCTAAAAAAATAGAAACTGCTGAAGAAGTATCTAAAAAAATTAATAAAAGTCCAGATTGGATAATCTCAAGGACTGGTGTTAAAAATAGAAGAATTTCAAATATTGATGTTGATAAAATGGGTGCATTAGCAGCTAAAGATGCATTGAAAAATACTTCTAATCCAGATTTAATTATTAATGCATCAGGAGTACCAAAGCAAACTATTCCAGATACTTCAGTATTTATTCAAAAAGAATTAGGATTAAGTGGGGTACCTTCTTTTTCAGTTCATTCAACATGTTTATCTTTTTTAACTGCCTTTCATACGGCTTCTAGTTTAATTGAATCAAAACAATATAAGAAAATTTTAATTGTTTCATCAGATAGAGGGTCCATTGGTAGAAATTTTAATGAACCTGAAAGTGCATCACTTTTAGGAGATGCAGCTGCTGCAGTTATTTTAGAACCAAGCATAAACAGTCAAGTAATGAGTTATAAAATGGAAACATGGTCCGAAGGTGCAGAATTTACTCAAGTTAAAGGAGGTGGCACTTATAGACATCCAGATAATCCTAAAACAATTGATAATGATCATTATTTTACAATGTCTGGTCCTAACGTATATAAAATGGCTCGTAAAAAAGTTTATTTTATGATTCAAAAAACATTAAAGGCAAATAATTTAACAATAAATGATATTGATTTTGTCATTCCGCACCAAGCCTCAAACACTGCAATTCAAGCTTATTCAAAATTTGGTGGATTTCCAGATGATAAAGTAATGAATATTATAGCTGATTATGGTAATTGCGTCTCAGCATCTATACCATTAGCTTTATCAATTGCAATTAAAGAACGTAAGATAAAACGTGGTAATATTGTTTTACTAATAGGAACAGGAGCAGGACTTTCTGTTGCTTCATCTATAATAAAATTTTAGTTTTATTTTTGTAAAATAATTTTTTTATTTATCGAGTACATTCCATTTGTAATATTAACAAAATATATACCTGACGATTTTTGTGAAGCGTTCCATTGGATATCATAATTACCAGCAGATAAAAATTTATTATTTAGTAATTTTTCAACTTCTTTTCCATTTATATCAAAAATTGAGATTGAAATTTTATCATTTTTATTAAGTGCGAAATCTATATTTGTAACTGGATTAAATGGATTTGGATATATTTCATTTATATTAAATAATTTATGTTCAAAAACCTCATTAATATTTAACTGTGAACAATCTTGCTCTACTGTAATTTGTACACTGTAGTAATATTGTTCGAGGCTTGTATTTAAATGATCACTATTTGCTACACATTCAGGTAGATTTTCACATAGCATATTTCCACCAATTGCAAAATAAGGATAACCAAAGTAGTCATCACCATCCCAATCCAATTCTAAAGAACAAAAGTTATTAGGCAGGCTAGATAGTTGATTATTAAATAACCATACATAACCTAAACTATTAAAATTTATAAATGAATCTGGAAGATATTCAATTTGGTTATAACCTAAATCTAGAATATATAGATTTTCTAGATTTCCAAAGTTATCTGGTAAACTTGTTAATTGATTATTTGATATATATAATTGTACTAAGGCGGATAATTCAGAAAAACTATCCGGAAGTTGAACAATATTGTTCCATTCTAAGTATAATTTTCTTAAATCATTTAAATTACTTATACTTTCTGGAATTGTATGGATTTGTGTTTCTACACCATTAAAATAATATCCTGCCACTAAAAAACGTAGTCTTCCTTCGTTCCATGTTTGTGTACCTAAATTAAATGAAGTCATCGATTCATCAAAATCGTTTTCAGATAGGATGTCACTTAAAGCTTGTAAATCTCCATCATTAAAACATGTTCCATCATCTTGAATAGTAATATTATTATAATCATTTTCTATATCTGGATAATATGAAAATCCTGTTTCGCAATCTTGTGAAAACATAGCTCCTAAAGATAATACGATTAAGTAGATATTTAATTTTTTAAAAATCATATGTTGTTCCTATTTAATTAAGAATATTTTTTGAGTTTGAGATATTTTATTAGATTTACATTTAATAATATAGATTCCAGCAGAATAATTTTTTCCATCCCAACCAAAGTTATAATTTCCTGACCCAAGAAATCCATTAAATATATTTTCTATATGTTTCCCTCTAATATCATAAATGTTGATATCAATATTTTGTGAATTTAAAATATCAATATTAAAATTAACTTTTGGATTAAATGGATTAGGATACGGTGCCTCTAAATTAAAACTACCATTTAAAATTTGATTATTATTTAGAGCTTGATCATTAAATGATAAAATAATTTGTCTACCAGGATTCAAGGTAAAACTATCCTGATGATCTGTTAACATAAAATTTGAATCGGATGATATTATAATATTAAATGTTATAGATTTAGTTACTTCTGGATGATGTTCTGGTGTAATTATAAAAGTTGCTTCATAGCCTGCACTATTATTTTCAATATTTAAATTATAATTAAATTTTTGTTTGTAATCTCCATTATTTTTAACCCATACTTCTAAGTTATTATTTTCAATAGTCATTTCAGATAAAGANGTTTCAAATTGTGGAAATACTANNCTATATGCAATTGGGAATAAGCCAGGAATGCGCATTGCTCTGTATACCAATCCATCTGGTATTTGTAAATTATAATTTGATTCCCAAATTTGATTTCCATCGCCATCAACCTCTATACTAGTTCCACCACCGCCNATAGTTGTTGATAAATAATTACCATTTTCAAGCTTTTGAGTATTGCCAGANAAATAACCATATAAATTTTCTGGAAGTACATATTCCCATGCAAGATTGGCCTCGCAACCATCTGATGTATCTGTTATATCAATTTCAATNGATCGAGATGTTTTTTCATCTTGATTTAAAAAAATTTCACTCAAATTTCCATTATCAAATGTTAAGATATTTCCATTTGACAGTTTTTGAAGGCTATGTTGAAAACTAAAACCAATATCTTGCCCGCAATCAATATCACCAGACCCCATTTCATGCCCTAAATTCCAAATGACTTCTCCACTTGGATATGAAATTTTTGTAATTCTATTTAAATGTCTAGATGATAAATATAATGCACTATCATCTTCGTCGAACCATATAGCATTAGCATGGGTCCAATCAAATCGGTTAGTATTATATGCTTCAAACCATATACCGCCTAANTTATCATAGTCTGACATATCAAAATGATCAAATACATTCCATGACCAAACTTCTTCTNTTGTGTTAGCATCCCATTCGATAATTTTGTCACCCATCCAATCAAATTCTATAGTTTCTCCATCTGCTTCAAAACCTAACCCTTGAAATAGAGGGGTCCAAGTACCTAATGGTATTGGTCCTTCTCCATATGATGTACCGAGCCCAATATAATTACCATTTGGTAATTGAAATATATCGTGATGGATAAAATTATCTCCAGGCTCCTGCCACTCAATTCCATCTTCAAATGAAAATTTAATTCCAGGATAATTATTTTCAGCATTATTACCAATAAATTCAGAACCAAAAAAACGTCCATANTCATCAGTGTTATAAAAAATTAGATTATCTTCTGCAGAATTCCATATTTCATTTCCATTTTCATCAATAACTGCTGAATAATAATCAAAAAAAGATCCAAAAATTGTTAAACCTTCTTGTCCATTTTCATTATAAATTTCTGTAGTAGNATTTGAAATTGGTGAAGCTGTATTGAATGTTTTTATATCTGTTGGAATCATTTCCTGATTTGAATTTTGTCCTAATATTGTCCATTGGTATGTTTTGTTCCATTCAAGANTTTCTTTTTCTAAATGTATTAATGATTCTTTACCTANAGATTTATTACATATAATACAATCNTCATATATATTACCATTTTCAGAAACATANAGAATATACAATTCGGCACCTGGAATTTGTTCCCATTCAAATCTTACATGAATCTGATTAAGAGTTGCTTCATTTTCAGGATACAATAATGCACCTATTACAAAATTAAAAATTAATATAGTTAAAAAGTATTTTTTCATTTTATCCCANTATAATATTTATAAGAATTACCACATCAGACACATTTATTAGCCCATCATTATTCATATCAGCAGTATCCAAATCAAATTCAGAGNCNCCAATAATCATATTAACCATAATAATAACATCTAAAACATTAATTAATGTATCTCCGTTTGTATCCCCTAATAAAGAACCATTTATCATCATTTGTACCGGAGTTGAAATACTACCACCATTTGAGGTAATATTTAAGAATGCATTATATAAACCGTCNTTATAATTGTTACTATTGCATGTTATAGAAATCGATTGATTTTCACCTGCTATTAAAGTTCCTTCNTTAGGATTAACGTTCATCCAATTTGGTGCACCCTCAAAAGAAATATTTAAATTATTAGACAACTCATCAGCTCCAAACAGTACTTGAGATCCAATAGTTGAATTTTTTTGGATACCAACAGATGCATCATAATCACCGTCTAAATTTCTATAATTAATATCAATTTTTCCTGAAGGATATAATACAATTTGAAAGTCATAAAATGCATTTTCAAAATAAGTCCACCAATGTGCAACTTGGTCAAACCAAATAACAAATTTTTCAGGACTAGAATGATAATAAACATTACCAGAGCAATATTGATTACAATCATCATTAACAGGATTCAAATCATCCCATAATGCAAAAATTGCAGCTCCATTAATTTGATTTGTAGGTATTGATGTATTTTCCCATGAATTTACATCTTCTCCAAACCCAACCCAACCATTAGGACTTACAAATAATTGTTCATAAAAATTATTTGAAAAGCCATCCGCATAAAATGGAAAATCAAATTCTAGAGGTAGCCAACTTCCAGCTTGATCATTTGTTGGAAAGGTGTATAACTCTCCAATATTTTCAATATCAACCCATTGATAATTTGTATTTGAATCTATATTAGAATCTGTCCAAAAGTAATTTCCTTCATCAGGCCCACCTCCTGCAACTTCAAAAGGGGATGAATTAATTGAATAATATAATTCAGATTCAGGTTCTCCTATATTTGATATTGAAACAATTTCAGTTTGTATTTCATTATCATTTAGTTCAAAATCTAAATCATTTCCAGAATATGATAATTCAGGATCAGGTAAATCAATAGCATTCATTCCATCTAAAATTGTTGTACCTGTATTATCAGGATCCAAATAATTTCTCAGACCTAATCCCCATGAAGAACTTACTTTTCCATAAGTATCATAAGTAATAGAAGTACAAGAAGCTGTACCTCCATATAATTGTCCTACAATTCTGTGTGAGCTACCATCAAATAGAGGAGACCCTGATGAGCCTGGCTCTGTAGTTCCATCTTCCCAATTATTTATATCCCAATAATTGCCTGCATTAGAAGCGTTATTATAATCAAATGAGATTTTTTTAATATCACCACTTGGATGATGAATGCAAACAGGAGTAGCTGGCGTACTTCCTGAGGCGTCCCATCCTGCATAATGAATTTCATATGATTCAGGAATATCTTCTTCAAGTCTTAATAAAGCAAAATCAGAACTAGAAGAATTTTCTAACAATGTTGAGCCTTGAACGGTCATATATGTTGGACCGTTTTGATTATTACAACCCGCACTTTCATAATTAAACATAAAAATCCAACTTGATTCTCCACCTAGACAATGATTAGCAGTTAAAAAATAAGGTGTTAAATCTTGTCTAACATTATTAACCATTGATCCAGTACAAAGCCTAAACCCACCACCACTTAATATCATAGCAACAGATCTTACTTCATCTTCCCAATCAATAAATTCAGGACAATTTACGTTATTGTTACATGATCCAGAATCACCATAATCTCTAGATTCTTCAGGATAAAATACATCCTTATATGCATGAACTACTCTGCTAATTTGTATTTCACCATTAAAGTCGACATCATAAGGTTCAAAATATTCAATGACAGTATTTTGCCCTTTTGTAGGAGCTGTAGAAAATGTTTCATGACTTTTATTATTTTTGCTTGTAAATGCACCTAGGACGGTAGTCATATTTTGGTCATAAACAAACATTTCAGCCCCATCAGGAATAATAAATCTATCATACAATAAATTTATTGAATGAGCATTTTCACTTGTTATAGATAATCGCCACACTTTGCCCAATTTAGTTTCTTCCCATGTACCTGAATTATCTAAATTAAGGCTTACATCAATTGGCGCACCAAATCTAAATGGGATATTCTTTCTTGTTTCAAGAGCGTCTTGCTGTAATAGTACGTCCTGATCTATTTCTGGCATGGATATATTAGATATTGATTTTTGCAAATCAAACTGTAGTGACTTAGGGGTTGATTCAATACTTATTTGAGTAAATATAATATTAAATACTAAAATATTTAAAATAATCGTTTTGACAAAATAAAACATAGCTTAGATTCCTCATTAATAGATTTTTTATAAATCCTTGTTGTTGAAAGAAAAGTAAAAGATTTAAATTTATT
>NHBL01000024.1 GCA_002167465.1 bacterium TMED6
TAACAATTTCAGAATATAATTCAATGGAAGATGCCGATTTTGCAGGAGACGATAACCCTGCTTTATTCCAAAAAGCATTTTCTGAAGAAGAAGGTGCAGCATATGCCAAATATTGGGCACCAGGAAGACACGAAGACATTGGATTATTTAATAATTGGATTGGAGCAAATAAATAAACTCTTTATTTAATAAAAATAAAAAAGGGCTGGTGATTCACTAGCCCTTTTTTTTATCTTTCCAAATGATCACTCCAGATAAATCAAGCAAGAAGTCTAAAAAAAATCAAGTAAAAGACATGTTTAACAATATCTCTTCTAAGTACGATAGAATTAATCAAATTATGACCTTCATCAATAACTAAAATAGCATCTTCTGGGAGTACTTGTGTATCATTAGATAAATCAGAACATAAAACTGAATGATTTACTATAATAATATCAGAGCTTTCAACCTGTTTAATAAGTTTGTTATAAAAATCATTTTGTGAAAAAAAATCATATTTATTTTTAATTAAACTTTCATCTTCTAGTCTAGTGTAGGATAATTTATTCCATAAGTCACTAATTTTTTCTTTATAAATACCATTACATTCTTCAATATCTCCTGTTATTGTATAATGTGACCATACAGCTAATGTAGTACATTCATATATTTCTGTATCTGATAATATTATATGATTATTATCAAATAATACATTTAACATATTTTTAGAAATATAATTATTTTTTCCCTTTAAAATTACTGATTTCAAATTCAAATCTAACCCATTAGCAATAACAGGAAGATCTTTAAAGAAAAGCTGCTCTTGAAGTGTTTTTGTAAATGTAGAAATTATAAGCTTTTTGTTTTGTTCTTTAGCATATTTAAGGCCAGAGACCAAATAAGAAAGAGACTTCCCTAATCCTGCACCAGCCTCAGCAAGCAGTGTAGCTTTATTTTTATAATTATTATATATATCATGAGCAAATTCTTCTTGAATATCTCTCCGGTCATAATCTTCCCAACCATTAGATAGTTTTCCATCAACATCAAACCAAGATTTAATACTACCTGAATAATCTATCATGGTTCCAGATGTATTATCTATAATGTTAGTTTTTAAATTTAATGTCTCAATAGGGCTGAACTTTTCTGAATTATTTTTTTTTAAATAATCATATATATTCATATATAAATATTTATTATAAAGATCAGAATTNTTAGCATAAATACTATTAATTTTTTCATACACAATCAAAGGTATAGACAGCATTTGATCTATTAATTTTAAAAAAATTTTTCCTGTATTTGTTGCATCAGCTTTTGCTCTATGTGAATTTTTTATATCAAGATTAAAAAAAATTGACAAATATTCTAAATTAAATTTTTCTAGAGTAAATAAAAAACTTCTTGATAAAAGTAGAGTGTCGCATGTAAAATTTATATTCAATTCTTTATTTTGCTCTTTTACAACTCTTTTTATAAAAGGTAAATCAAAAGCTATGTTATGAGCAATAATAACATTATTATTAATAAATGATAAAAATTCATCTAAAACAATATCTATGGTTGGAGAATTTGCCACCATATCATTATTTATTCCAGTAATTTCAGTTATTTGTTTGGGTATATCTTTTTTAGGCTTTATTAATGTCGTAAAGTCACTATCGTACTTTCCATTAATAAACTTTACGGCAGAAATTTCAATAATTTCATCTTTATTAACATCTAAACCTGTTGTTTCTAAATCAAAGGAAATAAATTCATTTATAGAAAGTTTATCTAAGAAATTTTTAATATTTACGATTCCAAACTAATATACTAAATATGTTATTCATCATCTTCAATTACAAATTTTGGAAAATGTATATCAAATCTATGCCAATAATAATATTTAGATATATAAAAAACTATAAAAACAAATAAAAAAAGGTAAGGAAATAGTGTCCATGAAAGAAGAATATTAATCACCATTATTGGATATATAAAAGATCTTATAGAGTCTTTAGGTAACCCTCTAACTAATCCATATATATAGAATGGTAATATTATTAATGCATAATGNGAAACTACAGGATCTATTTTAAAATTATATGTTATATAAAAAAGGCTTATAAGTGAAAATATTGACAGTGTAAAAATATTTCTTCTGTTTACACCATTTGGTAAAGTAAGTTCTTTTTCATACTTTGATGCTTGTTCAAAAAATACTAATTCATATATAAGANTTATTGGTAATACTGCTAATAAATAAATTNGAATNTATTCTAAAATTAATGTGAAACTNATAACANTGTGAANCCATCCTGATATAAATAGTAATAAGTTTGTAAAAATTGAAAAAATAACATTTTGTGCAAAATTTTTATTTTTNATTATAATCTTATAAAAAAATAAATTTAAATATGAATATAAAAGAATAGTNGGTANNATANTAATTGATGATACACCTANAATGAAAATGCCTAAAAAAATACTTANAATCGANACTTTTTTCATTTTANCTTCATTNAGAATATANGAAGCTAAAATTGGATAGTTTAAGTTATTATTATCTNTTACATAATCAATTTTTGTAGAACTGTATGCATATTTTAATTTATCAAGTTCATTTTGAATATTTAGACCTCCTAACAAAAGAAAAAGACCTAAATAGATTATTATGTCAGCATAATGAAAGTAAGTACTAAAGTATGGGAAAGAGGATAAATTTACATGAAAATAAGCTGAAGCCATTCCCCATGAAAAAATCGCTNTTAAAATAANAAATTTTGGAAGATTAAAAACAAANAACCAGTCTAGTTTTGATGTGANAACTTTATGTATTTTATGATTTTTAAAAAAAGATTTAATCATTATTTTTTCTATGATTATGNAGATTTCTTAGATATTCTTCNGTAACNCCTTTAGTAATATATTTACCATCGAAACATGAAGTNTCAAAATTTTTAATTTTTGGNTTTAATAGTTTAANTGAGTTTACTAAATCATCTATATCTTGATAAATCAACTTATCNGCACCTATNTCAGNACATATCTCATCTACTGTTTTGTTGTAAGCAATTAACTCTTCTACAAATGGCATATCTATACCATATACATTAGGAAAAATAATCGGTGGAGAAGCGCTTGCAAAAAAAACNTTCTTTGCGCCTGCATCTCTAGCCATTTGTACTATTTGTTTACTCGTATTACCTCTTACAATTGAATCATCNATTAATAATACATTTTTNCCNTTAAAAACAGACGTTATGGTATTTAATTTTTGTTTTACAGATTTTTTTCTAATTTTTTGTCCAGGCATAATAAATGTTCTACCAATATATCTATTTTTCACAAATCCTTCTTTTAATTCTTTTCCTAATTCGATNCTTATNGGNAAAGCACTAGTTCGNCTAGTATCAGGAATAGGAATAACTGTATCAATATCTTCTAATTCTTCTTTTGTTAATACAGTTTTAATTTTGTTAGCAAGAAATTTACCCATTGATAATCTGCTACTATAAACATTAATATCATCCATAGTACTATCTGGTCGAGCTAAATATACATATTCAAATATACAGGGAGATGAAGACCTTGCTTGATTATATATATGTGAGCTTTTATTTCCATTAATATCTATAAAAACAGCTTCTCCAGGNTTTAAATCNTTAACATTTTTATCGTACCCCAAACAATCGAGTGCTACACTTTCAGATGAAAACATGTGATTTTTATCTTTCTTTTGACCGTACACTAAAGGTCTTATTCCATCCGGATCTCTAAATGCTAAAATACCATAACCTAATATCATAATAATTACCGCATAAGCGCCATTTACTCTTTCATGAACTTCATCAACAGCAGAAAAAATATCTTTAACATTTAAATTTTTATTCGCCCTGTGATGTAACGCATNAGCAAACACATTCAAAAGAACTTCTGAATCAGANGAGGTATTCAAATGTCTTAAATCATCCTCACANAACTGTTCNGCTAANTCTTTTGAATTAACTAAATTACCATTATGAACTAAAACCAGCCCAAATGGTGAGTTAACATAAAAAGGTTGTGCCTCTGAATTACTAGAACTTCCAGCTGTAGGATATCTTGTATGACCAAGACCATATTGCCCTTCTAAACTTAACATTTTTTGATCAGTAAAAACATCTCTGACTAAACCGTTATCTTTATGTAAAATTAAACTTCCATCATTTGTACAAGTTGCCATACCAGCTGCATCTTGACCTCTGTGCTGCAATACAGTCAAAGCATTATACAAGGATAAACAAACATTGTTTTTTTCAGTAAAAATTCCAGTTATAGCACACATATATTATTTTTCCTCATTTTTATTTTTAGGAAAATTTTTCAAATTATTATCAACATAAGCATCAATAATACCATAAAAATATAACCCTACAGTCCACCATGCATAAGTATTTCTCTTTCCAATTTGTTTACTTTTATTGTAATGAGAGAGCTTATAAGCAGTATATGTCTGTAAAGAACCAAGGATTATACCTTTAAAATATTTTTGATTCTTAAATTGGCCAACAATTGGAATAAATTTAGTTTTCCAATTAGAATCTTCTTGTTTTTTATCTACAGTTTCATTTGCAAAAACTATAGAGAAAATAAAAATGAACATATATTTATTCATCGATAGAACCTATAGCTTCTATTTCGACCCTAACATTTTTAGGTAATGANGACACTTCAACGGTAGATCTTGCAGGTAAAGATGATTTGTTAAAATATTTTTCAAATATTTTATTTAAAACATCAAATTTAGATAAATCTGTTAGATAAACAGTTAACTTAATTATGTTAGACATATTACTTCCAGAAGACTCTAATATCGCCTTTATATTATCTAAAACCTGTATACATTCTTTTTCAAAATTATTAGACACTAAAATACCATCTTTTGTCAAAGGAATTTGACCAGAAGTGAAAATTATATTTCCTACTATTTTAGCCTGCACATATGGTCCTATTGCTTGTGGAGCATTTTTAGTATTAATAGATTTCATTTTATTCTCCATTTATATATCCCATAATGATAAGCCGATATCACAATTTAATTTTCTATGTAAATGATAATTAGATGTAAAAATACAAAACTCAGCAGCTGCAATTACCTTAGCATCAAACATATGACCTCCAAAAACTTTAAATTCTGTATTAGAAAAGCTAATATGAGTATGTATGAATGATTCATTATTTACTAAGGATATGTTTCCTATTAAAGATAATAATTCGTAATCTTCATCAAAATATTTTTTGATATAGATTTTTTTTTCTATATCCCAATAACCTATTTCAATATCTGAAATTGCTCCTAATCCATTAATCCAACCAGAATTAAGCTTCTCAATTTTAGCAACTTCTAATAGTTTATCATTTACTAATTCACCCTTATCAATTGATACATAGATTTTGTCATCAACTTTTTTATACTTCATTCTTTTTCCATCTTAAATTTAACTCTCTATTAGCCTTTGTTTCATCAAGTCTTCCAACAGGCGTATAAATGGGTGCATTAAGAATTTTTTCTTTATCTAAATCTATATTTTTATCAATTTCTAGCATAGCTGATATAAATCTGTCTAATGTTTCCTTGTCTTCTGATTCAGTTGGCTCAATCATAATTGATTCAGATATATTAGTAGGGAAATATATTGTTGGAGCATAAAATCCATAATCAAGTAATGATTTAGCGATATCAAGAGCTTTAACTCCTTTATTTTTTTGATTTAAAGCTGATATCACAAACTCATGTAATGTACCATTTGAGAAAGGAATATCATATTGAGACGATAAGGATTTTTTAATATAATTTGCATTAAGTATAGCATGCTTAGTCATATTCTTTACACCTTCTTCACCCAACATTTTAATATATACAAAAGCTCTTAAAAGTATACCAAAGTTACCATTGTATGGGTGCAATTTACCAATCGAATTTTTAATGTTATTATCCCAAAAATATTTATTATCCTTTTTCTTTGCTAAAGGATAAGGTAGCATTTCTTTTAGTTTATCTACTACACCTATAGGACCAGCTCCTGGTCCACCACCTCCATGAGGAGTTGAAAATGTTTTATGTACATTTATATGAGTAATATCAAATCCCATATCNGCNGGCCTAGATAGACCTATTAATGCATTTAAATTAGCTCCATCCATATACATCAATCCATCGACTTCATGAATTAATTTTGATATTTCAGATATCTGATCCTCNAATAAACCTAGAGTATTTGGTTGAGTAAGCATCATTCCTGCAACATTCTCATTTATCTTACTTTTTAAATCATCCATATCAACTCTGCCTCTATCATCCGTACCAAGTTCTACAGGCTTGTAACCAGCTAATATTACACTGGCTGGATTTGTTCCATGTGCACTTTCAGGAATTAAAACTATATTCTTATTATTATTTTGTAATTCATGATATTTTCTCATTAAAAGCAGNCCAACAAATTCACCTTGAGACCCAGCTGAAGGTTGTAGTGTAAAAGCAGCCATACCTGTTATATTTTTAAGCATTTGCTCTAATTCATATACAATTGATATAGATGATTGACTATATGCATCTGATTTATTTGGATGAGATAAAGCGTACTGGGATAATGAAGCAATATATTCATTTATTTTAGGATTATATTTCATCGTACATGAACCTAATGGAAATATGTCTTTATCGATATGGTGATTTTTAGTGGACAAATTAACAAAATGTCTCATTACTTCAGGTTCACTGATTTCAGGTAAATCAGCTTTACACGACCTAAGNAAAGATTTATCAATAAAATTTGAAATGTCTTGGTTTGGCACGTCTAATTTTGGCAAAGTACAACCAATTTTACCTTTTACACTTTTTGAAAAAATAATTGGTGTTTCTCTAATCATTATTTCCTTTCATTATTTCAGATTTAATATGATTGTAAATAAAATCAAATATTTCATCTGTTTTTAAATTATGCTTACCACCAGCAGTAGCTAGATGAGGCTTTCCCCCACCACCTCCATTAATTTTTGNACCTATTTGCTTACAAAGATTTATTGCATCAAAACTACTTATAGCAGAATCAGTCATCGCACACATAAAAGTATCTTTANCGTNNGANCTTGCGGATAAAATCAATATTCCTTTAGAATTATAATTATTCCTAAATTGATCTCCTAAATTTTTTATNTCACCATCATATTTTTTCATATCATAAAAAAATATATTATAATCNTCTATTAATNTGCCATCTGATACTATATCACTATATTTTACTATATCAGAATCAGCTTTTTTGATTTTCTTTTCTAATTCTTTATTTTTTAAAACTAANGNTTTAGTTTTTTCAATAATATTATCTTCAGTAGCTTTAAGNGTAATTTTAGNTTCATCAATAATAGAGTCTATNAAACTAATTCTTTCTAAAACAGCCTCACCNGTCAATGCCTCAATTCTTCTAATTCCTGTAGATAAAGAAGATTCAGATATGATTTTAAAAATACCAATATCTCCTGTCCTTGAAACATGCGTACCCCCACAAAGCTCTTTGGAAAAACCTGGAATATCAACAACTCTAACTTTATCATCATATTTTTCACCAAACAATGCAACTGCACCCTTTTTCTTAGCATCATCAAAATTTTCTATAGTAGTAGATAATTCATTATTTTTTCTAATTATATTATTTACTTTACTTTCAATCTCTTTAATTTGATTTTTAGTAATTTTTTCATAATGAGTTAAATCAAATCTTAATTTCTTATCACTAACTAAGGAACCGGATTGTTGAACATGATTGCCTAAAACTTGCTTTAGAGATTCATGAAGTAAATGTGTTGCAGTATGGTTTGACCTTATCTTTAATCTTTTTTGTTCGTTAATTTGTGTACTTACATTTTCATTGACATTTAATACACCATTTTTTAGTAAGCAAGTATGACTTGTTAAATTGTCAATTTTTTGTGTATCAATAACATTGAGTTCTAATGATTCATTAAATATCTTTCCATCATCACCTATTTGACCACCTGATTCGGCATAGAATGGCGTATTATCAAGTATTACATCATATTTTTTATCAGAAATTTTTCTAAATTTAATAATTTTAGATTTACTACTTGATTGATTATAACCAATAAATGTAGGACTAATTTTAGCTTTAGTAGTTGTCCACTCATTTTTTTCCTCTGATATTTTAAAACTAGCTTTAGATCTTGAGCGTTTTTTTTGTTCATCCATACATTTTGTAAACTTATTTTCATCAACTGAAATACCCTCTTCTTTAGCCATAAGCTTTGTTAAATCTAAAGGAAATCCATAGGTATCGTATAATTTAAACGCATCCTCTCCTGATATAATAGATTGTTCATGTTTTTTACTTTTTAATCTATTTAAAATATCTTCAAATAAATCTAATCCATTATCAAGCGTCTTGCCAAATGAATCTTCTTCTGCTTTAATAACATTTTTTACATGAGATTCCTTTTCTAGCAATTCAGGGTATGCATCGCCCATAACCTGCACAACAGAATCTACTAATTTGAATAAAAAATTATTTTTCATACCTAAATTTCTTCCAAATCTGGCAGCCCTTCTTAATACCCTCCGTAAAACATAACCTCTTCCTTCATTACTTGGAATAGCACCATCAGAAATTGAAAAACATAGCATTCGTATATGGTCAGCTATAACCCTATGAGGAATACCTTTTTCATCTGAATTATATTTAATATTTGTTGTTTCTTCAATTGATTTTATTATTGTTTGAAATAAGTCTGTTTGATAATTTGATGATTCATTATTAAGTACACCTACAATCCTTTCAAGACCCATACCTGTATCTACATGTTTTTGAGGTAAATCATGAAGAGTACCATCCTTGTGTCTGTTGTACTGTATAAAAACAAGATTCCAAATTTCTCTATATAAATCATTATTATTGACACCATTTGGATCTTGATTGCTTACATCATCACCAAAAAAATAATGAATCTCTGTACAGGGTCCACAAGGTCCGGTTTCACCCATTTCCCAAAAGTTTTCTTTTTTATCGAATTTTAAAATTCTTGATGGATTTATATCTGTCTTATTTATCCAAAGATCTTTAGTTTCATTATCATCTTTATAGACACTAACCCATAATCTGTTTTTATCAATCTTCCATACCTCTGTTAATAATTCCCATGCCCAAATTATTGCTTCTTCTTTGTAATAATCACCAAAAGACCAATTTCCTAACATTTCAAAAAAAGTATGATGAAAATCATCTACACCAACTTCTTCTAAATCGTTATGTTTACCACTAACCCTTATACATTTTTGAGAATTTACCAACCTATTTACCTTAGGGACTTGCTTGTTTAAGAAAATAGGTTTAAATTGATTCATCCCAGCATTTGTAAATAATAACGTAGGATCATCAATTGGAACAACCGATGAAGACCTAATACTTTTATGATTTTTAGAAATGAAAAAATCAATAAATTCTTGCCTTATTTGATTAGATTTAATCATTAAAACATAACCTGAGTTTCAACAAACATTGAGTAAACTTGCTTATAATTAATATTACCATCTACATCTAAACCATCAAATTTATAACTATATCTTGCCTTATAAACTAAAACCATTGATTCAGAAATATCTATACCAAGATTATATCCATAGATAGTATTTTTATCTGGGTTTTCAAAATCAAATGGATTTCTCACATTTGATCTTTGATAAAAGCCATTTAAATATTTTAATTTAGGAACACTCCCAGTATTAATACCAAAACTAGCGATAAAGCTTCTATTTTTTTGGTTTTCAAAAAACTGATTATTATAATCATCCCATATTTCACCAGTTAAATCTTGATAACTAATACCTAAATTTACTAGATTTAAAATACTTGCACCAAAATCAAAAAATAGCCCTGATAGTTTACCATATTTATATAGTTGTGCAGCTTTAGTCTCAACAGTTTGGTTTCCCTCAAAATCTCTAACAGTTGCTCTATTTAATTCATAAGTTCTATCCCAGAAGTTATAAATAAAATGTCTACTATTTTGTCTATATTCTGTTTTAAAACTAAAAGGACCGTAGTGTCCTCTAAAACCAATTGGTGTAAATCCGTACCCTAAACTCCAATTACTTTCATCTGAATTAGGAAAAAGATATTCTTCTGATGAGAAAAGTTGACCAAATTCAGAATAGAATTTAAAATTTTGATTTATATGATAAGTTAAGTCTAACCCTAGACCTGTTACAGATTCTTTTAAATCAGAATAGGTTAATCTTTGTTTTCTGTTTGTAATTATACCATCAATATCTAAGGGGAAATTATCAGTAAATATACTTGTATCCCCAGGGTTGTCTAAATGAATAAAATAATCAAAACCATCACCATCTATATCAAACTCATTTGGATCAGTATCTGCAATTCCATCCCCATCAGTATCAACTGCATAATCTTCATTATCAGGAAAATCATCTATGAAATCAGGAACCTGATCATTATCACTGTCATCTAATGCGCCTGTTTGATTAATATCTGTTATTATAGATAAAGTTAAATTAAAGTCTGAAGTGATTGGGTAATCTAAAGATAAACTAGCTAATCCTGGTGTTTTTCTAAAATCACTTTGAATATATTCTATACCAATACCAGAAGGGAGATATTTACTTACCTGTAAACCTAATTTCTTTTCGGCAGGATACTCCATCGCATTTGAATAATTAGAAACCAAAATACCGCTCCCTACAGAAATATTTGATAAAGTTCCAGCTTTTAAATAAAACTGATCACCTGGATATCCATACCGTACATATCTAAATTTATCTAATAATGTCCTATATGTATTTTTAAAGGTATCAAATCTCCAAGTTTCATCATATAATTTTCCTTCACTATCAATATAAAAATATAAATCAAAACCCATTCCCCAATTTCTATAATTAAATTCAGGNCGCATTGATATTTGGTTGTATATATCTCCATCAATAACTACAGTACCAAAACTGCCTGTCCAAATAGGAGCTTGTCCAGCTATATTTTCTAGTAGTGATTGTGGAAAAATAAAAGATGCAAAAAATANTATAGTAATTATTCCATTTTTCATTCAGAAATCTCAACCTTACCAATTAATTTAAAAATATAATAAATTATAATAATATGGATAAACATGAACGTTACTAAGACGAAGAAGTAATAGGGCCATTGTGTTGTAAAAAGTAAAGGATTTTCTGCAATAGGAGCTTGACATAAATAGAGATAGTTGGGCATCNTACCATAAAAATAAGCAATTGTTAAATTTATTAATCCAATGAATAATGTTAAAATTAAACCATTTCTAAATGCTGTCATCCATGAAGAAATTCTTAGCTTATAACCATAGTTTATTGAAAGGTATAATGGGGCAAGCAATATAGCTCCATGTGATAAATAAAACTCTGGAAAATAATAACCATCCCATCCATTTATAAACTGAGGTGTAAGNATTGAATGAATCGCGCTTGGTATTCCTAATAAAACTAAATATTCATACATAGATTGATTATACTTAAACATTATAAAAATAATAACAAGTGAGCTAANACCACACAAATGTAAAGGTAAGCTATTTAATATATCCCAATGACCAAGACCAACCATGTAACCATGTAAAAAGATAAATCTTACAAAAAATAAAACTCCAAGAAATTTTGTAAAAAAAGATTTATTTTTATCANTAAGATTATATCCAATTAGCACGATTAGTGCAATACATGCTATNGTAACTGAAACTGATGNTAGCCACAGCTCTGGATTTGATGCATAACTTAAGGCTTTATCTCTTCCCATTACTACATCCCTAAATAAGCTTTAACTTGTTTTTCAATTTTATTTTTTAATTTTTTATCTTCTTTTAAAGCAATTTTGACTTTTTCTCTNCCTTGACCTATTTGGNTATCTTCAAATGAAAACCATGAACCTGTTTTTGCAATTATATTAGCTTTGACTGCCAAATCAATTAAATCACCCTCATAAGATATCCCTTTACCATACATTATATCAAANTCNGTCATNTTGAATGGAGGNGCAACTTTATTTTTTACAATTTTAACTCTAGTTCTATTACCAATTACCATATCCATATCTTTAATTTGACCTATTCTTCTAATGTCAAGTCTTAAGGATGAATAAAATTTAAGAGCATTTCCACCAGTAGTTGTTTCAGGGCTTCCAAACATAACTCCAATTTTTTGTCGNAGCTGGTTAATAAATAATATTGTAGTATCTGTTTTGCTTACGAGTGCTGTTAATTTTCTTAAAGCTTGAGACATCAATCTAGCTTGTAAACCCATATGAGAATCTCCCATATCTCCTTCAAGTTCAGCNTTAGGAGTAAGGGCAGCAACAGAATCTATTACTATAATATCCAATGCCATTGACCTAACCCACGACTCTACAATTTCTAAAGCCTGCTCACCACTATCAGGTTGAGATAAAAGTAAATTTTCAATATTTACACCTAATTTTGCAGCATAANTTGGATCTAATGCATGTTCAGCNTCTATGAAAGCTGCATAACCTTTATTTTTTTGCGCCTCAGCTATAATATGTAATGCCANAGTTGTTTTTCCTGAAGATTCAGGTCCATATACCTCAATTACNTTACCTCTAGGAACACCACCAATACCTATGGCTGAATCNAGAGAAATTGAACCNGTAGANATTGATCCTTTTGAATATTTTTTAGTAACTTCATCATTAAGTCTTACAACCGCCTCTGGATCTTTTGTTTGTTTTTTAATCTGCTCTATTGCTACTTCTATTGCTTTTTGTTTTTTATCTTGATCCATAATGCTCCTTTTTATACTAAAGATGAATTGAAATCTAATTTGCGACAAAAATTAATTAAATCACAACTAAACGTCTACTTAAATATAGTGAATTTCGAAAACGAATTAAATTAATATTATGATAATCTTTATTTTTATTTAATTAAAGTCCACAACATAAATAATGCTGCCTGTTTAGTCATCAATCTGTGAGAATTTCTATCAACTTTAAAAATAAAATCTTTAGTAACTATTTTATTAAAGAATTTAATAGTTATAAATACTGTACCNACTGGTTTTTCTTTTGTTCCACCTCCAGGTCCTGATATGCCTGTACAAGAAATTGAAATGTCTGAATTAAATTTTTTAGAAATATTTAATGCCATTAACTCTGATACTTGATGACTGACTGCNCCATATTTATCTAAATATTTAATTGGTATATCTAAAATAGCATTTTTAATACTATTATCATACGCAATAATAGAACCTAAAAAAAAATTTGATGATCCTGGAATATCTGTAAATCTTTTTGATATAAAACCACCAGTACAAGATTCACATATTGATAAACTATTTTTTTTCTTTATAAGAATATTAGATATGGTCATTTCAAGTGTATTATTNTTTAATCCGTAAGCATATTTATCAAGCAAATGTAATAATTCATCTTTAATCTTATTAATATTACCACCTACACCTAAATCTGTTAATCTTATTTTTACACCTTCATAGCTAGGTAAAAATGAAAAATAAATATANTTTTCATATTTAATTATAAAGTCTTTAATCATATCAGATAATTTTGTTTCATATATACCTGAAGTATTTATTGTTATNACATTATTATTTGACGTTTTAAGAGATTTTATTTCATTTAAATANAAGTCTAACATAGATTTCATTTCAATNGGAACACCTGGCATTATAATAATATTAGTTCCGTTATATTTAAAATACATACCTAATGCTGTNCCTATTTTATTCTCTAAGGGTTTNGATATATCTAAAATTTCNGACTGACATTTTGGAAGTTTAACTTTGTTAAATTTTTTAATTATTTNTTGATGTCTAGATTTTAAAAAAATAAGTTTAGCATTAAANAGTTCTACTAACGCTTGTTTTGTTATATCATCATGTGTAGGACCTAATCCACCAGTGATAAATATATAGTCGTAATCTTTTTGAATGAATTTATTAATCTTTTCTTTAATTTTAAATATTTCATCTGGAACAGTTAAATGAATAGTAGTTTTAATATTTCTTTTTGTTAATTCCTTTGAAATTGAATTAGCATTTAAATCAAGTGTGTATCCTTGCAGAATTTCGTTNCCAATAGTTAGTATTCCAGCTATTTTCATATTTTTTTATCCTTATATTGATATATATAATCATATAAACTTAANAAAGATAAAACTAAAGTTAGGTAGAGGGTAAAGTCATAAATCCAAAAAATATATGTATTCAAATAAAAAAGTNAACTTTCAAAGAATGATAAAGATATATTAATGTTGTTATTGACTAAATACTCTATTGGGATTAATTGATATATTAAATAAAGATGAATACAGATGATAAATACTGTAGTTTTAATTTTACCAATATAATTAGTTTTTAAAATTATACTTTCTTTTTTATACTTTTCTTCTCTTAATGTAGTTACAATTAAATCTCGCAGTAGTAATATTACTAATATTGAAAATATTATATAATTAGGATTTATATTGGTATAATTTGATAAAATGATAGAAATTGAATAAGTACTATTAAACTTATCATCTATAATTATATAAGGAGGCTTTATTATGAAACAGAGCCAACCAAGAAAAACTAAAATTTTATCAGCAAGAGGATCATACATTTTACCAAATTTTGATATTATATTAAATTTTCTAGCTAAAAACCCATCTAAAAAATCAGTAACAGAAGCAAAAAAAAATAATATTAAAGCCAAATAATAATAATTATAAATAAATAATATGAAAAATATTGGAGCAAGGATAATTCTTGATACGGTCAAAATATTTGGTATATTTCTTAAAAAAGATGACATATAGATTTATTTTATTTCTATTCTATCATCAATTGAACTCGATAGCGTTGTTTGATCAACATGTTCTATAGTACCCCCAATAGGCAAACCACGTGCTAATCTTGTCACTTTAACGTCAGATTCTTTTAATATATTTGATATATATAATGCAGTCGAATCACCTTCAATACTAGCGTCTGTAGCTATTAAAACTTCTTTTATATGACTATTAGACAATCTCAATAATAAAGAATCAATATTTAAATCTTCTTCATTAATACCATCAATTGGAGAAATTAAATTTCCTAATATATGATAATAACCATTATATCCGGTTCTCTCGAATATTATAACGTCTGAAGCTTTTTTTAGTACACAAACTATTTTAGAATTTCTAGATTCATCAGAGCAAATAACACATTCGTTAATAGTAGAATTTTCATCTATATCAATAAAACAATGACATTTTTCGCATTCTGACATCTTTTCGTTTAAATCATTTATGTTAATAGAAAAATTTTTTAGATATTCGCTATTTGATTCTAATAAAAAAATAGCCAACCTTTCGGCCGTTCGCCTTCCAATGCCTGGTAGCTTTGTTAAATCAACAATAATATTTTCTAGTGTTTTGGGTATTGAATCCATTAAAATCCTGGAAAACCAGATGGAAGCCCACCTGAAATGGACCCCATTTTATCTTTACTAATTTCATCAACTTTACTTTGAGCTTGATTTATACATGTAATAATTAAATCTTCTAAAATTTCTTTATCATCTGACATTAATTCAGAATCTATATTAATTGATAAGACTTCTTTTTTACCATTAATAACCACCTTAACTGCGCCACCTCCAGAACTTCCCTCTACTTCCATTAACTCTAACTCTTTTTGTGTTTCCATCATCTTATTTTGCATATCTTTTGCTTGCTTCATTATTTTTTTCATATTACCATTAAACATAATATCTCCTATACATTATTCTCACTATTGAATTTTGATTTAATATCATTAAGAAGAGGATGATCTTTTTCTTCTTCTTCTAATTTTATTTCAACCTTAATTTCAATATTGAATTTATGGTTTGTGATTTCATTGATACATTCTTGAATAAATTTTTTGTTATCATATAAAGTCTTTTTTATAAATTCATTATTAATAATACCTAAATCAATAATAACTATATCTTTATCAATAAATGCATTAGCATCTTCTAATGCATTAGAAATTCTTTTATCTTTTAAATCAATTAGCTCTATTATCTTATTCCAATGAACCTTAAAATCTTTTTTGTCATAATTTGAAGGTAATTTTTCATTAACAATATTTTTAATAATTTTATCATCATCTTTTGAAATATTTATTGAAACATCTTTATTATCATTTGTTTTTATATGTGACTCATCATTATTATTTTTATTCTCATTTTTAATATTTATACTTACTTTTTTTTCTTGTGTAGCAGTATCTATACTATTAATTACTTCTGATATATTAACAGAATTTCCCATTACACTTAATTTCAAAAATAACGACTCAAGAGCTATTGCAGGTTGTAATAAATTTTTTGACATTAACTCATATTTCTGCACTTCTTCAATAATACGCATTATATCTATACTGCTTATTAATTTATCTTTCTTTTTTATCCAATCTAAAGTTTCTTCATTTATATAATCCTTTTTNTTATANCCAGAAANACAAACTAGACAATTACTTAAGAAAGTATTAAANCCNGATATGAAATTATCTATTGAGTAACCAGAATCTATTATATATTTTATTTTTGTTAATACAGANAATTGATCACTNNTAATTATTGAATCTAATAANTCNAAATATATCTTATCTTCAATAATTCCAAGTGANTCTTTTACAAAATCGTATGATANAAAANTATTAGAATAAGANATNATTCTATCNAAAATACTAAGAGAGTCTCTAACGCTCCCATCCGCTTTAAAAGCAATAGCATTAAGTGCATTTTCTTCATATTTTATATTTTCTTTTTCAAGAATTTCAATCATATGTTTGATTAAATCCTTATTAGTAATCCTCTTAAANTCAAATCTTAATGTTCTTGATAAAATAGTNTCAGGAATTTTATGNGAATCTGTTGTTGCTAAAATAAATATAACATTCTTTGGTGGTTCTTCTAATGTTTTTAATAAAGCATTGAANGCTTCTTTTGTTAACATGTGNACTTCATCAATAATAAACACTTTATACTTACTAGATATTGGNGGATATTTTACAGTTTCTTTAATTTCTCTTATTTCATCAATACCCCTATTTGAAGCACCATCTAACTCTATAACATCTAAACTTCTAGATTCTGTTATNTCAATNCAGTTTTGACATTTCTCACATGGAATTGTACTTTTATTTTGAAGACAATTTAATGTTTTNGATAANACTCGNGCNGTGGTTGTTTTACCNACNCCNCTNACNCCTGTNAGAAGATAGCCATGAGCTANTCTATTTGATGAAATAGAGTTANTTAAAGTATCAACCACATGAGNTTGTCCAATAATTTCATTAAAATTTTGTGGTCTATATTTTCTTGATAAAACTTTATAATNCATATTTTTATACTGTGCACCGAAAGTTGAATNCTCTGTTAGAAAAAAAATAATTAAATAANTNGCTAGTAAACAGTTTTTCTACGGCACAAAGAAATTCAATTTACCGCTGCTTCNTTCCAGACCTGACGGAGTTCAATTAAACNCTATTGCGTAGAGCTGTTAACATCAACACAAATTANTTAACACTTTAAATCGCAGCAGAATCCGCCTTTCGGAATTCAACCCTGCATAAGCGGATTTCAGGTTATAAGGAACCGCTAACTCCCCATCTAGCACAGACCTTTACTGTTAACTCTTTTTAGATTTTTCGTAATCGCTTATATACTTAGGCTTTTTACTATCTTTTTGTTTTNTTACATTTGTATTTTTATTTGATTTGTAGGTTGAAAATGTACTTTTAAATAAAGATTCAACTTCATCATTAAATATTTGTATAGTTTTCTCTAATCTAGATTGTAGCTCCTTATATACAACAGGCCCATACTCTAATTCGATATTTTCTAATTTTTTATCTATACCAGCTAATAATTCTGTTTTTTTATTATTAACAGAATTATTTCCAATAATTTTTCTCATAGGTTTATTGCCTAAAGTTTTTTTCATACCTANTCTTTTTCTCATTACCATAAATACATACCTACATTAGTTAAAAAAATGTTATCGAAATCAAAAAATATAATTAAATCTAAATTAATCATTCAATANATAGTTAATACTTATAATTTAAGCCTATGTTAACATAAGGAACCAAATCTATTTTTCCATCAAAATTAATATCATAAAAAGTATGTTTTAATTCTCCCTCTAGTGAAATAGATTTATATAATAGCATATTAAGATTTAAACCATATATCAAATTTTCATTATNTTGATATGATTCTTTTATTTTAAAGAAATTTTTTGANAAATAAATTTCTAATTTTGTAGGAAAAAAAATAAGTTTTTTGTTCATTNCATAATTTAATGCGANACTATTATAAAAAGAATCATCTANTTCACTTATNTTTTTAAANTATGAATACGAAANATGNANNTGATTATCTTTATTAAACTTNAATTTNAAANNACTAGAAAATCCATAAGTAGGGTATGTNTTTTCAGACTCATTAATCATTCCATACATATCTTTNGGTATAAAAANNGTGGAATCTGATGNAGAGAATANACTTAATAATTCAGCTTCATCTTGGTATAAAATTTCATTTTCTAAAATATTGTACTCTCTATATCTAATTTTTTCAAAATCATANGTTGAATTAAAATAAAAAGGAGCATAAATAGCTGAGTTGTAATTCAAAGTAATATCAAATTCAATAAAACTATTAATATATTTTATACCCGGAAACGCTACACCCCAAATACCATTTCTTGATTTTTTGTCATTTGTAAATTCACTATCATCAACTCTTTTATAATACCTTTTTTCAGGAAAATCAATAGCAGATAACTCTCCAAATAAAAATATTTTTTCATCAAAATTATTTAATAATGGGAAGTTTAAATCTAATTCAAAAGCACTAATTTTTCTTTTAACATCTGGTATATTGTCATCGTATAATGATAGCTGATTAAAATCAATTATATGCCCTAAGCCTAATCTTAATGGAAAAGATTTTGAATATAGAATAGTAATCCTATTACCCATTAAACCACCATTATTTGATAAGTCTCGTAAACTCGATATGAAAAAGTCATGTGTTACTGAATTATTTGAGTTTCTATAATTTAATTCTAGACCTATATTTCTAATATTGGGAGACTTAAAACTGTTATTGTAATTACTGACTAAATATCCAGGTCCAAAACTTAAATTTTCAATTTCACCAAAAGATATGTTTAATTTGTTTTCAAATAAAAATAATTTTAAATATTCTATTCTTTCAAGAAAATCATATGTATTTTTCCAATTATTGTTATAATTGATCGGATTAGAGTCAAACAAATAGTCTATATTCATTTTAAATTTAAAATTTTTATAATTAAAAATAGGAGAAACATTAATCATCATGCTATTTTGTTCGATTAAATAGCCAATATTTGTATATAAAAAAAATTTTCTTTTCTTATTAAGAAACTCAATTTCAAAATCTAATTCACCATTTCCATAATCAGGGATTAAAATAGCTTCACTATCTACTTCGTACTTGGTTACGATCAAAGTATCAATATCTTCCGATATTATAATTGAAAAAGTTATTAAAAATAATATATTTTTTATTAAATACATATAAATTATGCGGAGAGAGCGGGATTCGAACCCGCGATGGACATAATCCATACACGCGTTCCAGGCGTGCACCTTAAACCACTCGGACACCTCTCCAATTCCTCATATAGACCATAAATATAGCAAATTATCTTATTTAATTAATACTACTATCTTGAAAAAATGATTGAAATAAATAACTGCATTCATCTCCTAATATTCCACCTTTAATTCCACTTTGATGGTTAAATCTTGGATCATTACACAAATTATATAGAGATGATACGCATCCATCAGATTTATTATATGCACCAAAGAAAACATTTTTTAATCTTGACTTCATAATGGCTCCTGCACACATACAACATGGCTCTAATGTAATGTATATATCACAATCATTTAAACGCCAATCTTTTATATAGCTAGATGCTGATGTAATGGCAATCATTTCTGCATGTGCAGTTGCATCTTTTAATAACTCAATTTGATTATATCCTTTACCAATTATTTGATTATTTCTAACTACTATAGCACCTACCGGAAATTCTTTATTTTTTAATGCCGTTTTAGCTTCAATAATTGCTTTTTGCATCCATTGTTCATGTATTTTACTCATAATTATAGATTAAGTATTGTTGTAGATACTATCCCAGAAGTTTCAGTTCTTAATCTTGAAATTCCTAAACTAACTTCTTTAAAACCTTTTTTCAATGAATATTCTACCTCTTCATCTGTAAAGTCTCCTTCCGGTCCAATCATAATACATCTACTATTGGTATTATTAATTGATAAATTAAGATGAATATTATTTTTTTTATTAAGATGTGCTATATATTTTTCTTTAGACGAAATTAGACTGAATACATCTTTAAATTTTATACAATCATCAATTTCAGGGAGAAATGCATTCTGTGTTTGTTTCATTGCTGATAATGCAATTTTATTTAATCTTTCCATATTAATATTTTTTCTTATAGTATTTTTACTAATTATAAAACTTACCCTATCAACACCAATTTCTACAATTTTTTCTAACATCCATTCAATTCTTTTATGATTTTTCGTAGGGCAAATAATTAAATGTACTTTAACTTTATTCTTTATGGTTTTTGTATTAATAATTTTAGTCTCACATTTATCTGATGTTATACTTGATATTTCTACTTCATACAAGTTTCCCTTACCATCAACAACCTTAATTCTATCTTCAACCTTATGTCGTAAAACTTTAACACAGTGAATCATCTCTTTATTAGAAAGTATGATTTTGTCATCTATAATTTCTTTAGAAAAAAAATAATTCACTATTTATTAGTATTAGTATAAATGATATCAATTTCAGAAAATTTTTGGCTGTAACTATTTAGATTTATTTCTTTATCTTCTTTTAGTGTGTAATTAAAAAAATCTAATAATGTTTCATTCATAATTTTTGCCATTATTTTGGTATGAACTGAGCCAGAAAAATCTAACTTTTTAGCTACATAAGAAAAGTATGTAAAATCAGTATAGTCATAATGATTTGATCCAGGTATATCAATCAATATAGACAAATCTGAATTGCTCCTTATAAAATTATTCATTTTTTCAAAATTTATGTCATTCCAAAATTGTTTTTCACCTTTATTATTCTGCCCTATATGCATCAATGGTTTATTCAAATTTGCAAATATTAATGAATCATGCAAAGGCTCAAACCAACCATCTAAAACAAAACAAGATTTTACTTTTTTATTAAAATAAGCAGCATACACTGATGTTAGACCTCCAAAAGAATGGCCAAACACCCCTATGTTACTCTTATCCATAATTGATGATATTTTTACATCGTATTTTTCAAATATATCAATTTGATTTATTACAAAATCAATATCATCTACCCTATAACTAAATCTAGTGTAAAATTGTTCTGGTGTTTCAATAATAGGTTCATCGTTAGGCCTTGAAGTATAGCTATAAATAACTTCACCATCAGGAAATTCAACAAAACCTGCATCATATGTATGATCAACAGAAATTACTATATATCCATGACTGACTAGCTCTTCAACTTGATTCGTATTTTGTGTTCTTAGACCACCATGACCATGTGAAAAGATAAGAATTGGATACTTTTTGCCCAAAACAGGTAAAGCATCTTCCCAAGAATTACACTTCACATTACCAATTTGATTAGTCAAAATTTCTGGCACATCATAACCTTGTAATTTAATAGTGTTAGTTAATGCTTTTTTGTTATCTAGATATTGAGATTGTTTTTCTAAAGTTTCGGGATTGGCAGGATACCATATTTGAGCCATTAATTTTCTATTTTTTCCATATCCATCTAGATACCAATTTGTTCTTGTAGAATCAGTCCAAACCATTCGCTTAGTACCTATAGAATATTTTCCAGATACATTATTAATGTCTTGAATATTGGCAGCTTTCTTAACTAAAAAAGAACAGCTAGTTAAAAAAAATGATATAAATATTATTTGAAAAACATATTTCATATAGTACACCCGGTAGGATTCGAACCTACAACCTTCTGATCCGTAGTCAGATACTCTATCCAGTTGAGCCACGGGTGCATTTAATATTAAAATTTAAAATAAATAAATCACACAAAGCAAAACAAAAAAGGGGACATAAGTCCCCCTTTTTAAAAAAAATAAATTAAAATACTTATTTTATAAACATGACCTTCATTTGATCTGTTTTTAAGCCTTGATGTAAACTAATATAATACATACCAGAACTTAGATTGTTAGCATTCCATGTAATTGAATGTTGACCTGAAACATGATAACTATTAAGAATTTGATTTACTAATTGACCATTTACATCATATACATCCATTGTAACGTTTCCAGCATCTGATACTAAATAATTTATTGTTGTTGATGGATTAAATGGATTTGGATAATTTTTTATTAAACCAAAAGCGTTTGGATTATTTAAATCTAAATTACTTAATGAACCTATTTGAATTTCTGCTGTGAACGGTTCACTTTCTGTTCCTATATCAGTTGTTATAACGAGTGAAACTTGATAAACTCCATCAGCAGCATATGTGTGTGTTGGACTTGGCTCTGAACTAGTGTTGCCATCACCAAAATCCCATGCCCATTCTTCAATAATCCAACCTTCACTTGCAAAATCTGAAAAATCAAAAAATGTTACTGTATTTCCATCTACTGCAAAATCAAATAATGCAGCAGGAGCAGACAAGGTACATAAATCCCCACATTCATCTAACATAGAATCAATAGTTGCAGTAGCAGGCCCAAAACTTGGATTATTTGCTTTATAATAAACTGTCATCGTATGATCTATATAGGCTGTGCTTGGGAATGCTCCACCAGTCATCAACCAGCTCCATATAATATTTTGAGTACCATCATCTGTCATCAGTGGATAAATTTCATCATTAAAATCTAAATGACGATCACCCCACTGTTCACAACTATAGGGCTGACCTATATCATCAAGATTTGTAATTACTTTAACATTTGGATTATCTGCATACCAACCTTCAATTGCGACCATTTGACCAATGCCCGACCAACAAGGTCCTCACCAAGATGCAGCCATATCTATCATCAATACATAAAAAATACCTGTATCATTAGTAAAACCATTGTAATCACCAAATGATAAATTATATCTTCCAGCTTCACCCTCTATACCATGATGTTCTGCACCATAGCATACATCAAAAACCCTTGCTTGGTCACCTGCACTAATTTGATCACCAACTTGATAAACACTAAAAGAAAATGAAAGTAAAATTAAAATTGTTATTTTATGAAATATCATATTATTAAATCTCCTGTTTAAAATTATTTAACAAGTATACCTTTTGCTGTAGAAACATTATTCTGTTCAATTAAATGAAAATAGTAAATACCTGATGAAAAACTTGAAGCATCCCATGTATAAGAATGTAAACCTGAATCTTGATAACCTTCAAATATAACATCTGCTTCTTGACCNTTAATATTNTANACAGATAATTTAACATACCCATCATTTGGTANTGTAAAACTTATATCNGTTGATGGATTAAAAGGATTTGGATAAATACTNTTNATATTAAACTNNTATTCAAANTTNTCTGAATTACTAACTTCATTAAAATATAATTCTAANGAATTACCATTTAAATCTCCAACAATCATATNAATATCATCAATANTTATACTTGCTCCATTNNTAATGGTAAATTCTGCCTCATGACCATCAAANACATCATTAAACATTGAGTAAGCAATAGCAATCTTTTTACCATTTGTATAATTTTGTTTTAATGTTATNTGNCTATTATCTTTTAATAAAACATCCAAATCATTATTTGAATTAAAAGAAAATTGNACNCCNGAGTAATCTGTTTCTGAATAAACTGTTAAAACTAAATCNTTATTTAATGTTNNATNATTAACAATACCAAANGAATCTTNGTTAGTAGCACNTAACCTNGCTGNACCTAAAATATTGTTNACAACTCTTATCACATCAAGAACATTTAAAATTCCATCTGAATTCATNTCACNATTGACAAATTCTTGCTGATTAGGTGTGTCATNATTTAAAATAAAATTAAGTAATATAACAACATCTTGTACATTGACTAGACCATCTAGGTTTGTATCACCAGGATTAGCTATTAAATCTAGNAAATAACAGTCTGAAACATCAGTACCTAATTGAANACCATTNACATCAGATATTATTACATCCTCAAAACATAAATCTGTAGGACCTAATCCATCATATGATAATATNGTTAANATNCCTTCACCTGCAGGNATTNNATCTCCACNAAAACTAAANCCAAGTACTATACCTAAATCACTTGTNCTAACNGTAAAACCATTATCTTCAGCTCTTCCNCCATAAGCATCAANNANNGTAATTGCATCAGGNTNNTCTGTAAGTGTNAANTGAAAACCTTGTACATCATAATTATTAGTNAAANCAATTTCTATTGTTGANTCNGTAATTAGNCCAAACGAAANNCTNGTTGCATANGAACAGGTNCCATCNTCNATTATTGCATCTAAATCATAATTTTCTGCTAAAGGNTCNGTNCAGCCTAAACANCTTTCATATTCACAACTACCATCATCTTCATCAGCATTATCATTAAAATTACAAGCCTGCTCATCAGTACAACCNAATANAGGNTCNCCANTACACAAANNNCCNCAATCATCTAATAAATTNTTAATTCTATTAATTNNNGCATTAGTATTAGNAAAATTTGNCATNTANTNNACNGTCATNGTATGATCAATAAAAACANNACTTGGAACTGCATTACCNGTATTAAACCAACCCCANATTGTAGTTCCACTATCATTTGTTATNACNGCATCTTCATCACCCCATTGAACATGTCTATTNCCCCACTGATTNCAACTATAAGGCTGATTAAGATCATCTAAATTTGTAAAAATTAANACATGCTCNTTATCAAGAAATTCCTCTGCTNTATTNGCNATTGAACTAATNGACGACCAACANCTTCCTCACCANCTAGCTGCCATATCTACNANNATTACNTGATAATCACCACCATTTGTNGCACCATTATAATCTCTNAAACTTAAAGAATTTGGATCCCCCTCATCTGTCTCTCCAAAACATACAGAATGAGATTGATTTTGATGACTATCTATCATAGTCATACCTGGACTGTAATATGCTGAAATAGCAATATTAAGNNTAAATACTANTGNAATTAAATTCTTCATAACGACTCTCTATTCATTAACTTGAACTAATTTTAAATAAAAACACTATAATATGTTAGTAAAAATATGTAACTAAAACAAGGCTCTAAATGTTACTTTGATACCATCCTCAAAAGATGGCTGTACTGCACATACTCCATTAGCGCAAACAAGGCCACCTTTTTGTGATCCTTTAAAAATTGAAATTTGCATGGTAGATGATAATTCTAAACTTAATTCTACCCCTGTCCAATACCTTGTTTTGCTACTGCCATTTATATAGTATTCAATATTTTCTTTATCGCTAAAATAAGATAAACTACCAAAATCTTTGATATGATAAGATAAACTCATGTAATTATATGTATACGTATCCTCGTTATAATCATCAATAGTAGCAACTAAATTATTTGTTTCTTGATATTCATAATAAATTGTTANTGAATTATTATTTTTTAAACCTATTACAAATTGNGTTGGGACTGTAAATGACTGATAATTTTTTCCGCTAGAATTATCATAGCTATAATGAGATAGGTAACCAAATTTATAGTATAATGAATTATTCATTCTCCATCCACTTGTTTCAAAATATATATCTCTAAATGGTTTATGAGCTCTTAAATCTTCATTCAAAAAATTCATATCTGATATAATATCATTAAATGAAACTGATTTATACGTGCCATAAATTAAATTACCCTCATCATCAAAAGAAAAATCATTTTGATTTCTAATTCCAGAATGCTTCATACCAATTGACATATTTAACAATAATGAATTATCTTTATANTCACCCCTAAGCTCTAATTGATGTCCAATTTCATCTGCAAAATTTATATTATGCTGTATTCTAGAAATTAATACTGAAGTTGTCTCACCAAANACTAATGGAGGGTTTGATGAAATTGGCATATAATACAACATATTGTAATCTTTAAATTCATAAAGNATATTTATTCCATATAAATCCCCTGAAAGAGATATATACCTTAAATACCCATCCTCGTTTTCATCATTCCTTAATATTTTATTGTAGTTAGAATACATATTTTCAATATATATATCATAATTACCTAAAGTATTACTATAACTTAAATTAATACCACTTGATTTCACCTCACTGTCCAAATCAAATAATGAGNNATCTGTAAATATATAATCTTGTAAATCAATGGATAGTCTTGTATCTGTATTTATTAATTNATTATAAATACCGCCACTATANTATGTTTTCTTAGTTGAGGATGAAATTGAAAAATCACCTAAATCTGTATAAAGTTGTNCNCCATAAGATTGTAAATTATGATNAAAGGAAAGGTCATTAGTNCTTAGACTACCAGAACTTTTAGACCCATATTTTCCACTTCCTGAAATATAAAATAAATCTAATATGTCATTAGGCGTATATTTCAATTCTACACCCTTAACTCTGTTATCAAAATCCGTAGACTGATCTTGAAAAGTGTTAATATCTAATCCATATCCATATAAGGATTGTAAATAACCCCATTTAATTCCAATATAAGAATTAGAATATTCAACAAAATAGCTATCTGTTAATTTATCTACTTTACGTCTTTCTATTCCGTAAATTGGAGGATTACTATACTCTAATTGCGTATATAAATATATATCGTTATAATTAAAATTTATATCTAGTAAGTTTTCAAAGTAATAATATAAAGTTGTATCCTGAGTAAAATCGTCTACGTTATTTCCATTACCGTATTTAGATTCATAATTAAAATTTATGCTTGCAGATAATGTGCTTACAATAATTAAGAAATATAATCTATAGTTATTCATTATCATTAGAATCTATTTTAAATGAAATTAATGCTTTAATTTCTTCTTCTAAAGATTTTTCATCACCAAGATTATAGCCAATATGTTTATTTATAATCCTACCTTCATTATCAGCTATTACGACAAATGGCATTATAGAACCACCCATTTTTTTAAATAAATCCATTCTAGGGTCTTGTAGTACATCAAAAACATACTTTGATGATTTAACATATTTTTTAACTTTGGACATACTTCTTGGACTGTCCATATTAATGCTAATAACTTTAAAATTGTAATCACTATATTTTTTATGAAACTCATTTAAAAATTTCATTTCCTTTTTACATGGTTCACATGCCATGTTCCAAAAGTTGAATAATACGTAATTATCCTTTGATATATCTGTAAGTTGAATCTTTTTTTTATTTATATCTTTTAGTCTAACATCAGGAATAAATTCATCTGAATTTACTATGTCACTTGACATTAAAAATGCCTGTAAAAGAATATAAAAGATTATTTTTTTACACATTATTTCTCCTTTAAAACTTTAATTCATTAATAGGTAAATATGAATCTAAATCACTTCTTTCAAAAATTTTAATAGTTAGCTGCGTGTAATTATCAAGAATTGATATAGGCATTGTTGTATTATAATTAACCACAACCTTATTTTTATTGATATTAAAATGCATATTTTTATCAGATTTTATAATGCTATACAACTGACTAAATTTATCAACACGCTCAACATCATAGTCACCAAATAATAAATTATCATATCTATTGTCCCAAGAATCTATTATAATTTTTTGAATATCACCTTTTTTATTAGCAAAAAATAAAACAGGAAATAACTCTCTACTATGATTATTAAATTGATTAATAGAACTGACGTCAAATAAATAATTATCATGTAAGAATTCTACAGTATAAGAATTATTATTACTCTTTAAGGTATTGTATGGCATATTCTTAATTAACTTCTCAAAATCACGTTTTTTAAAGCTATATGAAATAGAAATATTTAAATCTACATAACTATTATCTAGTTTATTTACTTCCATATCTAATTCTCCAACATCAATAGAATAAGGATTAGTTAAAAAACTATTTAATCTTTTAACTAAATCAGCCAGTAATTCTTTTCGGGTTTGCACCCCATTAGGATAATTAGACAAATCAAAAGATTGTGTTTTTACACTTTCTGACCCATTAATCCCCATGTCTTTATAATTAATATCAAAACTATAATCTTTTTGAATCGCAAAATCTTCTAAAACAGGCATAAAAAGATTAGAACTTTTTATTGATATATCCGAACTATCTAGCTCAATTTTAGACATTATTTGAGATTTAATATTACTAAAATCATCATAAATCTCATATTCTACTAGTGGATCCACACTTTCTTTTACATTCCATAAAAAACTATCATATACACAATCTATATCTCTTATATCGCAGGACAAGTCTCGATTAACCTTTAATGACCAATCATTAATATCATAGACTTTAAAATTTATAATTATGTTATAACCATCTATAATAAAAGAACCATCAATTAAGTACCTCACAGAATTATTATCGTCACTTTTTATAATCTTTCTTAAATCAGGCTCAATTGACCCTGAATAAGTAACTGAAATATCATCCCTATTTTTATATCTATTAATGATCATATCAGGAAAAACTGAAATAAGCTTATCATACTTTTCATTATTAGACTGATTATTAAAATTCATAATAATAATATTTTTATTTAATAATTTTTCATTAAATAATCTATCAAGTGAATTCTCATCTAGCATAGATAATAATTTATCAACCCTCTTTTCACATATATCAATAATTTCATAATGATAACGAGCGAGCTCTAGATATTGATTTTTTATTAAATCAGTTTGACTAATGTGTAAGTTATTTTTTAAGTTTTTTCGATTTATAGCTATATGTTTAAAATTATTTCTTATAAATGGAGCCCCCAAATTATAAGATATAGATGTTAACTCAATATTTAATCTTTCTTCTAAATTATTAATTAAAGCACTATACTCAAGAAGTACAGTTTTTGTATTCTCTTGAAGATTTAAAGTTTGGTCATATATAGCAAACGAAATATCATTAAAATATTTTGCTTTTTCAGCTTTAGTAGTATACTGTTTAGATTGATTCTTATAATCTAATAATAATTGAATATCAGCATTTAAAGTATCAATAAAAAAATAGTCCGTATTTGAAAAAATGGGCTGTATTAATAATAAGAATGTGAAAATTAATGATTTCATAGCTTTTTATAATATCATTTATATCCTATAAGATGCAATTTAAAAAAATAAAATTATTAAAAAAAAGGCAACCTATTAAAGATTGCCTTTTCAATGTATGACTTATTTAAAATATTACTTAATTAACATAACTTTTTGTGTCAATACGTTTGACGATGTTGATAAAGTAACAAAATATACTCCACTTGACATCTCATTTGCATTCCATGAAACATTATAATTACCTGCAAACTGATAAGAATCGACTAGGTTATCAATTAATCTACCATTTATATCGTATATAGATAATTTGATATCTCCATCATTAGATAAAGAGTAAACCAAATTGGTTGATGGATTAAATGGGTTAGGATATGCTGGCTGTAAAGATACTTCAGACGGCATATTATTTAAACTTAAATTATCCATAACTGTAATATTATGATTTTGCCATGAATGAATATCACCAGATAAATCATTCAGCATTCCTGTGGATGGTCTGTATAATTTAAATTCAGGTATATCTCCATACTCACAATACCCTATTGTAAATTCTGATTGATCATATCCCATCACAGGTATATCAATTATTTCACCATTATATTTTCTAGCACCAACTAATACTTGATTGTTGTATGCGAGAATCCAGTCACCACTCATAACACCTTCAATATTTTCTACATAGTAAAATGCTTGACTTTTTGATTGAGAATAATCATAATCAACAGGATTTCTAGGTACTGATACAAAGTCTGAAGAACTTCTACCTAAAGACTCTGGAGCTTGATATGAAAAATCAAAAGAATCATTACTTATGAACCAGTAACCTGTGTTAGGTGAAAAATACTGGAGACTACCTATCCACAAACCATTATAATTATATGCGGACTGACCTTCACCAAGTATTGCAACCAAAGTATTTTCAGCTTCATCTGATAATCCTTCTAATAATTCAGTATAATCATTTAAAGGATAACCTATTAAATTATCTCCAACTTCTAAGTCATAAACTGTTTCAGGATTTATCGGTGTACCTGTTATTGATAATTCTGAATTACCACTCATAACAACCCAATAACCAGACTCTTGATTAATATTTTCTAAAGTTCCTTGCCAGCCATCATCATAGATTGCAGCAGAAGAAGCTCCAGCAATAGCTAAAATTTCATTTGATACATTAGAAAAAATATTATCTAAAGATGTATTTTCTGGTAAAACATAAAAACTTGTTAGATTTGCATTATCATTTAGCTGTATTGAAACTGTTGCACAATCGTTCCAATCAATATTATCACATGTACCACAGTCATCCTGCAATGAATCTCCACCACATTGGTCATTACAATCGTAATAATCTGCAGCGCAGTCACAATATGGGTCATCAACAAAACCATCACCATCTTCATCACTACAACACTGACCATCACCATCTATATCATTTTGTGAATCATTTGGACATTCATCAACATCACCACAAATACCATCTTGATCTGCATCATTCTCATCATCATTTGGACATATGTCAACATCACCACAAATACCATCATCATCTATATCATTATCTGCATCATAGGGACATTCATCAATATCACCACAAATACCATCTCCATCAGCATCATTATAAAAGTCGTATGGACAATCATCTACATCACCACAAATACCATCACCATCTATATCATTATCTGCGTCATATGGACATGGATCATCATCACCACATGTTCCATCACCATCAGCGTCATTTTCACCATCGTAAGGACACTCATCTATATCACCACAAATACCATCATTATCTATATCATCGTCTGGATCATTTGGGCATGGATCTACATCACCACACTGCCCATCTTCATCAGCATCATTATCTGGGTCATTTGGGCAACCATCTACATCCCCACAAATACCATCTGCATCAATATCATTATTTGCATCATACGGACATTCATCAACATCACCACAAATACCATCATTGTCTGCATCATTTTCAGGGTCATAAGGACATTCATCATCTTCATCCGGACAATCTTCAAGGTTGTCTAATGTACAATCACAAATACCATCATCATCGATATCATCTTCAGCATCATATGGGCATTCATCTTCATTACCACAAATACCATCGCCATCTATATCATTAAAAGGGTCATTTGGACAATCATCTACATCTCCACAAATACCATCTGCATCAATATCATTATTTGCATCATTAGGACAATCATCTACATCACCACAAATACCATCACCATCTATATCATTATCT
>NHBL01000025.1 GCA_002167465.1 bacterium TMED6
AAAGTCATTTAAATATTTTATATGATCGTGATGAGTATGTGTAATCAGAATTTTATCTAATATTAAATTTTCTTTATTTATATATTCTATGACTGGATTTATTTCTACTGAAGGATCAATTATTGCTGCATGATTAGATTCTTCGCACCAAAGTAAATAACATATATTTTTATCGTAGCCACCAATGAAATATTTAACTTTCATTGTATTTAAAATATCCTTTAAAAAATTTAAACATTTTATAAAACTCTTTTACTTTAAAAATTATACCTTTATCAGTAGATATTTCCTTGTGCTCATACATATAAGATACAAACAAAGAAGATGCCTCTATAGACCTATGCAACTCTATAGATTCAGTAAATGGAACCATAGAATCATTAGATCCATGCATAATAAATACTTTATTTTTAATTTTGTTTGCCCAATACTTTGGTGACATTGATTTTATAAATTCTTTTTCTTTATTTATTGCACGAGATATTTCATTTTCAATTTCATCATTAATCTTTGAATCAAAAATATTTTGAATAAAATTTGCTGGTATATCTGGAAGCTTAGAAATGCTTTCTTGTACTTCATCTAATCTATCCTGAATTCTTAAATTTACGATTTGTTGTATTTCTGATTTATAACTTTCAATTTCTTTAAAATGTAATTTATCTAGAAAATTATGTAAAAGAACAGTTAAACCCCAACTATGAGGGTTAATTTTATATGAAGAGCCTTTTAGATATATCTCTCCATTACATAAAAATTTAAGAGTAGACTGTATATCACAATAAGTTCCAAAGGTCATTATTGATTTAGGTGGAGAACTAGATATCTTTGAATCCAATGAAGCTTTTAAAAGTAAACCTCCACCAAAACTTAAAGCCATTGTAGATACATTTGCTTTTATAACATCTTGTCTATTAATAATTTCAAAATAGGCATGCGCAAACCATTCATGACATTCATGATTTAACTTAAGGTCTTTTAATGGAGGAATTCTAGGCACTATAACTACATATCCAAGTTTACATATTATAGAAGCTAAAAAAAGTAATCCCGTGTGTTTTTCTGCATCAGGAGATGCTCCTGGAAAAATTATAATAAAATTTTTATCTTTTTTATTAAATCTAGATAAAATTCTTAGTTGAGTTTTACAGTTATCTAACCCATTATAAAACTCATCTTTAATTGCAACTCTTGGATATTTATCAGGAGAGTATCGTGCTAGAAAATAAATAAATTTTAAAGATTTTATAACATTATTCACTTTAAAAATAAACTATTTCAAAGCATCAGGTCTAATGCCAAATATATTACTATTAGGATAGTTTTGTGTTGATAACCAAAAAATGGATTTACTACCTATAGCATCTGGTAATACATCAAATGTTTTCCAAAGCTCATAAAATTCAGGATCATTTTGATAAGCTAANGCATAAGTTGCNGCAGCCGTAGAGTCTGCAACACCTTCNACTATTTTAGCATTTTTATTTGCAGTAGAAATTATTAGATCTACTTCCCTATCTATAATACCTAGTATTTCTGAACGTTTTGCTTTTCCCTGTCCTTCAAATTTTGCAGCCTCTGCTTCTTGCTCACTCGCCATTCGATCAAATACTTGAGGCATAATCTTATCATTAAATGTTAATCTTTTTATTTCTATACCTAGCACTTCTATTCCAATGTCTAAAGATTGAAATTCTGCAGTAATTGCTTCTAGTGCTTCTTTCATTATTTGATCACTATTTATTACGATATCATCAATATATTGAGGAGCTATTTTATCTCTAATTTTTCCATCAAGTATTCCATCTAATCTTGATTGAGCTTGCNTTTCATTATTAACACTAATATAAAATTTTAATGGATCAGATATTTTCCATCTAGCAAAAGTATCTATAAAAATATTTGTTGTCTCTTGTTTTTCTTTTTGAATTTTACTTGCTGTAGCTCTTTTATCTAGCATACCTTTTGTTGGTATTTCAGTCGCGTCACCATCCCATTCTAAAATNCTTTTATCAAACTTAATGACATTTTGTAAAAAAGGGAGTTTAAAAGCTATACCAGCATCTANTTTAGAACTTATAGGCCTACCAAACTGTAAAACTATGGCCTGCTGAAATTCGTTTACAATATAAAATGAATTCATTGTTATAATAAATATAAAAGGTAGAATGAATATTTTAAAATATTTAAAAGTCATAATTATTTATTTTTTATTTTTTTCTTTAATATAGTTATCAAATCCTGNATTAGCAGATTGATTTAATCCAAGTAGAGGGATAGCACCTATTGTAGGATCTACAAAATTTAATTGGTCAACATTGGAATAAATTTCCTTAATAGTTTCTATCATTCTTGTTGTAATAAACACCTGTTTGTTTAAAACATATGAGTCATATATTTTAGTAAATTTTTGTGTCTCACCTTCTGATTTTTGAACAGTTCTATACTTATATCCTAAAGCTTGGTTTTTTATTTTTAAAGCTTCACCTCTAGCTTCTGTCAATTTTAATGAACTATCTCTTTCAGCTTGATTTATCATTTTTTCCATATTTTGAAGAGCACGAGCAACTTGGTTATAAGCATCCATTACTATAGAAGGGGGTACTACTGACTGTAATTGAACCATTTTAATTGTTATACCAGTTTCTAATTTATCTAATTTTTGTTGCATTAATAATCTAGTCTCCTGACTAATCATTTGCCTGCCTTCTTTAATAACATTGTCAAAAACGCTTGAACCAACAACTTTTCTCATAACTGATTCAGAAATGTCTCTTATTGTACTTTCAACGTTTTTAACATTAAACATATAATCTTTTGGGTTAGATATAATATATTGAACCTGCCATTTTACTTCAGCAACACTCAAATCATTGGTTAAAGTCCAAGATTCTCCTTCATAAGTATTTGAAAAACGTGTTTTTTTACCTGCTTCAACAGTTCTAAATCCAAATTCTTCAACAAACTGCTTAGATGTTTTTACTTTATACACTTCGTCAATGATTGGTATTTTAAAGTGTAATCCAGGCTGTGAGATTGAATTATATTTACCAAAACGTAATAAAACACCCTGCTCTTCTGCTCTTACAGAATATACTGACATATATATAATTAAAAATATGATTGCTAAAAAGAATAAAGGAAAAACTTTTTTGTAATCAAACTCTGGTACTTCTACCTCTACATCACCAAATTGATATTTTTTGTTCATTTTTTATAAATTGATTTTTTTTGTGTTTAATTAATCCCTTAATTTATAAAAAAATATGCAAGAAATCTATTTCTTTATTTGTCAAAATATTAGTAATCAAAATAAAGGAGAAAAAATGGCTACTAATAATATAAATAAATATCTTTTTGCTTTGGGTTCTTTTGTTATTGTGATTTATTTAGCATCAAACACAAGTAATGAACATAATGAAATAGTTGCAAATAGTGATAATTCTATTAATACTGACTTTAATCAAATAGATGATTCTGATTTTTCAACTAGTCTAAAAGAACTTGATAATTCTACTGAATATTCATCAGATGAATTATATGAAGAAAATAATAAAGATGAAAATGAATCTTTTGAACCCAAGATTAAAAAATCAATACCTACCATTAATAGTATAAAAATTGCTAAACAAATAGATATTGATGAAAAATCTGAAACTTATAGAGATCCTATAAATTCATATAAAACAATTACAACCTTAGATAAAAATGTAATAAAAGATATTAATTACTATCCAGAATTTTATGTATGGACAAGTATTAATACAGAATTAGTTGATTTAAAAACAACTAAAGAAATGAGTAATGAACAAAATGTATATGAATTTAATCCAACTAATCTTTCAATAACAGTTTCATGTAATAATCAAATTATAGCTAACAAGGATTTTCAAATTAATGCAAAAACCCCAAGATGGAGAGAATGGATTAAAATTGATTTAGATCCATTTGAAAGTGAATCAATACTTGGTCAATGGAATATTAAAATTGTTGATATTGAAAATAAAGAAATTTTAGAATCCAGATCTTTTAATTTTAACAAAGAATTCAATCCTGATGAAATCAAGCAAACCGCACAGGTTTTAGATTAAATAACTACTCAATATAAAAAAAGACCTCTTATTAGAGGTCTTTTTTTATATCAAGAATTAAACGATTTTTAAAGTTGAAACTATCTTTAATAATTTCAAATTCACTGTCCCTTTGAAAGGAGTAAGGAAATTCATCAAGATAATTCTTTAAAAAATATTTATGTATCGGTGATTTTATTTTAATCAAATCATTTAAATCTATTTTATATCTTAAGTCTGATTGAATATTAATAATATGCAAATAAAATATTTTTAATGGTCTATTGTATTGTAAAAATACTGAATAGTCAATATCATCATCAAAAATCAGTTCAAATCTGTCATAAAGATTTATATCAGATAGAAATATATTTAATATTGCACTATCTTTATCGAAAGTAAGAGGATATGCAGCGGATAAAAAGTTATTATTTTTATCAATAATTAATTGCTCTATATTGAGGTTATCTGATTTATCTAATAATGAAAAGAATGGATAGTTGTTTTTGATAGAATCACATTTAAATAACATTGGATAATATTGTTCGTTATTTATTTCAAAATTTGAATTTGGTTTAAAAATATATTTTTCTGGAACCTTTACATTTGATTTTACATTTATTTCAATTTCAGTTTGATCATCTTTTTCATAAAAAAGATTCTTAATTATAAAGCTTATTATAATTAAAAAAGAAAATATATATATTATTTTTCTTATTTTTAAAATTGGCGATGTTTTAAGGCCTAATTTTATATTTTTATTAACTGACAATAAACTAGATCCGTACAATTGATAATAACACCAAATTAGATCTTGATGACCATACTTTTTAATAATTTGTTTTTTTGTTAAAAATAATGATTCACCAACGCTATGTCTATAATCAATAAAAAACTTATAAAATATTTTACTAAAATCTTTTGCTTTGTTTGAAGGTAATTCACCTATACTGGAAATAATTGTTTTAGTACCTCTTTCAAAAAAAGCATTAATAAATGAAATAAACTTATCTGATTGATTACCACAACTATTAGAAAAAATAAAATCTGAACTTCTTGAACATTTTAAAATATCATCAGATTGAAATCTATCATTAAAAAGTTTCCAACCGCCAATCTCATAATGACCCGAAAAATGAAATAAAGTACTTGAACCTAATAATCTTATTAATTCAACTTTATCTACATTTCTATTTTTAAAAGGACCACCTAAAATAAATTTTTTTTCAATCATATTAGAAATAAAGTTAGATTCGTTGATTACATCTTCATCAATGTCATCTGACTCTGAAGGGTTTATAACTATTGAAAATTTCTTATTAGAATCAATACAAAAATTTTCATTAGATAAGTTTGAATCTGTAAACTCTCTAGATAATATTAGAAAATCAGATAAAAAATCTTTTCCATCATGCAACAATTCAAATGGAATAGCATTTAACTCGCTATCAATTATAATTCTAAGGTAATGATTTTTCTTATTTCTTTTAATTTGATTAAAATATTGTTCAAGTTTAAAAAAATCTAAAATATTAAATAATTCAAATGCTGATTCTTTTAAAGTTTTTAATTGCTGAATTGACGAACCTTTTTGAATATATTCTTTTAAAATATCATGATTTATTTTTCTAGATAGAGATTTAATAGAATCTATTTTTAGATTAGTAGTGATTTTTTTTGAAAAATTAGTTGTTTCAGAACTAAGCTCTATATACAACTGGTTATTATTTATTTTGATTAATCTTAAAGTATCCACGATTATAAAATAGTAACCAAAAAATAATCTATGAAAGATTTATTTTAATATTACCTATTTCTTTTGATTTTAAAGAAATATTTATGCTATAAATCCCCTCATTTAAAATGAAACTTCCAGTATTACCATCTTTTTGAGTAAATTTTTCTATAACATTATCATTTTGAGTAATTAAAAATTTGAGATTATTTATTTCTTTACTTTTTTTTGAAGCTGCAAGATTTAATACATAATTATCTGCTTCTTCATAAAAGACATCACATAAAATATCAAAATGATTCATTTTCTTTGAAAAAAGAATAGATTTTTGACTACCTCTAGTTACAAATTTAGGTGAAATATCTAAAGTATATTCATTGCCTATAATTACATCTATCATTTGACCTGCTTTTTTTACAACAATATCCATAAATGAATCATCTTTTATTCCAACCATATTATATATTTTCTGCCTTAAATGATATGGAGGATTTTCCATAGGCTCTTCATCAATAAGATTTGCTAAAGTTTCAACTTCATATTGTAATTCACTATTTGATTCTATTAGCGCCTCAAAATCTTGCTTAATTTGGCCAGTTAACTGGCCCTCTAAATATTTTAATATTTTATTATTTTCCATAAAATGTTTCCTTTGCATATAATACGACTAAGTTAAATTCAATTATCTTGCATACATTTTTTTAATTTCCTATTTGCTCTAGATATAATTGCTGCAATTGTATTTGGTTTCTCTTTCATTATATCTGCAATTTCTCTTTGTTTATAACCCTCGCTAACTAATTTCATTATTTTTTGTTCTTTGTTTTTTAATGTTGATAAACAATATTGTAAACTTAAGCTATCTTCTAAATTTGTATTTTTATTAAACAACTTATAAACATCATCGATAGATGAAGTTTTAGGTTTATATTTCATTCCTTTACTTTTTAAGTAAGATAAAGTTTCATTTCTAGTTATCTGATAAAGAAATGAACTAAACTTACAATCACCTCTAAATTTTTTAATACCTACCCAATCACCATTAATACCAAATATTTTCTTTTGAATAATAGTTTGTAATAAATCTTGTTTGTCTTCATAATCAATTTGATCAAATGATTTCAGAGCACCAAAAATTATACTTTGACAAATATCAATAAACAATCTAATTGATATATCATCATTTTTAACAACGGCTATTAAAAGTTTGTTATCTATTTCTTGATTCATATATTTTGTTTGAATAAAATTAATGTATTAAATATAAGGTAATTAATAATGAATATACATATAGAATATTGTGAAAAATGAAACTATGGACCAGAATTTGATCGTGTATCAAAAGTTATAAATAAATATTGTCCTGAGTCTATTGTACAAGGAAATCTTACAGAACCAAGGAGTGGTGCATTTGAAATTCTTATAAATAAAAAACTAGTATACTCAAAATTTAAAACAAATAAATTTCCAACTAATAAAGAAATCAAATTATTTTTAAATAGCTAATGCCCCCATAGGATCCCATGGCGCTAGGGCAACAGGTTCTTTTTCAAATAAATCTAAAATTCGTTTAGGTAGATATTTTTTATCTACTACAATTTCATAATTATATTCATCAAACCATTTATCTGTCATTAGATAGTAACCTTTATCTCCACCTTTTACACCCCAACTATTTTCAACACGCCACCTTCGAGGTTTATCTTTAATCATATCAACACCTGTAAATAGCATTGCATGAGTCATCATACTATCACCATACTCTAGACGAGTTGCTTTACTCATCGGAAAAGTAGTTCCAAATAAGGCATCATAATTGTATAAATCCGTATCCATTAAACCTAATTCTCTATGAAACATTTTACCAACATCACACCCAAACCATACAGATTCATTATTTTTAATTGATTTAATGGCCGCATCTTTTATGTCATCTATTTCAACATTTGCATACTTTATAATTTGACCTCCAACAACGTTGCCTAAGAAACTTACAGTATAAAGTTCATTCATTTTTTTATTAGACATTGGTGCATGTATCAAACAAATTTTATCTTTTAATTCTACATTACAATGTTTTTTATAGAAATCAACTGGCGATAAATCAGTAATTCTAATGAATTTATTTTTCTTATCTCTAGTTTGCCAATCAAATTTTGTTGGAGGATCCCCTAAGCAAATACATAACATAGAGTAAATTTCAGACATCATTTTTTCTTTCTCATTTCTTAAATCTGAAATATTTTTACCTTTATTATTCATTACCCTAAGAACAGAAGCGAATTCACGCAATTTTCTTGTTAGAAACTGATTCATAGCTCGCGATTGACTACTTTGAACACTTTCAGCCATTACTGATTGAGGTACCACTCCATATTTTTCAATAAGATTAACAAACATATCCCATTGACCACCATCTTGAACTGGACTATTCAATAAATGCATCATTATTCTACTATCATAAGATTCATCTAAGGTTTGAAGAATATTTTCAAGGAAGTAATTTGATTTTTCTAGTTTATCAAAAAACATAAAATAATTTTGTGAAAATTCGAAATCAGCTAAATTATATTTTTCAGCAAGTGAAATTCTCATTAAATTAAGACCAGCAAAACCCCAACATCTTCCAGAAGCTTTTTGGTTAGTTACTTTTTTCATTTCAGTACTAATCACATCAGAATATGAATGATCAACTTTTCTAAATGCATCCCAATCCATAGCTATATTGTTAATTTGACTTCTGGTTAAAGCATTTCTAGTTATTTTATTAGTTGGATTACTATTAAAATCTTTGTTGAATTTTAAAATATTATTTATTGATATTGAATCTTTCATTATTACTCCTGTATATAATAAAGCCTCAATAAAAATTGAGGCTTTATTAAAATTAAATTACTTAAGTAGCATTATTTTTTGTGTTGCTACTTGTCCGTTACTTTCAGCTTTGATCATGTATACACCACTTGAAAGATGCTGCGCATCCCAAGT
>NHBL01000026.1 GCA_002167465.1 bacterium TMED6
TGGTCGGATAGCTCAGTTGGTAGAGCAGAGGACTGAAAATCCTCGTGTCGGCGGTTCGATTCCGTCTCCGACCACTTAAAACCCCATCAGAAATGTTGGGGTTTTTTGTTTTGACAATTATTCGAATAAAATTTAAATTGATAAATGAATAAAAAAAATATTGTATATATATTATAGCTAAGGCTTGTATTTGTCTGGAATTTTATGTTTCTAATGTAAAACCAGTATATGATGTTTTGGCAGCTGTTATTTTATCAGGTATTGCAAATCAAACAAAAAAGTTATTTTAGTCCAATCTCTTTTAAACGTTCTTCCAGATAGGTTTTTGCTGAATATTTTTTTGATAGAATTACTTCATCTTTTGCATGAACAAAAAAAGGCATAGAATATCTTGAAACATTCTGTTCACTGGGATTAATTACTCTATGGGTTGTTGAAGGAAAATAACCATTTGAACATTCTTGTAGCATGTCTCCGATATTTACAACAATATACTTTGCACTTGTAGAAACATCTACCCAATCTCCCTGTCTATTCAATACTTGAAGTCCAGCTTCTGAACCAGCAACCAATAATGTTATTAAGTTAATGTCCTCATGTGCACCAGCTCTTATTGCATTAGGATATTCTTCTTTTTTAAAAGGTGGATAATGAATAATCCTTAAAAGATTCTGGTTACTTTTTTCAATCATTTTATTAAGTGGTACCGAATATAATTCCTGTATATGTTTAGGAGAATATTTATGTATTTCAACTAATAAATTATTAGCCATTTTTTTAAACTCAGAAATTAATACATTTGTTTGATTTGATATTTCAGAAGGATACCGACCCCAATTATAAATATGAAAAAATTCTTTTAGGTCTTTAATTTTTTGACCTTTTGCATTTTCAGAGCGATATGGAAAATATCCATCTTGTTTTGTAGGATGAAACAAATAGTTATGTTTACTCTCAGAATTAAAGAAAGTTTGCCATTCACTATAAATTTCTGTGATCAAGCTGTTTGAAATTGGATGATTCTTTATTACTGCAAAACCAGTATTCTTTAATGAAGTGGTGAGGTCACTTCCAAAATTAGACGAGTGATAATCTATGGTTAAAATTTTATGCATTTAAATATTATACCAAATTAGATTGTTATTTACCAATCATCATCTCCCCATTCATCGTCTTCAACAATTATACTATTTTTTGCCCACATTTGACCAAAGTACCATTTTTGATAATCTTCTGTTGATACAATAAACATATCTCCTTTAGCCATTGCTGAATGTCCACTTCCACATAATTGAGCACAACCAAGCTGAAATGTATCTCTACCATATTTATCAACAAACATTTCACCTCTTTGTCCAGAAAAATTTTCAGCTGTGCCATCATTATTAAAATCTAAAAAATCATAATCATAATTTTCAGGGTCCGCTATCCAATCCCATAAAACAAATTTTTCATTTGAATTTAACTCTTCAAAAAAATCTTTTGTTGTTTTTTCAGGAGTAAAAAATATTGCGACTTTTTGTCCAGGAATAGCATCCTGTTTAACTCTAAACTCTGGTAAAAATAGACTATGAATTACATCTTTTGATGTTAAATAAATAAGTACAGGTTTATCAACTTCTAAAATTAATTCATCTTGTAAGACTATATCATCTTTACTATCTGGATGATTCCAATCTAGCCCAATATATTCGCCTTCTCCATCGTTGACTAAATGAAGATGTCTTGGGCCAAATCTCCCATCTGGACCAGGATAATGCACATTATAATTAAATGTTTGAGCTATAATGTGAATAACTTGCTTATCCTTGTTTATTTCATCTGCTGGAAAAAATGTTGTTATATCATCTTGATTAACACCAGGGATATCCAAAAAACTATTTCTTAAATCAAAAATCGAAGCTTCAATAGGTTGATTCTTAGGTTTTTCAATATTAATTTTTAGATCCTGCCATTTAGGAAGAGCTAATGCAATTAATAAAAATGCTTCAAATAATATAATTCCAACTTCAACATAAGAAGAATAATGTGATGTTACTCCTTCATAGTTTGCTTTTGGATTTTTAGATTCTTTAAATTTAAATAGCGTGTAAATAAAATAAATTCCCCAACCAACAAATAAAACAAACATTAGATAATGAACCCAATAAATTAAACCATCTATATGCTGTCCATGACTAGAATAATTGGGGGGTAAATAACTATCTATAAATGATTTTATAAAATTCATAATTAAACTTCCCTAGACTTTTTAACAATGTTAAAAATAAAAAATCCAATACTACTTAAAACAAAAATAACGACTCCAAGCAAAAACCAAATACCTGCCTGAACCGCTTTAACTGCAGGCTCATCAGGACTTCCATAACAAACAGCACATGCTAAAACTAAATCACAAATAAAAAATAATGTAAAAAATTTGTAGAAAATTGTCATAAACCCAGCTCTTTTATTTTACTATAAAATTTAATTCCATAAAAACCAATCAATAAGAAAGAAATAATTGATAAATAGAAATATTGCATCATGTTATTATTAAAGGCCCAATAACAAAAAAACATACATAAAGCCATTGATACTATTACAAAAAAAATATGAAAATGTTTTAAAGAAGGCATAATTAATGGTCTCCATTTTCATGATGATCATGATGTTCAGGTTCTTTAAAAGTAACATACCCATCTTGATCNATATACTGCTCATACTGAGGATCATNANNTTCTCCGCTTGCCCTCCAGNANAANGGCATAAAAAGTAATACAAGNAAGCAGAATACAGATGTTAANAGTGTGTANTAAATAGTACTACTTTCNTCGTTCAAATGCATAAAATAATAGGAAACTAANTAACCTTTAATNCATGCAATAGAAAGACCTACAAATAAAATCCAAAATNTAGGGCCAAATGGTAAAAAAGTATAATCTTCAAATGGAATATAAGATACAGCAACNGTTAAGACTGTAAATGCTAATAGTGCATAAAAAACATTCCAATAAACTTTAATATGAGATTCAATATTATGTTTTGACATTATATCACCTATAGTAAATAAATTGATGGAAATACAAATATCCATACTAAATCAACAAAGTGCCAGTACAATCCAGCTACTTCAATTCTATTAGTAAAACGCTCAGGTTCAGTGTTCCACATTTTTAANCCTGGNAACCAAAAATATCCATTTACAATTATNCCACCTATAATATGTAACATATGTAAACCAGTAATTGTAAAATATACAGCATAAAAATTATGAGTAGATGGGTAATGACCAGCATCAAATTTGGCTGTATATTCAAAATATTTAATTACTAAAAATATAATAGAGCATAATAGTGTTATACCCATATATAATCTAAATTTAGATATATCTTTTAATTTTAATGAAATCCAAGACATAACAAACGTCACACTAGATAAAATTAATACGCCAGTATTAACTGTTGCTAANGGAATATTTAAATGAGCTTCTTTAACATGCATCATCCAAAAAGGATCTCCTGTTCTTAATATTATATAAGTAGAAAATAATGCNCCAAAAAGCATTATTTCAGATGCAAGAAATAGCCATATACCTAATTTGCTATTATATAGCCCGGTATCTTTTCTTTCTTCAACGTTATAAGGTATTTCAATATCCATATAAATTATTCCTCTGTTTGTGGATAATAATCTTTTGAATGGCCTTCTACACTATACTCATATGGCCCGCGGTAAACTTTAGGAATTACTTCGAAATTTCCATGACCTAAAGGAGGAGATGTAGTTTCTGTCCATTCAATGGTTGTTGCTTTCCAGGGATTAGTATCTGATTCTGTTTCATATTTTTTTCTAAAGATTGTCCAAAAGAAATTAAATATAAAAAATAATTGAAATACAAAAAGTGCAAAAGCAGAAATTGACATAATTTCATTCAAATATAAAACATCCTTAGCATGAGCATAATCATAACCACCATTTGCCATTCTTCTAGATAAGCCTGTTAAGCCTTGCAAAAACATAGGCATAAAAATTCCATTCATGCATACAAAAGATCCATAAAAATGAATTTTACCTAATATTTCATTCATTGTTTTGCCTGTGATTTTTGGAAACCAAAAATAGATACCTGCAAAAATTGCAAAAATTGTTCCTGGCGCAACAACATAATGAAAATGACCAATAACATAATACGTATCATGTAAATGAATATCTGCAGTAGCTAAACCTAATGGAAGGCCTGTTAGCCCACCAATACCAAACATTGGTAAAAAAGATAATGCAAAAAGCATTGGTGTGTTAAATCGTATTGACCCACCCCACAAAGATAAAAATAAAGAAGATAAAATTATAACTGATGGTATTGAAATAATCATTGTTGTAATCATAAAAAAGCTACTCATTGTTGTTCCCATACCTGTTAGAAACATATGATGTGCCCATACAATAAATGACATAAAGCCTAACCACACGCTGGAATAAACCATTGATTTATAACCCCACAACGGCTTTCTTATATTGTTGGCTATTACTTCTGCAACAATACCTAAGGCTGGTAATATTAATACATATACTTCTGGATGTGCTAAAAACCAAAAAAGATGTTGATATAAAAGTACACTTCCACCCATGTAAGGATCAAAGAAATGTGTCCCAGCTACCCTATCTAATAATTGAAAAATGCCTGCAGCCTCTAATGGAGGAAAAGCTAATAATAGTAGAAAAGAAGTTACTAACTGAGCCCATATAAAAAAGGGGAGCCTCATCCATGTTAATCCAGGTACTCTAAGTTGAAAAATAGTAACTATAATGTTTGTAGAGCCTAAAAGTGATGATGTAATTAAAAAAATCATTCCCACTAACCAAAATGTCTGTCCAGGACCTGAAGATAGAGTAGCTAAAGGTACATAAGATGTCCATCCTGAGTGAGCTGGAAGTTGATCAGGAACAAAAAAACTAGCCAACATTACAACTCCACCAACAAAGTACGTCCAATAACTTGCCATATTTAATTTTGGAAAAGCCATATCTGGAGCCCCAACTTGAAGAGGTACTAAATAATTTCCAAAAGCACCTACAACCATTGGTACAACACCTAAAAATACCATAATAGTCCCATGCATAGCACCTAGTGCATTATACATATCAGGAGAAATGATATCTTTTTCTAAACCTGTATTTGTATTATACGCAAGTTGGTATCTCATTATCATCATTAATACAAAGCCAAATAACAAAAATAACATACTTGTAACACCATATTGAATACCAATCCATTTATGGTCTATTGAGAATATATACTTCCTTATAAATGATTCTTCGTGATTATCGTTGCTCATATTTATCCGTTATCTATTTTTTTATCTACTGTGAAACTATATCTTTCTTCGAAAGAATTTGTTGGAATCATCCTTATTGCATTCCAAGTCAACTTATCACATACTTTTGCACAAACTTGGCAACCAATACATTCATTCCATCTAACTTGTACAGGAGGAATTGAAGCATCATCATATTTGTCTTCAGGAACTGGTTCTATACAGTCAACAGGACAAAATGGAACACATGCAGAACATCCAGTACAATTATCTTCATCAACAACTGCCATCTTTGGAGGTCTATTTTTTTTAGTCCTTATCAGCTCAGGTAACTCAGGAACTGACTTTAAGTGATCTTCTACTTTAAAATCCAATTTTTATCCTTTAAGTAAAAATTTTTCTATTATCCAGCCTGCAACGAAAAAACTTGATCCATATGCAAGCAATTCATATGACATTGGGTCAGGAAAATATATATAAAAACAATATAATAAAACACCCATCCCAACTAATTCAAAAAATTTTGCTAAATAATACATATTATTCGTCTGATAATTTACTAATAGTCAAATCATTTATACGAGANATTATTTTACTAATTTCTTTAAAACAATAATATTGTATTTTAATCACATACCCATAATGAATTACTCCAAAAATAAATAAAAGATTATGAATATTTTGCGACATAAGTCCTGTATGTACAGCTCCAAATAAAATTGCCAAAGTTGATATTAAAAGTATATTTGATGAAGTATGAATATGCATTTTCTTTTTATAATATTTATATATATCATTTGTTATACTAAAATTATTTTCCATGATTATTGAATTCATATTTTTATTAATAGTAATTATTAAAAAAAAGATTAAAGATTGAGTAAATACAAATATCATAATTGAAGTTATAGAAAATGAACTTAAGGTTATTTCTTGATTAACGGAAATAAAATGTCCATTTAATGCCGATATTGATAGCATTATAAATGAGATTAACATTAAAAAATGACTAATTATTACTAATGTCCACATAATTAAAACTAATATTCTTGATTGATTAATAAAAACTACTTTAAATTTAAATAATAAATTTTAATTATTTTTTAAATAAAAGGATAAAATCATGAAAAATAAATGTTTATTTTTATTTGCAATTGGTATGTCAGTATTAATGGCTACTGATTCTACAAAAATAATGGGTAAAGTACAATATGAAGGTAAAGCACCTAGACCTAAAAAGGTTAATATGAATGCGGATCCAATTTGTGGTAAATCACATAGCGGTCCAACATTTAATGAAAGCTTTTTAATTAATAAAGAAAATTACATGCAGAATGTAATGGTTTGGGTTAAGAGTCCAAAACATTCTCAAACTGTACCGTCTACGCCTATTGAATTAGATCAAGTTGGATGCAAATATATTCCACATGTAACTGGAATAATGCAAGGGCAAGATTTAATGATTAAAAATAGTGATAAGACACTTCACAATATTCATTCAATGTCAAAAGTTAATAGTGCATTTAACTTTGCTATGCCAGCNAAATCAGACCCATCAATGAAAAAGTTTGATAAACAAGAAGACCCATTTTACATNAAATGTGANGTTCATCCATGGATGAAATCTTGGGTNNTAGTATTAGATCATCCNTATTGGNGTGTTACTGATNANGATGGNAACTATGAAATTGATTTAAATGGATTAGAAACTGGTGAGTATGAACTTTGTTTCTGGCATGAAAAATGGGATAAAAGCATGAAAGGCTCCGGTTATTGCAGTGATGAATTTAAACAAATTATTACTGTAGCAGAAAAGTCTGTTGATGCTGGAACTAAATCATTTAAGCGTCCTGCGAAAAAGAAATAATTTATGATTTTAAAAGCTGGTCAAGAATATATGACCAGCTTTTAAAATATTAACAAATATGTATAAAATTTTCTTTCTATTATTAATTTTATTGTGTTCATGTGAAAATAATAAAGAACCAATCATTCACCCTTTCAAGGGGGTTATTGTAGATATTTTTAAAGAAAAAAGTAAAATGATGATAAAGCATGATGAGGTTCCTGGTTTTATGATGGAAATGACCATGATGTTCAATATTGAACCATCTATTAATATGAATTATTATAAAATTGGTGATAGCTTAAATTTTAATTTTTATATTTTAGAAGAAAAAAATGCTCCTGCAAAAACATGGGCTAATGATATACAAATTGTTGGGCATAGAGAATTAACAGAAGATGAAGTATTTGATGATTTTTTTCAAGAAGATGAAACCATTCAGGTTGGTGAAAAGGTATCTAATTTTACGTTTTTAAATTTNGCAGGCGAAAAAGTAGANTTNANTCAATTTAAAGATAAACTAAAATTTATATCTTTTATTTTTTCTAGATGCCCAATGCCTAACTTTTGTCCTGCTGTTATTTTNAAAAATCAATATCTCATTAATCAATTTAAANATAATCCTAANATCGAGTTTATTATTATTAGTTTTGATTATAATTACGATACACCTAAAGTTTTACAAAAAGCATATGGAAGTNTTTTTGAAAATTATGNAAANATACATTTTTTATCTAGCTATGGATATAAAAATAGTGTTNTAAAACTTACNATGGAAGCTGGATTAGGATTNAGNGGAATTGATGATGGNGATCCTAGAGANATAAANCATACTTTAAAATCTTTGCTTTTAGATCCTAANGATAATTTAATTGATAGTTTTGGAGGAGATTCTTGGCTTCCNAAAGAGGTTGAATTAACTATTCAAANNAGNCTTANNGCTTATGGTTTAGATTAANACTTTACCANTCATCGTCACCCCANTCATCTTCATCTTCTTCTTCTTCAAAATGTTTGTATCCATTTTGTTTAAAATAATCCTCAATNACATTAGAAATATCANTTGGTCCATCTACAGAAAAAATCCAATCTGTAATTGCTTCTAATCTATAATCTGCATCNGNTCCAGATCTCCAATTAGGATTATCTTTATTGTCAGATATATCTTTGAGATTAGCATACTGAGCCTCTGTCAAATCGCCATCCAAACATTCAGGNCATTTATTATACAGAGCAGGTGCTACCATCTTAGTATATTCCATATAATGTTGNGGATTACGTAACCATTCTTTGACCCATTCAGGTCTTAGCCTTTCTTTTGATAATGCTAAATTTGGAGCCCATACTAANGGNTTTGTAATATCAAAATCTTTTCCAGGAGGAACTTCNCCTTCAAANTGNCATACATAACATCTTGANCCTTCATTGAANGCATCAACCCATANATCTTCTTCTAAATCATAGTAACCATAATCAGAAACTAATTCATATCCTTGTTGGTANTTTTCACTTTTTTCNTCTACCANATGNATAGATTCATAAGATAAATTATTATCTTCCATATCNTTAAATGCTGCAATTATTGCATTCCAATCATCATCGCTTAAATTAAATGATGGCATNCTTACTTGTAANTTTGGTCNAATTGTNATTGGNTCATCTAAATATGAAAAAAGCCAATCAGATTGAACTTTTGAACCTTCAGCATAAAGACTNGGNGGAGCATAATTTCTATGCTCAGCATGTAAATTTTCAGGTAANATTTCTTTTATAGTATCNGCAATTCTACCACCTTCNTCATAAATTTCNTGACANCCATAACAATTNTATTGTCTNATTAATTTATAACCAGANAATTCTAAATGACTNTTATCTAAATCAGCTAACTTTGTATTTTCAATNTTAGTATTNGTAAGTCCNAATAATGCCGTNGTTATTGCTTCAATTTCNTTTTGNGTTAAATAAAAATTAGGCATTCTTGATTTATCTTCAGGAGCAATTACTTTNCTTCTNTCATAAATTCTAGGATTAGCTAATTTTTGATTCATCCANCTAAAATTAGTATGCTGNATATCATGAATATGTCCAAAATCAAATTTATTTANAGGTTTTGAACCTACATGTGTGAGTTCTGCTCCTATTGGCTTTGCATCTTCATATCCTTCCATATTATGGCATGTGTANCAGCCATAATATCTTATTGCTTTATCAGCAACATAATCAGTAATNTTTCCTGNTTCTTTTAAATTATCAAATTTTTCTTCAGCATCTTGATAATTAAAAGATTTATTTAACCAACTGAATGCTATACTCTCTANTTCATCATTNAATGTATTNTCTGATAAAATAGGAATNTCTTGATTTTCAAATTCTTCATTTGTNAAATTCATTAAGTATGCTGTTATATCTTTTGCTTCTTGATCAGATAATCTCAAATTTGGCATNCGTGTTTTTTCCCAATAATTTTTAGGATTCATNAACCATTCATAAAGCCATTTTGCTGATACTTTNGAGCCTAAACCAATTAAATTTGGTCCTTGTTGATTTANTAAATTATAATTTGTAGTTTCTTCAATATCATATCCATACTTNGATAAATAAAATTCATATTCATCAGTTTCTGGGNNGTANTCCTTAAGATTTTCATTNATTTGATGNCANCCCATACAACCTATTGCATTNATNAATACTTCACCACTTGTTGCATCNCCTAAATATTCATAATCACTATGTTCTTTAAATTCNCTATCTTTATATAANTATTCTGTGATAGCATAAATCTCAGCATTNTTTCTTTTAATCATTTCTGGAGATGAATTATTATCTTGTTCAAANAAATGTGGCATCATNGTATTATATCTGAAACTTTGTGGATTTTTAATCCATTTGAAAGTCCAATCTTTNTCAAATTTTTCATANACNTTTGTNAGNTCTGGNCCAACTTCGTANTCTTTTGGAATTGTTTCNATGTGATGNCANGCATTACATCCATTTTGTTTAATTAAACTAATTCCAAGCTGNAGTTGATCTGCNCCCTCTAAATATGGTTGCTCTGTATGACATTTAAAACAACCAGCTTGNCTATACTCAGATGGAAGCATTGGCTCTAACCANTGNTNCATTACNTCCCAATCATATTTTTCTTGCCATTCTTTNTTTTGGNCCTTATCAAANGGACTATGCGTTGANGAGGTNAAACCTGTACCTCTNCCTCTTCCTGAATGACAACTTGAACATCCAAATTCATTAAATGGATGTGGAGACGATGATGCTCCAATTAAATCTAAGTTTGGATGAGAAGTATAGGGNTGTTCTTCATTTGAAAATTGTTCATCTTCAATACCCATNTGNCAACTNACACACCTNTCNACTGTAGNNACTTTTGCAAAATTAACATCATATTTTACNTCTGAAACTACGGTTTGCATAACTTTTANTTTTGGATCAAGAAAATCTACAATTGGTAAGTCTCTTACTATGTCAGCNACNTGATTGGCAAAAGNCATACGNTCTCTATCAAGCTTAANTANTTGGCCTTCTACTAAATCTAATCTTTTTAATTCTTTATTTCGTTTATCTTGNGCNNNNTTAACTTCNAGATTTAAATTATCAATCTTNTTNGTNAATTTTTCNATTTTAATCTCTAATAATTCTTTATCTTTTTTAAGATTTACTTTCTGATTATTTAAATCTTTAAATAGTTCTGCCGCCTCAGAAACTTCATTATATTTATTTTCAGCTTTTTCTTTTTCAACTAAATATTTTGCTACATCAACTTCTACAATTAANGCTTTCCAATCTATTTGTACTTTTGCATATATATCTTTNATAACTTGAATNGAATCATTAATACTTTGAATAAGGTCTTGTTTAGAATCTAATATTTTCTTTTTATTATCNAAATTAGNTTCTAATTCTACCTTAACATCAGAAATTTCAGAATATAGAGTATTTAATTCGTTTTTNGTTTTATCTTTTAAAATTGAATAGTATTCACTTTGGTAATACTTNAATTCATCATCATTATCATCAATGAACATCCAAACCATAGATAATGTCCAAATAATTGCAGCAAATGCAAACCATTTGTTTAAAAGGTTTATATCCCAATATCTTTCATCGTTCTTATAATCCAAAAAAAAACTCCAGCTTAAATATTAAAAAACCATTCAGGTATATAAACAATATACTTAAGGTTAATTGTCCACCTTAAAAACATTTTAATAGGAAGAGAAAGCATAGTCAAGCCAAATATCATTAATGAAGCATATCTTACTGGACCATATGCTTTAAACATATTCTTTAGAAGTGTTTGACTTAAGAAGATTGGTAAAATAAATAAATAGAAAAAAACTAATAAAAACCCAACTGACTCTCTCATTAAAATATTACTTGGTGTTTCCTGACCTAACATATAAACCCATACATACTCTGATAAATTTACATTATTTAAAACTTCTAATTTATGTGGGTCCCACCACTCAAATGGGCCATAAAAGTTCCAATTAGGACCCCTAAAAAAGGTTCCAATTACAATTAAATATAACCATAACGCAACCCATCCATACATAAAAATAAAAATACCTACTCTTCGTTCTTTGTATGAATAATAACCATCTCCATTTTTATTTATATCCATATATGGAATAGCACACATACCTAAAATAATAAATATAGGAAAAACAATCCCTGCAATCCATGGATCAAAATAAACAAGCATTTCTTGCAAACCTAAAAAATACCAAGGTGCTTTTGAAGGGTTTGGTGTTGCCGCTGCGTTTGCTGGCTCTTCTAATGGAGCAGCTAAAACAATGGACCAAACTGTTAAGGCTGCAGTAAAAATTAATAAAGCGATAAATTCAATATATACTAAATCAGGCCATACTAAAACTTTATCTTCTGGATCATTATATTCTCTAGGCTTTTTACCAGCATCTAATCTTGCATCATTAATATATGCTTTTTTCATAGAATACCATGTTGCACCCACGAAAGCATAAGCCATTAAAACAATTGGAAAATTATCTGGCTTGTTTAGAATAATACTAAAATAGGGATCAGTATAACCTAAATAAAAAAAGAATGTTGTTAAAATAAATAAAAAATAACCTCCTTTATTAGTCCATATGTGATGCAATCCAAGTCTTCTATGAATTTTATCAAACCAGTCAGTAGGAGGAAATAAAAAAGGAAAAATTATAGTTATAAACGTAAATGATATAATTGGCTCTGAAAATATATTAACAAATTCTTTAAACATTTGTAATAAAGAATTAGAATCTTGATAGACAGGACCTCCACCTCCTGCTGCAATTAGAAATGAAAAAGAAAATATGATTAATAATAATTTATGCATGAAATAGTATCAAATCATTTATAATGGACCTGATATTCCTCCATCTTTTCTAATTCTCCAAAAATGTACTGCCATAAAAATCATAGCTATAAATGGTACTAAAATACAATGTAACACATAAAATCTTAATAATGTAGCTTCACCAACAAACCGTCCTCCAAGCAAGGCGTATCTTACATCTGAAGAAGCTGTCACTAAATTTAAATCACCAATTGTTAACAAAGAAGCACCTGGGCCTTCACTACCTATAAATGGGTGGGCTCTAGCCATATTAGTTCCAACTGTTATTGCCCAAATTGCTAATTGATCCCATGGTAATAAATATCCAGTAAAACTTAAAAACATTGTTAAGGTCATCAATATTGTCCCTACAGCCCAATTAAATTCTCTTGGAGGTTTATATGACCCTGTCATAAATACTCGGAGCATATGTAACCAAACAGTTAAAACCATCGAATGAGCACCCCATCTATGTAATTCTCTCATAATTCCTAAAGGGGCTTGCTCTCCTAAATCAATAATATCAGTAAAAGCATATTCTACAGTTGGTCTGTAATAAAACATTAACATTATACCTGTAATTGTCAATACAACAAAAATAAAAAATGATAATCCACCCATGCACCAAGTATATCCAATTTTTACAGCATGCCTAGGTAACCTTGCCGGATGTAAATGTAAAAAAACATTACCAAGAACTGCATACATTCTTTGTCTTCTAGTTCTAGGTACGCCAGATCTAATAATAGATTTATATAACTGTGAATCTAGTAAGTATTGAAAAATAGATTTTTTTTGATTTTCTGCCATAAAAATTGTTAGCTAAACCTTTAAAGAAGCTTCAGGTCTACCCCATTCTCCTTTTTCAAAATTAAATTTTTTATTTTTATCTACAACTATTTGACCATCACCAGCTAGGAAAATTCTAAATCTTTCCAAAGGTCTTGGTGCAGGCCCTTCAAAATGCATACCGGTACTTCTAAAACCACTACCATGACATGGACATTTAAATTTTTTCTCTGCCTCAAGCCAATTTGGTGTGCATCCTAAATGAGTGCAGACCGTTGAAAGAGCATAAATACTTTCTTTATCTCTTATAACCCACACATTGTATTCTTTTTTGAAACGTAAATCGACTTTGCCAACTTCAAAATCNTCCGCATAACCTATTTTAAACTCCATAGGTGGTTCAAAGCTAACATTAGGAAAAAACATTCTACCAAGAGCCGTAAAAAATCCGCCTAACCCTGCAATGAACGCAAGCCATCCGATAGATAATACAGAAATAAATTTACCTCTGGTAATTTCATTATCTGGTTTATCTCCAACTGATGCTTTTGGAATAAATTTATTTTTTGCCATTTCTCTCTCTTCAATTAGTCTCTATAGGACACGTAATTTAAAGTTTTTTATAGTATCAAGGCAATAAAATACGTGTAATTCTGCATAATTTATTTTTTTAAAATATTANAAACTTTTTTAGCATAATTTCTAATTTCTAAATTTGGATCTTCAGAAGCTAAAAATTTAACTGATTCATTAAAATAAATTAAGAGCTTAGGGTCGTCAATAGAAAATAAAATATTTAAAATTTTAAGCATTACAAAATTAATTGTATTTTCATCTAATTCATTATATGATTGATAATATGATCTNTTCAATAAAGAATTAATAATTTTTTCAGTTTTATTATCTATATAATCTAATTTTAATAAAGCTAATGCAGCTTCCCATCTTAGTTCAGGACCGTCAGTTTCTAACCAGTCAGATGGCCAACTATTAATTAANTCTACTAATGAAGGAATTACATTTTTATTTCCAATATTNCCTAAAGTACCTGTAGCTGCTAACTTTTCTAAAAAAGAATTATTTGATGATAAAAATTTATTTATTTCATCTGATGCATTTTCATATTTTAATTTNCCAAGAGCTTCTATTGATTTAATTCTAAATTCCTCGTTTTGAGCTTTTAATTCATTAATTAATATTGGCCCAAANGTTGAATCATTAGAATTGCCCATTATCATTATAGTATGCAGNCTAAGAGTATTGTCAGATAAATATTCAGATTTAGACATGTTATGTATTTTTATAATACGATTTGTATAAGAAGAATTATAAATNNCAGGGTCATTAAAAAATAATTTATTCATTCGATAACTTGCATTTGCCTTATCNCTGATTGAGCCTGTTTCTAATTTTATTAAAAGTTGATTTATATCTGTAGGNTCTTCTGTTATTACAGCAAACAGTAAATAAAATAAAATACCAAATACTACTATCATTAAAGGGATTAAAAAAAATGAATAAAATAAAGAATATATCCTGCTTGACTCAGTACTAGAAGCTTGCTCTTGATTTTGTATATTAGTCATTATTTGACCTTAAATCTTTTATTTCNTTTAATAAAAATGATGTTATACTCTTTAACTTTCTTACTTCTTTGTGTAAACTAAAAATTTGGCTTATTAATATTACTAAAAATACTATTGCCATTATCAAACCTAAATATACAGATTCCATTATTTTTTCTTCTTATTTTTTTTTAATAAATCAATCCCTAAAATNACTGGAAATAAAAATAATATTATAGTTGTTAACACTAATATTATTATAATCCATGTTAAATTTAAATATAACCACTCAAGATTCATCATTTATGACACTTTCAAAATTATCTTTAAATTTATACATTAATTGTAAACTTTCTTTGACTATTTCATACTGATTATTAAAGTTTTTTTTNAAATATNTATCCATAATACGCTCTTGTCTAGCTATATAGATTAATAATTTTTNATACTCCTGATGATTTAATTTTATTAAATCATTATTAGCGAATTTATCATTTGTATTATATTCATGTGATTCAATTAGACGCTTTCCTAAATTATTCAGCTTGTTAGAATAATAAAAAAGTGTAACTCCATTCNTTGTATTTTTAAAATCTAAATATAATTTAGGGTGACTAATGTCTTTTTTTCTCATAAACCAAAAAATATGATATAAAAATAATAAAATAAAAGAATAGTACAAATAGCCATTGCAACTGCTCTATTTTTTGTGTAAAGCACAGAAATAGCTACTAAAATAAATATAAATATTTCTTTGTAATAGATAGTTGAAAATTCAAATATTTTATCAAACATTATAAATGAATCATTTATTTAAGAAAATTCTGAAATACCCCTAGTTTATCAAAAATTTCCCAATTGTCAATTTTTGAACCAGCCAGATATTTTCCTTTTAGATGAATTGAATTTTTATCATTATCATGAAATAGTTTGTATTCACCATCAAGCTTATAATCTACATAATTCTTCTTCTCTTTTATATTTGATGATTGATAATATCTTCTAAAAAAACCGTTATCTCTTTTATCATCATAAACAATATATTCATCTATTTTACCGTAGTCATGATGATCATACCATAACCATATATTGTTTGGAGAATCATAGCTAAAATAACGCTCAATTAATAAGTGACCATCACGGTCGTAATATCTCCACAAAGAATGTTTTTTTTGATTTTTTAAATATCCTTTAACTTTAATTTGTCCATTTCCATAATGTTCATAAATTTCTTTTAAATTAGAATTATCAGGAATCCATTCTGTATCTAATTTTTTATTTTTAAAAGTTTGGATATTTAAAATAATCCCTTCTTTATCCAAATTAATTTGTTTGGACTTTAAGCCTGAATCATAAAATATAATTGCATTTTCATTTTTAACAATTTCTAATGAATTTTGTCCGCATGAAATAAATAATAATATTGTTACTATAATTAATATATAAAATTTGAAATTATTCATGCTATAATTTATAATAATAAAGTATACTTAAACAATAAGGAGTTATAAAAAAACCCTCCATAGGGAGGGCTTTTTTGCTCCGGTGCAGGGACTCGAACCCCGGACACGTGGATTAACAGTCCACTGCTCTAACCAACTGAGCTACACCGGAAAATTTAATTTTTCTAGCCGATAAAATTATATAAACAAAATAATATATAAAAGAAATTTTATCATTATTTTAACAAAACATATGATGGCTTTAATTTATCATAAGTATCGAATAAATTTTCCATAATAATTTTTGCATGTCCTACTACTGGCATAAAATTTGAATCACCTGACCATCTAGGTACAATATGAAAGTGTAAGTGATCATCTATTCCTGCCCCAGCTGCTCTACCCATATTAAGGCCAAAATTAAATCCCTCACAATGTAGTTGTGATTTTAATATTTTCATGGACTCTTGAGATAAATACATAATTTCATTTAATGTGTCCAAACTTAATTTTGTCATATCATCTTGTTTTTCAAATGGAACTACCATTAAATGTCCATTGTTATAAGGGTATAAGTTCATCATAACAAAAGAATTAAGGCATTTATGTAACACCAAATTTTTTCTATCATCATTAGATTTACCTTTTTTTACGAATACATCTTTTTCTTTTTTGGGATTTGAAATATAATCCATTCTCCAAGGTGCCCATAAAAAATCTTTGCTCATTTATAATTCCTTTAATTTGATGATAACGTTATTTGATAAAAATAGACATGTTTTTAATATCCCAATGAGTCCTGACTTCTAAAGTGTCATTATAAATACCAAGTTTAGATGCTCTTTTGAACGGTCCCCATTGTCCATTAAAATATTGCGTAGAATCATAATTATCTAAAATCTCATATGCAATAAATTCATAAAAGCCTGAATTAATATTAATAAATGAAAAATTTTTATTTACATCCATATAATTATAATAGTCATAATCCGTATCAACACCTTTAGCTTTTACAATAATTGGAAAATTACCATCATAATCAATCTGACCATAAATATTTCCTCCTTTTAAAATATTATTTGATACTAGTTTATCAATTTTAAAATTTAAAGTATCTGACATTTTATTTGCATATGTATCATAAATATTTTCAACAAATATAGTTGAATCAATATTTCTACTAACCTGCAATGTAAATGAATCCATAAAAGAATAATCTACTTTATTAAAAGTTGTATCTTTTTTTACAAAAATTTTGGGGGAATTAAAACCTCTTGAAATTGGTTCATCAAATGTAATTAAAAAATCTGATTCATTATAATTTGTAAATAGAACTTGAGGTGGTATAGTGTCAATAATATTCATTATAAAAGTTCTGAATTGTTTGGGTGCATATTTTTCAATTCTGTTTGATAAATTGATGTTAATATCTAAAGAGTCTCCTGAATTTTTATTTTTAGGTATTAAAAATGGTTTTTCTATACCATTATTTAACATTACCATACCAAAACTATTATTAATTTGTCTAAATGATTTTATTTCTAATTTTTCAATAGGCTCATCTATTCTTATTAAACTATATATACTATCTTGCTCAAACAACTCAATGTAATCGTTAGATATAATTCCATATCTTCGAAGCATTAAATCATTTTCTAAATCATTAATCTTATTTTCAACAGCAATAATTATATACTTTCCCTCTTCTAAATATTTAAATTGAAATTCACCTAAATTATTTGATTCTGTTTTTTCTATAAGCAAGTTATCTTTATCAGTATATAAACCAACTTCAAATATTGTGTTATTAGTATTAATCAATTTTCCATTAATGATGTTTTTATTTTTAAATTCAGGCTTAGCAAATGAAGATTGAATTGGTTCATTCATAGTATTACCATTTAAATCTGAAAGGTTTCTTGAAATATTAATTTTAATAATATTATGATTTGGCCACCTGTTTTTTGGTGAAAGTATTATTTTTTTTCCTCTTAATTGATAATCGTAATCTTTGAAATTTATTATATTTATAGCATTTACAGCACTTATAGGATTTATAAATTCATCAAAGTAAAAAATAATTGATTCATCTGTATTAGATATGTTAGAGTTTAATGAATGAGAAATATTTAATAATTGGGGGCCTTGTGTGTCAATAGGTCCACCTTGTGGTGACATTTGAGCAGCGCAACCTAATAAAATTAATAATAGAATTAGTATGTAATATTTTAAAATTATTCTCATAAATAATAGAGTTAATATAATATAATTGTTACTTTTTTATTCACATTTTCATATTTAAATTGTAATATTAAATATGAAAAAATTATCAAATAACTTTTTAATCCCAATGCCTCATGTAAATGATCCAATTTTTAAGCAAAGTCTCATTTATGTTTGCAGTCATGATAATGATGGCGCTATGGGATTGATTATTAATAAGCCAATATCTGATTCAAAATTAAAAGAAGAAGCAGATTCAATACTTAAAGAAACACATTTACACCAAATAAGTCCAAAACCAAATGTATATTTTGGTGGCCCAGTAGATTTAAATATGGGAATTATTTTACATCCTCTTGATTATATATCAAAAAAAACAATAAAAATTTCTAAGCATATTGGAGTAACGTCCGATTCAAAAATTTTAAAGGATATTGTTACAGGTAACGGTCCTAGCATGTTTAGACTTTCAATTGGTTATGCTGGCTGGAGTAATGGTCAGTTAGAAGATGAATTTGAAAATGGTGATTGGCTAATTGCTCCAAGTAACCCGGAAATAATTTTTAATATGCCTGATGAAAAAAAATGGAATTATATTAATAATAAATTAGGTATAGATATAAATCAATTTTCTGGACACGGCGGTTTTGCCTAACTAAATATTTTTATACAAAATTTGTGATAGATAACACATAACTAATATTTTCATTTTAATATATTAATTAAGGTAGTGATTCAATTTTGAATTGCGGAGGGATACCTATTTAAATTGAGGAGCTTTTTAGCTCCTCAATTTTTTTAAATTAACATGCAGATTTTAATAGATAATTAATATAATAAAAAAGGCTCCTTAATTGGAGCCTTTTTTATTATAAGTTCCTTTTTGAATTGGATAATATAGTAATCTAGAATCCAAGCTTCCATTTTTTAATACAATTTTTTTACTTGTCTGTAATCCTATATTTTTAGCAGCTTCTAAATTAGCAGTAAATACATAACAATCAAATCCATTACATCTAGTTTTAAAAACATCACCAATCATTTTATATAATAAGTTAGTAGAATCATCATCGCCCAATCTTTCTCCATAAGGAGGATTAATAATAAGTGTACCTTTGTTTGAGTCACTACAAAATGTTGACATCTCTTGTTTTTTAAATTTAATATATTTATTCAAATTAAGTAATTTTGTACTATATATAGCCATGACAATGTTTGCAAATTCTGAATCATAACCATAAATTTCAATTTTATCATTCATAGTTATATTATCTTCTGCTTCTTTTTTAATTTTATAATATAATTTTTTATTATAATTATTCCATTGCTGAAAAGCAAAGTTTGATCTAAGCAAACCAGGAGCAATTTTATAAGCTATTAAAGCTGCCTCCAAAGCAATTGTTCCTGACCCACACATAGTATCATAAAATGGTGATTTCATATCCCAATTTGATAGCATAACCAGACCTGCTGCAAGTGATTCATTTAAAGCCGCTTTATGAATTTTATTTCTATAACCTCTTTTATGTAATGAAACTCCAGAACTATCGCTATAAACTTTAAATTTATTATCATCTAAAAATATAGAAATTGTTATGTCTGGATCATTTTTGTTAATTGAAGGTCTGGTTAATTTCTTTTTTTTAATCTGATCTACAATAGCAT
>NHBL01000027.1 GCA_002167465.1 bacterium TMED6
TTTGAAAATTCTACTAGAACTAGAATTAGTTTTGAGCTTGCACAAAAAAGGTTGAGCGCTGATACTGTAAATTTCTCTGCGTCATCGAGTAGTCTAAAAAAAGGTGAGAGCTTCAAAGATACCGTTCAAAATATTATGTCCATGAAAATTGATACGGTAGTTATGAGACACCCTGCACCTGGCTCTCCTAAGCATCTTACAGAGTTTATTGATGCAGTTGTAGTGAATGCAGGTGATGGAGCTCATGAACATCCCACACAAGCTATTTTAGATATGATGAGTCTTAAAGAAAAATTTGGTCATCTTCGAGGACTTAAAGTAGGTATAGTTGGAGATATCCTTCATAGCAGGGTTGCAAGAAGTAATATATATGGTCTTATAAGTATGGGTGCTAAAGTAACAGTATGCGGGCCTCCTAATTTAATTCCTAGAAACATAAAAGATCTGGGCGCTGATGTTAAGTATAATTTGGATGAGCTTATTGAATGGGCTGATGCATTAAATATTCTTCGTATTCAAAAAGAAAGGATGGGACAACCACTCATTCCCTCTATAAGGGAATATCGATCAAGCTTTGGCATAACTTTGGATCGTTTAAGGAATCATAAAAAGGAAATTACAATTATGCATCCTGGACCAATGAATCGTGGTGTCGAAATTGATAGTGTAATAGCTGATAGTGAGCAAGCTATAATATTGGATCAAGTCTTAAATGGGGTAGCCTCCCGTATGTCAATTTTGTATTGTCTTTGTGGAGGTTTCTCAAATGGAATGGAACAAAATGAACATTAAAAAACATATCAATCATATTCTTCTTAAAAATGGAATAATAATTGACCCTTTTAATCAAAAGTCTTTTAAAGGAAGTATCTGGGTAAAAAATGGGCGCATTGCTGGAGTGGGTGATTTTGAAATTCCTAAGTTAGATGATGTCTTTGTGATAGATTGTACCAATAAAATTATTACTCATGGTTTTTGCGATTTACATGTTCATTTTAGAGATCCTGGCGAAGATGATAAAGAAGACTTGGCAAGTGGGGCGCGGTCAGCTTTGGCAGGAGGGTTTACACGGGTTTGTGTTATGCCAAATACGAAACCGCCTATTGATTCTCCAGAGTTAGTAAATTTTATTACACAAGCAGCAAATAAATCACCTATCCATATTCATCCGATTGGAGCAGTAACAAAAAACCAAGAAGGAAAATTATTAACTGAGATGAGCTTGATGTATAAAGAGGGAGCTGTAGCTTTTAGCGATGATGGGCTGCCTATTCAAAATGGTGGTGTTATGCGAACTGCATTAGAGTATTCAAAGTTTTTAAATGTTCCAGTAATTAACCATGCTGAGGACGAGTGTATCAGAGCTAATGGATTGGTTAATGAAGGGTTAGTATCTACTCATTTAGGCTTAACAGGAAACCCAGATGTAGCTGAATCAGTTATGGTCCAAAGGGATTTAGAATTAGCCATATATACGGGAGCAATTCTACATGTTCCTCATGTTACCTCAAAAAAGGCAATTGATCATATTAAAAGGATGAAGTCTAAATATAATAAGATCACTGCAGAAGTTACTCCTCACCATTTGTTTTTCAATGATAAAGATCTTATGGGTTATGATACAAATTTGAAAGTTGCTCCTCCCATTAGGGCTGAGGAAGATCGAATCGCCCTTATCGCAGGAGTTAAAGATGGCATTATAGATTGTATTGCCACTGATCATGCTCCCCATAGATTGGAACAAAAAGAAACAACATTTGATATTGCTTCATGTGGAATGATTGGTCTTGAATCATGTTTTGGAGCAGTGAATAAAGCACTCTGCGTTGATAACAATGTAAAGATTGAAAAAGTAATTGATTCTTTAACAGTAAGGCCTAGAAAGATAATGGACTTTCATGGAGATCTTTTTTCCCTAGATGGCGAAGCTGAGATAACAGTTTTAGATGATAAGCAGGAATGGAAATTTTCTTTGAAAGATATAGAATCTAAATCAGTTAATTCTCCATTTATCGGAAAATTATTAACGGGGAAGGTACTACATACAATATCAAAATCTTTTTTAGCAAGCATTTAATATGATTTTTAAGATAATATTTATTGACTTCCGAAGAATGAAAAGTATAATTTCCCGAGCTTTATTCTACTATATATGAAGACTATATCAATTAAGAAATCTGAAATAACCAAGCATTGGTGGTTAGCTGATGCCGAAGGACAAGTCCTTGGTAGGTTTGCATCAAAAATTGCACAGATTCTTAGAGGGAAACATAAGCCTGATTTTACACCACATATGGACATGGGAGACTTTGTTGTTATTGTTAATGCTGAAAAAATTAAGGTTACCGGAAATAAAGAAACAGAAAAGACTTACTTTTCTCATACTGGATATCCAGGTGGGGTCAAACAAAAATCACTTGCATCAGTAAGAAAGGCAAATCCTGAAAGAATTTTAATGAATGCAGTAAAAGGCATGCTTCCACATAACAAATTAGGAAGATCAATACTTACTCATTTAAAGGTATATAATGGTCCTATCCATCCGCATTCAGCACAGAACCCAAAGAATTTAGAGGTTTAAGTACAATGTCAGATTTAAAACTATATGGTACAGGAAGAAGAAAACGATCCGTTGCTCGTGTTTTTCTTAAGGCCGGAACTGGAGCTATACTTATTAACGGGAAAAATTATAAGGATTATTTGTGCAGAGAATCCTTAGCTACGATTGTTACCCAGCCTTTAGCATTATTAGAAATTGAAGATTCCTATGACATTGATATAAATGTTAATGGTGGAGGATTAACGGGGCAAGCCGGGGCAATTAGATTAGGTATTTCAAGAGCTTTAAACACCGTTAATGAAGATTACAGAAAAATTATTAAAGAAAAAGGATTTTTAACGAGAGATGCAAGAAAAGTTGAACGAAAAAAGCCAGGTCAACCAGGTGCTAGAAAGAATTTTCAATTCTCTAAACGTTAATTCATAATTATGGCTGAAATAAAATTTGAAGATTTATTAGGAAGTGGTGCACATTTTGGGCATGTAACTCGTAAGTGGAACCCAAATTTTAGNCCTTATATNGTTTCAGAAAAAAATGGTGTTCATATTATCGATCTTGAGTCNACCATTAAAGCTGTAAATGAAGCTGCTACATATGTTAAAAAGATAGTNAGCAAGGANGGTGAGATATTATTTGTTGGTACNAAAAAGCAAGCTCAAGATATTGTTCAGCAAGAAGCTGACAGATGNTCTATGTTTTATATTGTTGAGAGGTGGNTAGGAGGAACTCTTACTAATTTTTCAACCATCAAAAAAAGTATCAAAAGACTTAAGCTACTTGANAAAGAAGGATCAAACCTTTATGAAAACATGACGAAAAAAGAGACTCAAATGCTTAATCGTGAAAAATTAAAATTAGCAGATCAACACAGGGGAATTAAAGATATGAGAAGACTCCCTGATTTAGTTGTAATCGTAGATGCACAATATGAAGATACTGCAATCAAAGAGGCAAGGAGATTAGATATCCCAACTATTGCTATTGTAGATTCTAATACCGACCCAAATAAAGTAACATACCCTATACCTGCAAATGATGACTCCATGCGCACTATTAATATCATTATTTCTGCATTAGCTGATGCGGTATTAGAAGCTAAAGGTATAAGCTCGACCAAAAATGAGGTTTTAGATGTGAATTCTTCTACTTCTAAAGTAGAAAAAATTATTTCTTTAAACCAAGTTCAGGAAGAAGAATAATCCTATGAAGATTGAAGCCAAACTTGTACAGCAACTTAGGCAAAAAACTGGAGCAGGGATGATGGATTGTAAAAAGGCGCTACTTGAGTCAAACGGTAGTTTAGATGATGCAATTGACCATCTAAGGAAGGCGGGTATTACCAAAGCTGAGAAAAAAGGTTCACGCCAAACTAAAGAAGGTCTTGTCTATTCATATATACATGCAGGGTCTCGATTAGGTGTCTTGGTTGAGATAAATTGTGAAACTGATTTTGTTGCAAAGACTGATGGCTTTTCTGAACTAGCGCATGGTATTGCAATGCAAATCGCTGCCACAAATCCGTTATCTTTAGATATCTCCTCTTTAGATGAAAGTGTAATAGCACGTGAAAAAGATATTTTTAAAGAGCAAGCAAAATCAGAAGGGAAACCTGATCAAATTATTGAGAAAATGATTAATGGAAGATTACAAAAATTTTATCAAGAATCTTGTCTTTTAGAGCAGACATATATTAAAGATGCTGATAAAAAAGTAAGAGATCTTATAACGGAATCTATTGCTACTTTAGGTGAAAATATAAGCATCAATCGTTTCACTCGGTTTTCTATTGGAGAATAGCCCACTATTCTTTTCTGATTTTCGAATACGCCTACATTATAAATGAAAGAACCAATCTATAGTAGAGTTCTTTTAAAACTTTCAGGAGAAATCTTATCTGGTGAGAAAGGATTTGGTATTGATCCAAGTAAGGCAAGTTTTTTAGCCAGGGAGGTCAAATCTATTCATACTTTAGGTGTAAGTATTGGTTTGATAATTGGAGCTGGTAATATTTTTCGTGGGCTACAAGCTTCCGACCGTGGAATGGATCGAGTGACTGGAGATTACCTCGGTATGCTAGCAACAATCATGAACGCAATATCTGTTCAAGATGCTTTGGAACAAGAGGGGTGTGAGACAAGAACCCTCTCGGCCATAAATATAACACAAATAGCAGAACCATATATTAGACGAAGAGCTTTGAGACATTTAGATAAAGGTCGCATTGTTATTATTTCAGGTGGCACGGGGAATCCTTTTTTTACTACGGATTCTGCTGCGGCTTTGCGAGCTAAGGAATTAAATGCTGAAATTGTTATCAAAGGAACAAAAGTTGACGGTGTTTATACTCAAGACCCAATTAAAAATCCTTCTGCAATAAAATATGATCATTTATCATATGATAAAGTCTTGGATGATAATTTAAGAGTCATGGATTTGACAGCAATTACTCTTTGCAAAGAAAATAATATCCCAATTCATGTATTTAATATAAAAGAACCAGGAACCTTGAAAGAACTTATCTTGGGTGGTAAAATAGGGACATTAGTATCGGAGTAAAAAATGATAGATGAAATTTTAAGTGATATAAATAAGCGAATGCAACAATCAATCGCTCATGTGCAAACTGAGTTAAATAAAGTCAGAACAGGAAGAGCAAACCCTGAAATGTTTAATTCTTTGTTAGTAGATTATTATGGAACCCCTACTCCTATCAATCAAGTCTCTACTATATCTATCCCTGAACCAAGGTTAATTACATTAACTCCTTATGAAAAGCCTCTTTTGCCATTAATTGAAAAATCAATAATGGATGCAAATATGGGATTTACCCCTGGTAATAATGGTAATTCTGTTTTGGTTCCAGTGCCCCCATTAAGTGAAGAACGAAGAGTAGAGTTAAATAAATTTGTTCATAAATTAGTTGAGGATGGTAGAGTAGCAATAAGGAATGTGAGGAGAGATGGAATTCAGAGCCTTCAGAATTTTGAAAAAGATGGTCATGTATCCGAGGACGTAATCAAGGATAATGAGCTTGAGGTTCAAAAAATCACTGATGATATGATTGAAAAATTAAATGAACTCCAAGAAGAAAAAGAAAAAGAAATTTTAGAAGTATAACCATATATTAATATTTCTTATAGTAATAATTAATCACATTTAGACCAGCCACATTCCTTACAAGTTAAACAGCCACCTTCATTGAATACACTATGATTTTGGCATTCAATGCATACCATTCCTTCGGGTGTTTCTTCCCTTTTTTCTTGTGCTAGTGTAATTCTGGGAGAATCAAGATTTTTCTTGATTTCCCCATTTGGTTTTTTATCTCTTTCTAAAATATAATCATCTAATGCTTTACCTATTGCATCTGGGGTTGATAAAATTAATCTACCATTTTCCCATGTTGGATTAGGTCCTGATATACCTTTGAGCTGCCTTACTATAGCTTTTGGGTCTAGACCAGAGCGTAGGGATAAAGAAATTAGGCGACTAATCGCTTCTGATTGAGCTGCTGCATTTCCCCCAGCTTTTCCTATAGTAGTGAATACTTCACAAAGGCCATTTTGATCCTCATTAATAGTTATGTATAGGGTTCCTTCTCCTGTTCGAATTCTTCTAGTTACGCCTTTTGTTTGAGTTGGTCTAGAGCGAGGTGTTTTATCTATGTTTTTTTCAGATGTTTTTACGTTTTCTTCTGATTTTTTTGGATCAGAATCGTCATCTGTTATTAAAATTCCTTCGCGGCTACCTTCTCGATAGACTGTTATACCTTTAAGACCTGCTTTATAGGCTGTCATGTAAATATCGGCTATTGTATCAACCGTAATTTCATTAGGTAGGTTTACTGTTGATGATATAGAAGAATCAATATATTTTTGAATTGAACCTTGCATTTTTACTCGAAAATATGGATCTATTTTGTGAGCTGTTACAACATGCTTTGGTAAATTTTCATCTGTTCCATAAAGTTTTTTGATAACAGGGTGATATACTTTGTATTCTTTAAATGTCTTTCCATATCCAGTGTTTTCTTTTACTCTTCTTTTATATGATGTTGCAAATATGGGTTCAACTCCAGATGTTACTCTGGCTACGATTGCACCACTACCAGTTGGTGCGACTGTAGTTAATGTGCAATTTCTAATTCCCTGTTTTTTAATATTATTTTGGATTGTTTTAGGTAGATTTTTTACAAACTTACTTTTGGAATATCCGGACCAATCAAAATTAGGGAAAGCACCTTTTTCTGAGGCTAAATCAATACTAGACTCATAAGCCGTATCTCTAAAAATCTGCATTATCTGCTCAATTGTTTGCAGAGCATCTTCACTATCATATTGGATGCCCATCTTCACTAACATATCGCCTAGTCCTAAAATGCCTAATCCGACTCTTCTATCATTGGTAGCATTTTTCTTTTGATCTTCTAATGCATGGCGGTCCATATTATAATCGACTACATTATCTAGAAAACGAGTGCCGATTGCTACTGTAGATTTAAATTCTTCAATCATAAAGTTTCCATTCTCATCTACAAACCTGTCAAGATTAACAGCGCCAAGGTTACAACATCCTCCATCAGGAAGAGGCTGCTCTGCACAAGGATTCGTAGATACTAAAGGTGAGCAATACTCAGCGTTATGGTAGTCTTTCATTGTATCCCAAAATAAAAGACCAGGTTCAGCACTTGAGTGTGCATGGGTTATGATTTTATTCCATAGATCTTTTGCTTTTATTGTATTATAAATTTCTCCTTCATATTTCAGGTCAAAGTTTTCATCATTTTCTACTGCCTCCATAAAATCATGAGTAAGGAGAACTGATATATTTGAGTATTTGACCATGTCTATATCACCTGTTTTGATACTTATGAATTTTTCAATATCGGGATGATCGATCCTTAAGGTTTGCATGTTCGCGCCTCTACGACCATGTTGTGCTATTGTATTTGTATTCTCACTAAATAAATTCATAAATCCAGTTGGACCACAAGATTCTCCACCGGTGCCATTAATCGCTTTTCCTGATGGACGTAATACAGATAAATCATGGCCACATCCTCCACCATACTTGTAAGTAAGAGCTTCATTTATAATGGTTTCGTATATAGATTTTATGGAGTCATTACGTACAGCAACTACATAGCAATTATTTAAGGTTGTTGTTATGTCTTCTCTACCAGCACCGTGCATAATTCTTCCGCCAGGAACAAAACGGAAGTCTTCAAGTATGGAAAGAAAATCCTTTTCCATTTTTGTTCTTAAGGATTTTGTTTTTTCTACTGATGCTAGTGCTTTGGCTTGGCGTTGCCACATATCATAGGGGTGTTTTTCCCAAGGGGCCAAGTATTTTTGTTTTAATACATCAATTCCAAGATTATCATCACCATAATATGTGTCAATTGAATATCGATCTTCTTCATCTATTTTATAATTTTTTCCTAAGTCTGGATTGACAATGGGATTTTTGATTGTTTCGTCTACTATTTTTTTTAGGGTGAGGTCTAATTCCATTGCTTCTGCCATTCTTTATTTCCTTTATGATATATTAGTAGTAATCGTTAGAGTTTTTCTTTTAAAATAAATTTTAAAAGAATGACAAATGTATTT
>NHBL01000028.1 GCA_002167465.1 bacterium TMED6
TCTTGGTATGTTGAAGAATTAACAGATTCAATAGAATCAGATGCAAAAACATATTTTGATGAGATAGAAAAAAATGGTGGTGTAATAGAATGTATAGAAGCTGGATACTTACAAAAAGAAATATCTGATGCATCTTCAGAATATCAAAAAAAGGTAGATAGTAAAGATAGAATTATTGTTGGAATGACAGAGTTTATTAAAGAAAATGAAGAGATAGAGATACCTATTTTAGAAATAAGAAAAGAAGTTGAAGATGAGCAAAATGATAGGTTAAATAATATTAAAAAAAATAGGGATCAATCCTTAGTAGATGCTAAATTAAAGAAAATACAAGAATGTTGTAAAACAGATAAAAATTTAATGCCTATAATTATTGAGGCTGTTGAATCATATGCTACATTAGGAGAAATTGTTGATTCAATGAAAGACGTTTTTGGTGAATGGCAAGAGAAAGTATTTTTTTAATGCAACTTAATCCAAAAGATTTCACAATTGGTATAGAAGAAGAGTATATGATTTGTGATCCCAAAACAGGTGATTTAGTTGATAGGGCATCTTTAATAATGGAACATTTTAACCAAACTTTTCCAGATAGATTTTCTTACGAATTAATTGAAGCAGAAATAGAATCAAATACTTCAGTTCATTATGAAATTAGAAATGCAATTAAAGAACTGTCAACATTAAGAACATCACTAAAATCTCTAGGTAAAGATAACAGCTTTGCTATTGGTATAAGTGGTACACATCCAACTGCTAAACCTGAAAATCAAACTTTTATAAAAAATGAATCATATGATTGGGTAAGTAATCAGCTAGGTTATTATGCTCAGAGAAATATGACATTTTCCACACACATGCATATTACAATACCAGAATTTGATTATTCTATAAATGTAATGAATGGTATTAGAAGATGGATTGCACCATTATTAGCTTTATCTGTTAACTCACCTTTTTTTGATAGTAAACAAACAAAAATGCGCTCATCTAGAACAATGCAGTTTGGTGCATTTCCAAGAACAAATATTCCTAATCATTATAAANATTTAGTAGATTATAAAAAATATAATGAAAAGCTTATTGAAACAAAGTCAATATCAAAAAATAGACATGTATGGTGGAAGTTAAGACCACATTTAGATTATAAAACCTTAGAGTTTCGAGTATGTGATGCCCAAAGGTCACTGGAAAATGTTAGNATTCTATCTTCTTTATCTAGAGCTTTAGCATATAAAAGTTTTATTGAATACAAGAAAGGTAATCTTTTTGAAAACCTTTCTGTAGATTTTTTAAATGATTCTCTATGGAAAGCTTCTAGGTTTGGTTTTGATTCATTAATTTATGATGAAGTATCTGATAGAGTGCTTACAATCAGAGAATCTATTATTTTAATGTATGAGTATTGTTATGATGAATTAGTTATTTTTGGTGATGAAGATATTAAAAAAGGTATGGAATTAATATTNGACAATGGAACAGAATGTGATNATCAAATTAATATTTTTAACAANCATGGATTTGAGGGTTTAAAGTTATATTTAATTAATAATGTTGAATTTTAATAAAAGGAGTATTGAAAATGGCACGTAAAATAGTTCATGTAGTAGGAACAGGAACAATAGGTGAGCCTTTAATNGGTTTGTTATGTGATTTTAAAAAAGATTTAGGTATAGATGAGGTGACTTTCCATAAAAACACTCCACTATCTTCTGACAAAACAAAAGTAACNAATCTATTAAAAAGAGGTGCTAGATTGAGTACAAATAAAGAAAAATTTGATGGTTTTAATGATATAAATCTAAAGCCAGAATTNACTACAGAAGAAGCTTTAGATAGNGCATCCGTTGTTATAGATTGTACGCCTACAGGNTACGGCCATAAAAATAAAAATGATTATTATGAAAAATATGCACACAACACATTAGGATTTGTNGCTCAAGGTTCTGAGTTCGGATTTGGAAAAATGTANGCTAGAGGAATAAATGATANCACNTTAGTNCACGGTGAAGACAAATTNATTCATGTGGTTTCATGTAATACTCACAACTTATCTGTAGTAACAGATACTCTTGCCCTTAANGACGGTAAAGATAATTTAATTAATGGAAGATTTAATTTAATTCGTAGAGCNAATGATGTAAGTCAAGCAAAAAACTTTATACCTTCACCNCAGGTTGGCTCCCATAAAGATCCTATATATGGAACTCATCATGCAAGAGATGCAGCAAAATTATTTGAAACACTAGATTTAAACTTAGACTTNTTTTCATCTGCAATGAAAATCAATACACAATACATGCATATTCTATATTTTCATTTAACTGTTAAAAAAAGTATAACTATGGAANAAGTAATAAAAAGATTAGAAGANAATGATAGAATNGCCATAACTGATAANATTAATTCTAATGAAGTGTTTTCTTTTGGAAGAGATTATGGCCATTACGGTAGAATCCTTAATCAAGCAGTCGTTGCTAAATCTTCATTAGCTGTANGAAATGATAATGAAATTATGGGTTATTGTTTTACTCCTCAAGATGGAAATTCATTATTAAGCTCACTAGCNATAACCGAATGGTTTTTATATCCAAATTCATATGAAGATAAAATTCAATGTTTAAAACCGTTATTTTTTGACGAGGTTTAATTATTAAAGATATTATTTACAATCAAATATGTAAAATAATACAAAAGAATAAAATTGAAGGTCAAACATTTCTGATTGCTATATCTGGCGGTGTCGATAGCACNGTTCTAGTTGATGTTATGCTAGAAATTAAAAAACAGAGTTCAATAAAAATAAAATTATTTCATACAAACTACAACCTTCATTCAAATTCAAAAATAATGAATGAATATTGCCTTGAAATAGCTAAAAAAAANGATTTANAAATNTTTTTANAGGCNTGTGATTCAAAATTTTTTAATAATACAAATATAGAATCTAAGGCAAGACAGTTTAGATATGATAAAATAAAAAATTTATGTAANAAACATAANATTAAATATGTTTTAACTGCNCATCATGAAGATGATCAGATTGAGACTGTTTATATGGCTGAATTAAACAATAGTTCTTGGGTTTCTAAAATAGGTATTAGACGTAAGTCATATTTATCTAAATCCAAGGTGTTATTAATAAGGCCAATGTTGGATATATCCAAAAAAGAAATTTTAAAATATGCTAATGATCATAATTTAAAATACTATAACGATCCTACAAATCTAGATTTAAGATTTTTTAGAAATAAAATCAGGCAAGAAATTAATGTAAAAGTAAAAAAAATAGATTTTAGAAAAAAATATCTTAATATTAGCAAAAACAATAGTCATAAACTGGGTATTATTTCTAATGATATTAAAAATAATTTTTATAATCTTATTTTTTACCTCAAATCAGACGATTTATGTATAATAGATAGAGAATTATTAAAATCATATAGTATTGAATTTATTTTTTTGTTTATAAAAAAGATTTTAAAAGATCATTTCAATTTTAAAGAAAATTTAAGTTCTAAATATTGGAAAAATATAAATGATTATTTTTGGAGTAATAAAACTGGTACAGATTTTAGTATTGAAAATCAAATATATATTTGTAAAACCTCAAAATATATTTATTTATATACGCATAAAAATTTTGACTATTTATATAATTTAAATATAGCTGGCAATCATTTTTTAAGGCTCGGCACTATAAGTATATCTGTAAGTGATTACTTTATTAAATTTAATAAACATGAAGGTATTTCTATACCATATTCAATATTTAATGATTTAAAACTTTGTAATTGGAATCATGGAGATTTTTGTATTTCTCATAATGGTAACACAATAAAAGTAAGCGACATATACATTAATAATAAATTTTCACTTTTTCATAAAAAGAATTATCCAATATTAAAGTACTTAGATAAAATAATTTGGATTCCTAATTTATACAGTTCAATTAATTCAACTTTTAAATCTGTTGATAAATATTTAATAATTAGATGGAATGTAAATGTATGATAATTTACGATAATATAACTTTCAAAAAATTTATCAATCAATCAGAAATAGAAAATAAAATTTTATCTATTTCTAANAAAATAAANAATTATTATAAAAACGAAGAGCTAGTTATTTTGTGTGTNTTAAACGGCTCTGTAATGGTTTTAAATGAATTATTAAAAAATTTAGATTGTAATTATAAANTTGATTATATAGAAGCTTCTTCNTATAAGGGTGGAACTAAAACAACTGGAAAGATTGATGTAATAAAAGATATTTCTTTAAATATTAAAAANAAAAATATATTAATTATAGAAGATATTGTNGATACAGGCACAACGCTTNATTTTATATATAANAAGCTGCTTAAAAGAAAGCCCAAAGANATTAAAATATTTTCTTTACTTTATAAGNAAGAGAAATATAAATTTGATATTANGATTGANTGGTATGGCTTTAAGATTAAAGATATGTTCACAATTGGTTATGGNATGGATTACAATTTCANGTTTAGAGGATTAAAAGATATTTATGCAAAAATTTAATAATACGTGCAAATCGTGTATTTTTATTTGTAACTTATATTATTATNTTTTATAACTATTAAAGTATTACATTTANAGNCTGTTATGGCAAAGAAAAAAAACAATAATAAAAAGATAAAATTTAAACTAGGNAATAATTTAATGGTNTGGGTCATGATTGTTATGGCTTCTTTCTATTTAGTTCAACTTGTACCTAATTCATTATCNACTAATGAAGTAAANTATAATCAATACAGAAATTATCTTGTTAATGGAGAAATATATCATATTCAATANGGTCAAGATGATAAAATAGTTTTTTGGCTTCAAGGAGATGAAGNTGGTNTAAATAAATTTTGGACTGGCTTNGACAAATCTGAAAAGGAAGATTGGGTTAAATATAGTGTAAGTAATATTGAGATTAAACCAAAAGCTGGNTTAGGNTTAATGGATATAATATTTAATTTAGCACCTTGGGTTATTATAATATTGTTTTGGTTTTTTATGATGAGGAGAATGCAAGGTGGTNGTGGAGGCCAAGGAGGAATTTTTAATTTTGTNAANAGCAAAGCTAAGATGGTAAGNCCAGAAAACTCTAAAACNTCATTTAATGATGTNGCAGGCTGCGAAGAAGCAAAAGTTGANCTNCAAGAAATTGTACAATTTTTAAAGAAACCTAAAAAGTATCTTTCTCTAGGTGCAAAAATTCCTAGAGGCGCACTTTTATTGGGTTCTCCCGGAACTGGTAAAACTTTACTAGCAAGAGCTGTATCTGGCGAAGCTCAAGTACCATTTTTTACTATAAGTGGTGCTGAGTTTGTAGAAATGTTTGTAGGTGTTGGTGCTAGCAGGGTTCGAGATTTATTTTCTCAAGCTAAAAAATTTGCTCCNAGTATTATTTTCGTAGATGAAATTGATGCTGTAGGTAGACANAGAGGCTCAGGCATGGGTGGTGGNCATGATGAAAGAGAGCAAACTTTAAATCAAATATTAGTTGAAATGGATGGTTTTGANGAGAGAGATCATGTAATATTATTAGCTGCNACAAATCGTCCTGATGTATTAGATAAAGCTCTATTAAGGCCTGGCAGNTTTGATAGGCAAATAGTNGTTGATGCTCCTACTATGGAAGGAAGAGAAGCAATATTAAAAATTCANACTAAAAAGATTCCTCTTGANAANGNTNTTAAANTAATAGATATTGCAAAAGGTTGTCCTGGTTTGGTTGGAGCTGATTTAGAAAACTTAGTTAATGAAGCTGCTTTNCTTGCTGCAAGAAAAAATAGAAAAACAGTATCTATGNTAGAGTTTGAAGAAGCAAAAGATAAAGTTATGATGGGNGTAGAAAGAAAAAGTATGATNNTAACAGATNANGAAAAAAAGATTACTGCNTNCCATGAAGCTGGNCATGCNTTAATAGCTCATTATACTAATAATGCNGANCCTGTNCATAAAGTNACAATCATTCCTAGAGGTATGGCNNTAGGTATTACTGCACAGTTACCTGAACATGATATTCACAATTATTCAAAATCTTATNTGTTAGCTAAAATTGATGTTTTGATGGGTGGTAGATCNGCTGAAAAATTGATATTNAACGATACGAGCTCTGGTGCTGGAAATGATATTGAAGTTGCNACGAATATTGCNAGAAAAATGGTATGTGAATGGGGTATGAGTGAAAAAATAGGTCCTATTAAATTTGGTAAAAATGAAGATGAAATGTTTATGGGTAGAGAAANNTCTAGNTCTAAAAATTATGGTAANGAAATTAGTGGTACTATTGATCAAGAAATTAAAGATTTTGTTTTTAACGCAGAAAAAAACGCAGACAATTTATTAAAGAAAAGAGAAGTTGAGCTCCACAATCTGGCTGAAGCTTTATTAAAATATGAAACAATTGATTCTACTCANCTACCNTTAGCTCTTAAGGGTGAATCACTTGTTGTTGAATCTTCAAATAATGAAAAAGAAGATTTACNAAAAAAACGTAAACGNAGAACCTCTTCAGCNCAAAACTGAAANTAANCTCTTAAAGNTATGTATTTCAAAGATTTTTTGGACAAAAATTCAAAAACANTAATCATGGGTATATTAAATATCACACCTGATTCATTTTATGATGGAAAAAAATATTATAAATCAGATTTATNACANAGAATAAATCAACTTAATNAATGTGATATAATTGATATNGGNGCTGAATCATCTAGNCCAAANGCTCAACCTGTCANTGAATTTGAAGAAAAAANAAGAATTAAAGATGTATTTAAACACTTACATAAAAATAATAAATATTATTCTATNGATACTTATAANCCTGAGNTAGCAGATTANTGTATTAAAAATGGATTTAATATGATTAATGATATAAAAGGTGGTGAAAATATTGAAATGCTTAATATTGCGGTAAAGTANAATGTTCCTATTATATTAATGCANATGAAAGGTAACCCTTTAAATATGCAAGATAANCCATCTTATGTTGATATAATTGATGATTTAAAAAAATATTTTGAAGAACGTATAAATTTATGTGTAAAGTTGGGCATCAATATGAAAAATATAATAATTGATCCAGGNATTGGTTTTGGTAAAACTATNGATCAGAANGATAAAATAATTAGAAATATTTCAAAATTTAAACAATTTAATANNCCTATATTAATTGGNTTATCTAGAAAATCTTTTTTAACATTTAATTCAAATCAACCAAAAGATAGGCTTGAATCAACGTTGGCAGTGTCATCTATTGCAATCAATAACGGTGCAGATATTTTAAGAGTTCACGATATAAGAAAATCAATTGAAGTATTTTCAATTATTGATAGACTTATTAATAAATAATATGGAATTTTTAATATATAAAGAATTATATGATGATTTAAAGTTAAGATATTCTCAAATTAATGAATATCTAGACCTATCTGATTTAGTTAAAAAAATTGACTTTTTAAAAGATAAAACACTAAAAGAAAATTTTTGGGAAGATAAACATAGTGCTTCTAAGATATTAAAGCAAATATCAAGGTATGAATTTGATTTAAATTTCTACAATAACATCTCATCCAAATACGAAGATTTATGCTTGTGCTATGAGTTAGCGCAAATGAATCAATCTGTGGATCAAGAATCTGAAGACATTATTAATGAATTTTTAAAACTAATAAATAAATTAGAGATTAAAGAAACTTTAAATAAAAAAGATGATTACAGAAACGCTATTATTCAAATCCATCCAGGTGCAGGTGGTATTGAGTCTCAAGATTGGGCAAGTATGCTATACAGGATGTACACAAAATGGATTTCTAATAATAAGTTTGATTCAAAATTAATTGAATATCAACCAGGGGATGAAACTGGGATTAAAGATGTCGTTATAGAGATTAAGGGTGAATATTCGTACGGCTTTTTAAAATCAGAAATGGGCGTACACAGATTAGTAAGAATTTCTCCTTTTGACAGTAATTCTAGAAGGCATACATCATTTGCGTCTGTTTTTGTTTATCCAATAATTGATAACGATATTGAAATAAATATTAATGATAGCGATATTAGAATCGATACGTATAGAGCAAGTGGTGCTGGTGGTCAACATGTAAATAAGACAGATTCTGCCGTAAGAATAACTCATATAGAAACAGGAGTAGCTGTTCAATGCCAAAATCAAAGAAGTCAGTTGAAAAATAAAAATACAGCTCTAAAATTATTAAAGAGTAAGTTGTATCAGCTAAAACTTGATGAAATGAGTGATGATGTAAATAAAAAAAATGATACAAAAAAGGATATTTCTTGGGGAAGTCAGATACGTTCTTATATATTTCACCCATATAATCTTATTAAAGATCATAGAACAAAGTATGAAACAAGCAATGTAAATTCAGTTATGGACGGTGATATTGATAACTTTATGAAACATTATTTATTAAAAAATATTGGAGAATAAATTGGATCAAAGCGAACAAAAAAGTTTAAAGCAAATTATTAATATTAGATTAGAAAAAATTAATCAATTAAGACATGAAGGTGTTGAGCCATACCCTTATAGCTTTAAAAAAGAATTCAATATAAATCATGTTCTATTATCAGAAAGAAAATTAAAGGATAAATCAATTACTGTGGCAGGGAGAATTATTTCATTAAGAAGTATGGGTAAAGCTTGTTTTATGAATGTTCAAGATGAAACAGGCAAAATACAATTATATATAAAAAATGAATTAATAGGAATAGATTTATATAATAATATAGTTAAAAAATTAGATATTGGTGATATAATCGGTGTTGAAGGAAAACTATTTAGAACAAGAACTGATCAATTATCAATAAACATAGCCAATTTAACGTTATTATCAAAAAATATTAGACCTTTACCAAATATTAAAGAAAAAGATGATCACAACTATTTTGCTTTTGAAGATAAAGAAAATAGATATAGGTATAGGCACTTAGACTTAATTGTTAATCCTAAAAATAAAGATTTATTTAAAAGTAGATCTAAAATCATTTATAAAATTAGAGAAATTTTAAATGATAAAGGATTTATGGAAGTTGAAACTCCTACTTTGCAAAATATTCATGGTGGAGCCTCAGCTAAACCCTTTGTAACGCACCATAATGCATTAGGTCAAGATTTTTATTTAAGAATAGCAGAAGAGCTTTACTTAAAAAGATTATTGATAGGTGGGTTTGAAAAAATTTATGAAATAGGTAAAAATTTTAGAAATGAAGGTATNGATAGAACTCATAACCCTGAGTTTACAATGTTAGAATTATATGANTCATATTCAGANGTTTCAGATATGATGNTTCTTTGTGAAANCTTAATTAAAGATGTAAGTAAAGACATGGAAATTGAATCTGTAGATTTTATGGGTAATAAAATTGANNTAAATAAAAAATTTAATAAAACGACAATGAGTAANCTTTTTAAAGATAAATTAAATTGTGATATTCTTANTACAAGTAAGAGTGAATTGTTTGATTTNTGTAAAAAAAACAAACTTGACGTNGATAAAAAAATGAATTTTGGTCAATTATTTGATAAAATCTTTTCTGTATTAATTGAACCAACATTAATTCAGCCAACTTTTGTNTTTGACTATCCTAAATCAATTTCTCCTTTAGCAAAAGTTCATAGAGANAANGANCAGCTTGCAGANAGGTTTGAGTTATTNATAGCAGGAATGGAATTTGCAAATGCATTTTCAGAATTAAATGACCCAATCGACCAAAAAGCACGTTTTGAAGAACAGCTTNATTTATTACANTCTGGNGATGAAGAAGCACATCAAATGGATATTGACTTTATTGAGTCTATGGAAGTTGGTATGCCACCTACAGGNGGTATAGGTATTGGTATNGATAGNTTAGTTATGTTGCTTTTAGGTAAAGATTCTATAAAAGATATNATCTTATTNCCATCNCTTAGAAATAAATAATGACATCNTTTTTTTTTATTTTTTCTAAGTTTAAAAAATTAAAATCCAAAAGAGGNTTTTTATCATTTAATTTTTATTTATCTGTTTTTCTAATTGCAATTAGTTTATCAGCTATTATTATTACAGATTCATTAACTGATGGTTATAAAAAAGAAATATTTTCCAAACTTANCTCTCTTAATCCAGACTTTACTNTAAACAAAAAATATACTCAATTCTTNANTGAAAGTGATTACTTAAAGCTTAAAANTGAATTAATAAATTTTAAAAATATNATGTATTCTCCATACNTAGAAAAATCAGGTATTCTTTTATCAGAATCAAAAATTTCNGATGNTATAAAATACAAACAAAGGGAGGGAATTTATATANTTGGACTAAACCAAGAATTATTATATAGTAATAATCTNATATCTCGTTACTTAATNCATGAAAAATCTAATTTATCTGATTCTGANATAATTATAGGNAATTNTTTAGCTAAAAAGATTAATAAATCAATAAATGATGAAGTATATATACTTANTTATAATATTGAGATTAAAGAGTTTGAAGCAAAAAAATATATTATAAATAATATTTANGAAACAAATACNCAGAACGATGAGTTTNTAATTTANTCAGNTCTTAAATCNCTTAAAAATAATAATGANAGTATACATAGCGCTGGAANTGTAGGTTACTATTTAGANAATAAAAATGATTCAATAGAAATATCTGATAAAANTATTATAATTTCAGANTGGNATNCTAGCAATCTTAATAACTTTTTAAATACATTTGATNCTCCTATTAANTTATTAATGTGGATATTGCTATTTTTATCTACNTATAGNCTATCANTACTTATTTANAATTTTATAAATATTAAAAATAGAGATATAAAGCTATTATATATATTGGGCTATTCATTTTCTAGTATGAGAAAGATTGTGATATTAATAAATATTTATGTTTCATTTATTGCTATATTAATAGGTGTAAGTTTTTCTTTTNTATTTATAACTTTACAAAATAAGTTTCANCTAATAAGTNTACCTTCNGAGAAAATATTTCAATTATCANATATCCCAGCACATGTTGATGNAATATATTTCATTAAATATCCAATATTCATACTTTTATTTACAATCATCATNTCTNTTTATATTTTNAATAAACTATCTACGGTAAAATTTAAATGAANTATTTTTTNAAATATTTTATTTATAATTCCCAAACAAATAGATTAAAAAGTTCCTTTATATATCCATTGTTAACGATTATTGTAGGNTCATTTGTTATTATGCTTTCATTTTCTATAATGGAAGGTTTTTCAAAAGAAATAAAAGAAACAATAAATTTTTTCGANAAGGAAAGATCATTAACAATTAACAAAAAAATATTTTTAAATAATAGCTANACTAATAAAATCGANTCTTTGATTAAATATTTGAAAAGNAAAGGTAATTTTTATAATGCTTATGAAGAACGATTTATGTTTATAAATAGCAATAATAATCAGATTAGCTGTAAAGTTTATGGTATAAAAGATTTNAATAACTTTAATCCNAAAAATTTCTTAATTGATAANAATTATCTAATTNAAGATGATAGTCAGTATTGNTNTGTTGGATATAATCAGTTNTTTAATTCAAATATAGACAAATTTAATGTTGTTAATCTTAATGCAATTTTAGANTTTAAAANTCTTANTTCATTTCCCAAAAAAAAATATATAATCAAGGGTATAATTAAAACAAATATACCTAAATATGATAATAGCATCTTCATTAATTATGACTCTTTATTATTTAATAAAAATGTGTTTTTAAAAATAAATCTCAATCATCCATTAACAATTAATAGTTTAACAGATTTAAATGAAAAATTTGGAGAGGGAATTCTCTACCATAACAATACCGAATTTTCAGAATTGTTTTACGCAATAAATTTTGAAAAGATGTTTTATGGCTTTGTAGGATTAAGTATTATTTTAATATCCTCGTTAATGATATTAGGTTTTAATATCATAAGTATAACCAAAAATTCATCCAAAATAGGTATGTTAAATGCATTAGGTCTTAGTAATAAGAAAATTAGTTTATATTACGTTTTTTATGGATTGTTAATATCATTTTCTGGATTCTTAATTTCACTCATGTGTTTTTTTATTATTTTTTATTTTGATAAAAATTTTAACATTATGCATTATATTTTCAATCCAGAAGTCTATTTTAATTTTAAACTAAATATCAATTATGAAGTTTTAATTAATGTTTTTCTGTTAAATACAGTGTTAATAATATTATCATGTCTATATCCAATACATAAAATGAGTAAATTAGATATAATAGATTCAATAAGTAATAGGGTTTAAATGCTATTAGATATAAAAAATATTTCAAAATCTTTCAAAATAAATAATAAAAATAATTTTATATTAAAGAATTTATCTTTTGCTGTAGATCATAATCAAATAGTTTCTATATATGGAGCATCTGGCTCTGGAAAAAGTACTCTTCTTAATATAATTTCTGGCTTACTATCTTATGATTCTGGAGAGATAATATTTAATTCTAATATTATGGATAAAAATTTTNATTTTANTAATTTTAGAAAAAATGATTTAGGTATAATATTNCAGGAAGATCATTTATTGCTTGAATTTAATGTNATTGAAAATATTATGTTACCAAGTATAATTTCAGGAAATAACAAAAATAANGCTTANAAANNAGCCTATGAACTNTTAGAAAGATTTAATTTATTATCAATTAAGGANAGCTATTCCTCAACTTTGTCAGGTGGNGAAAAACAAAGAGTTTCNATNTTAAGGTCTATAGTTAATAAGCCTAAACTTATTATTGCTGATGAACCTACAGGAAGCATAGATGANGCCAATAANGAGCAAATATTTAATTTGTTTAATGATATCATAAAAGATTACGACTCATCTATAATAATAGCAACNCATGACAATAATGTTTCTAAAATATCAAATAAAATTCTTAACTTGTCAAAAGGTAAANTAGAGTAAGGTTNATATGAATAATAATGAATTCTCAAATAGTCTTCAAGAAGTTTTAAAGNTAGCAAAAAANCAAGCTTTAAAAGTTGGAGACAAATACGTTGATTTNGCACANATGTTTTATGCTATGGNTTCAATACAAGATTCTAATGTNTATAAGATTTTAGTATCAATAGGNTGTGATATAAATTCATTAAAAAGAGAGATAAATCAAGATTATTTTTCACATCAAAATATTTCNCCTGANTTTTCAAGAACNCATATNCCTTTGTCGCAAAATTCAGATTTTATATTGAGNCGNTCAATTAAAGAANCAAAAAAATTAGGANATAAAAAAGCTAATGACGCACATCTTTTTTTGGCTTTAATAAAAGAGGGAGATAAGAAAATTTTTAATATACTTAGCTCTTTTTCAATTGATTATAATTTAGTTTTATCGTTTGTTCCGAANAATAAAAAGATAAAAGATAAAAAAAATAAATCCCTTTATCCCGTTTTAGATGNTTANAGTAGAAATATNACTGATATGGCTAAGAAAAATATGCTTGATCCGGTNATTGGTCGTATTGAAGAGATTGATAGATTGGCTCAAATTTTATCTAGAAGAAAGAAAAATAATCCAGTATTAATNGGTGAGCCTGGTGTAGGTAAAACAGCTATAGTTGAAGGTTTGGCATTAAGAATAAATGANAAGAAGGTNCCTAGAACATTATGGGGNCAGCAAGTTTATGCTTTAGATTTAGCTGGTTTAATAGCNGGNACAAAATATAGNGGACAATTTGAAGAAAGAATTAAATCTTTAATTTTAGAATTAGAAGATGCTANTGATGTAATAATCTTTATTGATGAATTNCATACANTNGTGGGTGCTGGNAGCGCAACAGGCTCAATGGATGCTGCAAATTTATTCAAACCTGCNCTTGCTAGAGGGGAAATACAAATTATTGGAGCTACTACTTTAAATGAATATAGNAAACATATTGANAANGATGGNGCTCTTGAACGAAGATTTCAAAAAATAACTGTAAATTCACCTAGNCAAGAAGATACAATNATGATNTTAAAAGGAATCAAATCTAAATATGAAATTCATCATAAAGTTAAGTATACNGANGAGGCTATAAATGCATGTGTNTATTTTAGTGAAAGATATATAACNGATAGATTTTTACCTGATAAAGCGATTGACGTATTAGATGAAGTGGGTGCAAGGGTTAGTATAAGTAGTATTAATACTCCNGAAGATGTTATTAAAGTNGAAAAACAAATTAAAAATATAATCAAAAAGAAAGAGCAAGTAATTGCTACTCAACAGTTTGAAAAAGCTGCTGATTTTAGAGATAAAGAACGAAAANTAAATANTAAACTTTCTAAAATTCAAAGTGANCATTTAAANAANNNNGGTGATGATTATATTAGTATAACNGAAGATGANGTTAAAAATGTTGTTTCTTCTATGACNGGAATNCCTTTATCAAGAGTAGCAGAATCTGAGACNGAGCAGCTNCTTAATATGGAAANAGAATTAAATAAAAGTGTTAANGGTCAAAACAAGGCAATAAAAAAGCTTTCTGATGCAATTTTAAGAGCAAGAGCTGGNTTAAAAAATCCATCTAAACCAATTGGNTCATTTATGTTTTTAGGTCCAACNGGAGTTGGTAAAACAGAATTGGCAAAAGTTTTAGCTAAGTATTTATTTACTAATAATGAATCGTTTATNAGGATTGACATGTCTGANTATATGGAAAGATATAATGTNTCAAGATTGCTTGGTGCNCCNCCAGGNTATGTTGGTTACGAAGAAGGTGGACAGTTAACTGAAAAAGTGAGACGATATCCATATTCTGTAGTTTTGTTTGATGAAATTGAAAAAGGTCACCCTGATGTTTTTAATATTTTACTTCAAATATTAGATGATGGCAGAATTACTGACAGTCTTTCTAGGACTGTTGATTTTAGGAATACAATAATTATAATGACATCTAATCTAGGTTCAAAAAAAATAAGCTCCTCTGATTTTGGTTTCATTAAAGACGATCAAAATAATCAAGAGTCCAATGTAATGTCTTATGTGAATAAATTTTATAAGCCAGAGTTTTTAAATAGAATAGATGATATTATAGTTTTTAATTCTTTAGAAAAAGATGATCTTTACGACATTATAGATTTACAGCTATCTGATTTACGTAATAATTTAGAAAAAAAACAAAATTCATTAAGCTTTTANAAGTCAGCTAAAGAACTTTTANTNCTAGATACAAANCATAGAGAATGGGGTGCAAGACCTNTAAGAAGAAATATACAAAATTTAATTGAGAATATAATTTCTGAAAAATTCATATCAGGAAAATTTATTGACAGCCCTGGTAAAATTACCGTTACCGCTAAGTATGACAAATTTATTTTTATGCAAAAACTAAATAGCACACAACCACTACTTTCTGACAAAAAAACAAAAAAAACTGACAAAAAGTCAGTCTCTTCATAATTGGCATTATATTTGCATTATTTTTTATATAATTATAATTAATAAATAGGAAATATAATGAGTAAAATAATTGGTATAGACTTAGGTACAACAAATTCATGTGTATCAGTAATGGAAGCAGGTAATCCAACTGTAATTCAAAGTGAGGAAGGTAGTAGAACTATTCCTTCTGTTGTAGCTTTTACTAAAGATGATGATAAGAATGATATTCTTGTAGGACAGGCAGCAAAAAGACAGGCAGTTACAAATCCAGAAAATACAATTTATTCTGCAAAAAGATTGATTGGTAGGGTTTTTAATGAAGTATCTAAAGAATCAAAGGATCTGCCGTATAAAATCAAAAAAGGAAAAAATAATGAAGTAGTTATTTCTTCTAGAGGTAAAGAATATGCATTACCTCAAATCAGTGCAATGATATTGCAAAAAATAAAAAAAACAGCTGAATCATATTTAGGTGAAGAAGTTAAAGATGCTGTAATCACTGTCCCAGCATATTTTAATGATAGTCAAAGGCAGGCAACTAAAGATGCGGGTGAAATCGCTGGTTTTAACGTTAAAAGAATTATTAATGAACCTACTGCTGCTGCTCTAGCTTATGGTTTGGATAATAAAAAAGATGAAAAAATTGCTGTTTTTGATTTAGGTGGTGGTACATTTGATATATCTATTTTAGAAATAGGCGATGGAGTTTTTGAGGTTAAATCAACAAATGGTGATACTACATTGGGTGGTGATGATTTTGATCAATCAATTGTAGATTTTTTAATTCAAGAATTTAAAAAAGAACAGGGCATAGATTTAAGTAGTGATGCGATGGCTATACAAAGACTTAAGGAAGCTGCAGAAAAAGCAAAATGTGAATTATCTTCTACTACGGAAACAGAAATTAACCTACCCTACATAACTGCCGACTCTTCTGGACCTAAGCATTTCGTAATAACAATTAATAGATCAAAATTTGAACAATTAATTAGTAGTTACATCAAAAGGTTAGAAAAGCCATGTATCAAAGCTATTAAAGACGCTGGTTTAAACGCTTCTGAAATTAATGAGGTTATTCTTGTAGGTGGCTCTACAAGAGTTCCAATTGTACAAGAAACTGTTAAAAATATTTTTAATAAAGAACCAAACAAGGGTGTTAATCCCGATGAGGTTGTTTCAATTGGTGCTGCAATTCAGGGTGGTGTCTTATCAGGAGATGTTGAAGATGTTTTACTTTTGGATGTTACTCCACTATCATTAGGTATTGAGACATTAGGAAGTGTTTCTACTAAACTAATTGAAAGTAATACGACAATTCCTTCTAAGAAAAGTCAAGTTTTTTCAACAGCAGCAGATAATCAGCCATCTGTAGAAATACATATTCTACAAGGTGAAAGAGAAATGGCTGTTGATAATAAAACTTTAGGTAGATTTCATTTGGATGGAATACCTCCAGCACCTAGAGGTACACCACAAATTGAAGTAACATTTGATATAGATGCAAATGGTATTTTAAATGTTTCAGCTAAAGATAAAGCTACTTCAAAAGAGCAGTCAATTAGAATTGAAGCATCAAGCGGTTTAACAGATGAAGATATTGAAAAAATGAAAAGAGATGCAGAAGAGCACGCTAAGGAAGATAAAGAAAAAAGAGAAGAAATTGACCTTAGAAATAATGCAGATCAAATTATTTATCAGACTGAGAAATCCATTGATGAAGCCGGAGATAAAATTGATGCTAAAGTGAAAGCTAAGGTTTCAAACATGATTGATGAAATCAAATCAGCTAAAGAAGCTAATGACATGATAAAGCTTAAAGAGGCTATTGATATTCTAAATCAAGAATGGGCTAAAATGTCTCAGGATATGTATTCTGATTCTTCAAATCAACAAGATGCTCCACAAGAAAAAAAATCTACAGAAAATAAAAAAGATGATAATATCGAAGATGCAGATTTTGAAGTTGTTGATGATAAATAGTTATATGTCAATATAAAAAAAAGGCTATTTTTATAAATAGCCTTTTTTTTTGGTTTTTAGATTTTAAAGTATTTTTTTTGTATGTATTTAATTATTAATCTCGATATATTTATCATATGCATAATTCTAGAATTTTAACGATTAAGTTTATTTTGATATTATTTAGTTTTCTAAATGCTAATTATAACCATGGCTATAATAGCTCAGTAAAGCAATTTGATTACTATGATTCTATTTATACAAAAGCTACTGATCTTATTAAAAATGATAAGTTAGAAAAATCTATTATGCTGTTAAAAGAAATAATTTCAAAACAACGTACCTATCAAAAAAATGATGATATTCTTATAATGAACGCTAATTATGATTTAGGTCAAATTTATCTTTCAAGGCTTGGAGATTACAATAAGGCAGTCATTCAGTTTGAGCAAATATATAATAATGTTTATTCTGGATATGAAAAGGAGGTTCAAGGTTCTAATAAAAAGAATTTAATAGAACTAAAAGAAAAATCTTTATTTATGCTTGGTTATGTATTTCATAATCATTTGGGTAATTTTACATTAGCTCAAAATTATTACAATACTTTTTTAAGTAAATTTCCAAATAGTGATTTAAGTTCAAGTGTTGAATATGAGCTGAATATGATTAATGCTGCAGTTAAAAACTTTAATAAGTGATAGGAATAATATGGCTTCTACAACAGATTTTAAGAATGGTTTAATATTAAGAATGAAAAATAGTCTATGGAAAATTGTTGAATTTCAACATGTAAAACCTGGAAAAGGTGCTGCATTTGTAAGAAGTAAATTAAAAAATATTAAATCAGGTCAAGTAGTTGATAACACTTTTCGTTCTGGTGAAAAAGTTGAGATTGTTAGAGTAGAATCTCATTCATATAATTATTCATATTCAGATGGTGAAGATTTTTATTTTATGGATAATGAAACATACGAGCAAATTTCAATACAGAAAGAAAATTTATTAGATATTATAGATTTTTTGATTGAAAATACCTCAGTTGATATTTTATTTGATGGGAATATGCCTTTAGAAGTTAGGATTCCACAACATATGAATCTTATTGTTTCTAAGACAGAACAAGGTGAGAAGGGAAATTCAGCAACTGGAGCAACAAAGCCTGCAGAGTTAGAAACCGGCTTAATAATTCAAGTCCCATTATTTATAAAAGAAGGTGAAAAAATTAGAATTGACACAAAAGAAAAAAAATATATTGAACGTACAAAGTAATTTATGTTAAAAGATAAAATTAAAAATCTAATAAAAATTATAGAAGGTACTGAAATTGAAGAAATTGAAGTTTCATCTTTTTGGGGTGCTCAAAAAATAAGGTTAAGTAAAGGCTCTAAAGTAGTTTCTGAACCAGTTTCAGAATCTATAAATATTCAACCAAGCATTAATAATGATACATTGCCTGTAATAAAACCAGATGAAATAACTTCAGACCAAGCTATTTCAAATAATAATATTGAAGAAATTAATTCAGAGATTGTTGAAGAAAAAAAACAGGATATAAATTTACTTGAAGTTAAAGCCCCTTTGGTAGGAACTTATTATTCTTCTTCTAAACCTTCTGCTCCACCATTTGTACAGATTGGTCAAAGTATAAAAAAGGGTGATACTATTTGTATTATAGAAGCTATGAAAATTTTTAATGAAATAGAGTCCGATGTATCAGGTGTTGTAAAAGAAATTTGTGTCGAAAATGGAAACCCTGTCGAATTTGATCAGACCATTATTAAAGTTTCTAGTGATTGATGGTAAAGA
>NHBL01000029.1 GCA_002167465.1 bacterium TMED6
ATAATGATTAATAACCCAAATACTAATATTATTAATAATGATAATTGGGAGTTGATAAACTTAGGATACAAAGTTATAAAGTTATAGTTATTCTGATAATATATATTATGTATAGTCAGCATATAATCTTTAAATAAATCTTATAGCAATTAGTATGTTTGAGTGATTTTATGAAACTTGCAAAAGGTATTATTTGAAGGGTTGAATAATTGAATAAAACTACCCTCCCCATTTATCTCTTTTAATATATATGTAACATCATTATGTACTAACGAATCATTAATGGACATTAATATAGATCCAGGTTTAAGATTTTTTTTGATTCTAATTTTGTTGTTGTAAAAATTCAAAATTTTATATTGCTCAGATAAATCATAACAAAAAGTATCTATAATGGTAACTACTTCATTCGTTAATATAGTATCTTTTGTTAAAATAGAATCTGAAACTATATTTATTTTATCCTTTTGATTAAATAGTTTTGTTAATGAATCAGAAAAATTTATAACATTATTCTTTACTATGTTATTTTCTTTGTAATCAGTAGATACAGGTGCAGCTGATGAATGTACTCTATCCAAAGAATCTATTTTTTGGGTTATCATGTCTAATTTTTTATTTAAATCTAAAAACCTCGTATTTTGATGTTCATAAAATAAATAATAAAATAATAGTGTAACTAGTATTCCAAATATGTAAATAATATTTTTTATCATAAGGCGTTAAAATTTGTTAATAATATGAATGAAACTAATCCAATTATATATATAAGTATAATATTATATTTTTTATTAAGCTGAATGGTAACATTGTTATTTAATTCTAAAAAACTAAATCTATTAATAATTAATAGTATTAATAACATTGATATCATTTGATAAAGAAAGAATAATGATATGTATTTTAAGAAAAATACTGCGACTAGGGCATAAGTTCTATTTATTACTAAAGATTGATATATTGATAAATAAGAAATACATGTCATTGAAATAAAAAGAATCCAAAAATAGAATCTATTATTATATATAATTTTAATCATTATTAACCTTTCACAACAAAATTTACTATTTTTTCAGGAACATAAATTTCTTTTATTAATTCTTTTTCATCTAAATACTTTTTCACGTTTTCTAACTCTTTACATTTATCTAAAACTGTATCTTTATCCATATTTTTGGAGATTGATAAATTAGCTCTTACTTTTCCGTTAACTTGAATTACAATATTCATTTCATCTTTTTGGAGTTTTAAAGGATTATATTTTGGAAAAGGTTGAGCAAAGATAGTTTTTTTATTTCCTAAAATATTCCATAGCTCTTCTGATAAATGTGGTGCTAAAGGGGCTAACATTAATGTAAGATTATTTTTAAACTCATCAGAAATAGAATCTTTTTTTATTACACTATTAACTAACTCCATTAATCTACTAATAGCTGTATTAAATTTCATTTTACAAAGATCTTCAGATACTACTTTTATAGTTTGATGCATTAATTGATCAATATCTTTATCAATTTTATCTGTACTAGGCAAAGCAACTATCTTCCAAATTTTATTTAAAAATCTATATATTCCTTTAATACCCTTATCATTCCAATCCCCTCCCTCATCATAAGGACCCATGAACATTAAATAAATTCTAAACGTATCAGAACCGTACTCTTCAATAAATCTATCTGGAGCAACAGTATTACCTTTAGATTTGGACATTTTAGCGCCATCTTTTGTTATTGTACCTTGATGATAAAGTTTTTTAAAGGGTTCATCAAAATTTAATATTTTTAAATCTCTGAGAGCTTTTGTTATAAAACGTGCATATAATAAATGCATTGTTGCATGTTCAGCGCCACCTACATAACAATCTACTGGTAACCAATCTAAACTTTTTTTCGTAAATATTTCATCATCATTTTTAGAATCAGGATACCTTAAATAATACCAAGATGAACAAACAAATGTATCCATAGTATCTATTTCAGGTTTCCATCCTTTACCAAATATATCTTCAGTTCTTTTTAATAGTTCTTTTGACGAACCTAACGGTGAAGTACCTTTGGGTTTGTATTCTACATCATCTGGTAATTTCCATGGAAGATATTTTTCTGGAACTAAATGTGGATTGCCATCTGGATCGTACACAATAGGAATTGGTGTCCCCCAATATCTTTGCCTAGAAATCAACCAATCTCTTAATCTGAAATTAATATGTTTTTTACCAAACCCATTATTTTCAAGCCACTTAATAATTTGTGTTTTAGCATCTTTTGTTTTTAATCCATTGAGAAAATCTGAATTTATACAATAACCTTCCTCGTAAATAGGTGTATTTATAGATTCAATATCTTTTGAATGTGAAACAACATATTCAATATTTATATCATATTTCATAGCAAATTCGTTATCTCTCTCATCATGTCCTGGAACAGCCATAATTGCTCCTGTACCATAAGATGCTAGCACATAATCTGCAGTCCAAATAGGAATTTTTTTATTATTTACTGGATTGATTGCGTAAGAACCAGTAAATATACCTGTCTTATCTTTATTTAAATCTAACCTTTGTAATTCATTCTTTGATGCTGAATCTTCTATATATTTAATAACTTTTAAATTATTATCAGATAGCTTTTTTGTTAAAGGATGTTCTGGAGATAAAACTAAATATGTAGCTCCAAAAAGCGTGTCAGGTCTTGTTGTGAAAACTTCAATTTTTTCATCAAAATTAGAAATAGAAAATTTTATTGATGCACCCGTACTTTTTCCAATCCAGTTCTTTTGCATAGACACTGTCTTTTTAGGCCAATTTAAACCATCAAAATTTAATAACTCTTCTGCATAGTCAGTAATTTTAAAAAACCACTGCTTAAGAGGTTTTTGTATCACTTTTGCTCCAGATCTTTCAGATGTACCATCAGATAAAACCTGCTCATTTGCAAGCACAGTTTGATCTACAGGGTCCCAATTTACTAATGCTTCTTTTTGGTAGGCTAATTTTGAATCATATAATTTAGAAAATATCCACTGATTCCATTTATAATAAGTTTCATCTGAAGTTCTAAGCTCAGCGTCCCAATCAAACATGCCGCCAATAGATTTAAGCTGTAACTTCATGGTTTTTATATTTTGTTCTGTACTTATTCTTGGGTGTATGCCATGTTTAATTGCATAATTTTCTGCTGGCAATCCAAAGGAGTCGAAACCTTGAGGCTGAAACACATTATAACCATTCATTTTCATAAATCTGGCATATGTATCAGTTGGACCATAATTGTACCAGTGACCTACATGTAAATTGCTACCAGAAGGATAACTGAACATAGTTAAACAATAATACTTCTTTTTAGTATCTAATAAATTTGTAGATGAATTTTCATCCCAAAATTTCTGCCATTTCTGTTCTATTTTTTTAAAATTAAATTCCATAATTATTATCCTGGAGGCCAAACAAGCTGTCTGCCACCTAATAAATGTAAATGAATATGAAAAACAGTCTGTCCTCCGTGCTCATTACAATTAAAAACTGTTCTATAGCCGGTTTTGTCTATGCTTAATTTTACAGCTAATTTTTTAGCAGTTAAAAACATTTTACCAATAATCTCTTGGTCATCAATATTTAAGTCATTTAAAGTTTTAATTTCTTTTTTAGGAACAATCAAAATATGTACAGGAGCTTGTGGATTAATGTCATTAAATGCAATAATCTCCTTATCTTCATAAACAATATCAGCTGGAATTTGTCTATTTATTATCTTAGTGAATAAACTACTCACTTATAAAATCCTTCTCTGTTTTAAGGGCATTATCAAGCACCCTTTCCCAAGAGTCTTGATATGTGATTGGATCTTTTCTATTCAGACTATTAAATGCTAATATTCTCTCAATATCAGAACCTGTTTTTCCACTAGACACACCATTATTATCAGGAGCATATGAAGTAATTGTATTTTTAAATATAGTATCAAAATCTAATTTTAAATTATTAAGTGATTTTTCCGCATCCATCAATATCTCTTTTTTATCCATATTAATATAAGGAATATAAAGTTCAATACGGTCTGAATCCCAATTACCAATCTGAAAGGATTCAAATAATTTTTCAAAAAAATCCAACCGGCAATCTGGATATATCGCATGATCTCCAGTGTGAGCTCCAATAGATACTGATATTTTTTCTTTATAATTTTTAGCTAAAGAAATAGCATAACCATAAATTAATGAGAAAAATATTGCATTTCTATTAGGCACAAAAGTGCTCTTCATGGTATCAGATTCATAATGACCTTCTGGTACATTTTGATTTTGATCTACCAATGATGAATTAAAACTGGATAAAATGTTTGATATATCAAATATTTTATGAGTAATCTGATCTTTAAAGCCATTATTTTGAAGGTATGCTATATTCTTTTTAGCAAGCTCTACCTCTACCCCATGTTTCTGACCATATTTAAATGAAATTGCGTAAATGTCATGTTTTTTACTTAAAAGATTAAGCAATAATGAGGTTGAGTCCATACCTCCACTAAAAGATATAACTGAACACTTATTTTCTAACATGATATTTTTCAGGTATATGACTATCGCTATTTTTATCAGAAACGTTTTCTATATCTAAGTTAATAACATCACCAGAATCATTAAATTCAAACACCCAAGGCTCGCACCAACCAATTTCAGTTTTTAAGATATCTTCTGTTGATATAGATAGTAAATCCATTACTATGGACCTTATACTATTACCATGAGCAGATATAATAATAGTTTTGTTATTGGATAAAAGAGGAAAAATATTACTTTTAAAATATGGAACCGTTCTTTCTAGGGTCATTTTTAATGACTCACCATTTGGAGGTGGAATATCATAACTTCTTCTCCATTTTTGAACCATATCTTTACCATATTTTTCTGCAGCTTCAAATTTGTTTTGACTGACTAAACTTCCGTAATCTCTTTCATTGAGAGCTTCATTTTTAGTGATACTAATATCGAGATTTAGCTCTCCCAAAATTAGAGATAACGTTTTTTGAGCTCTTTTTAGATTAGAAGTAAATGCTAAATTAATATTTTTATCATTCAATAAAGAAGCGCAAGCTATAGCTTCATCTATACCCTTTTGAGTTAAATCAACATCTTTCCAACCTGTAAAACGATTTTCTTCATTATAAATAGACTGTCCATGTCTTACTAAAATTAATTTTCCATACATAATTTTTTAATCTCCTTTATAAATACAACCATAGACATCATTCTCAAATACTCTAACTTCACTAAGTATATCTAATTTTTTAATTAAATGAGACCATATCCACTTAGATAAATTTTCTGTAGTAGGACTTTCTAGTCCTTTAATTTCATTTAAATATTTATGATCTAGAGATTTATAAATCGTATCATTAAAAATTTTATCAATATCATAAAAATCCATAACAAAATCATTTTCATTATTCATATCACCTTCAATTTTTATGGTAACATGAAATGTATGTCCATGTAAATTTGCGCAAATATGACTGGGATCAATCTTAGTTAATTTACGAGCCGCTTGAAATGTATATTTTCTTACTAATATCATAATAAACCTCTTTAAATAAATTACTTAACTAGCATAATTTTATGCGATTTATATAAACTTATATTTGAAATTTTAACAAAGTAAATTCCGCTTGAATTTTCTGATGCATTCCATGAGAAACTATGTTTTCCAATATTTTTTCTTCCATTAAATAACTCATCAATAAGGGATCCATTCAAATTGTAAATTGATAAATTAAAAATATCGTTACTTGGTACATTAACATCGATATTTACTACAGGATTAAAAGGGTTAGGATAAATTGAAGAAATATTAAATTCATTAGATATTTCTGAAATATTTGACCCTAATGTTGATATTGATTCATAATAACCATTTCTTTTATTATTACCCCTATATATTGACCAGTACAGCGTATTGTTTGTATTAGAATCTTTAATATCATACCCATATAGCCCTGAGCTTCCACCTACAATAATATCTAAATCATTATCATTATCTATATCTACTATAGAAGGTGTTGAAGTAAATGGAAATTCTATAACTAACGGAAAATTCTCAATAATATTACCATTTTCATCAAAAGCATAAAATTTACCTTCTGATTGCCCTACTACTATGTCAGTCAAACCGTCACCGTTAATATCAGAAATAGATGCGCTACCTTTAATTGGGGCACCTAAATCTTTAGGCCAACCTGGAATATCAAGACCATTAGTATCAACCATGTACAGAAAACCATCTCCTGAACCAAAAACAATAACGGTTCCATAATCTCTATGTTCAAAGAAAGATGGACTTTCAATATCACCTCCTGTTTCATAAATGAACTGCTGGTTTCCAGTTTGTGGATTAAAGGCATACAAATTATCATCTTTTGAACCTGCCACAATTAAGAATTCTTCTTGACTAAATTCAACAATAGCTGGCGCACTTCTTATTTTACCACCAATATTATAGATATCATTAAGATTATTTGAATAAGAAATTACTTCTAATGTGTTATCGTCCGTCCCTAAAATGATTTCATCTTCCCCATTATTATTTATATCATGAAGAGCTACACCTTTTTGTATTTTTTTACCAACTAATATAAAATCACTGGTGTATCTACCACCATTTTCTGATGACCAACTTATTTTGTAAAGTTTTCCTTCTGAATCAAAAGTTGGAAAATATATATTTAAATCACTATCTATAGCTGGGGCAGCTGTTAAATATTCTTCAGTATCTAAATCATAAATAAGATTCCCTTCATGATCAAATATATAAAAAATACCATTTTTAGAAGTAATAGCAATTTCTAAATCACCGTCTCCATCTAAATCATCTATAGCAGGCGCCCCCCAAATTTCGTCCCCCATATCAAATGAATTGTAAATGGACATATCTTCTTGATTTAAAATCTTAAACATACCCGAATTATCTCCAAATATAATTTCATTATTACCATCTTGGTCTATATCTACTATAGCAGGAGCACAAAATACTTGGTCAGCTGTTTCATAGGGAAAACCTTTTTGGTTAATAGAAATATTAAAATCATATAAAACAATATCTGAATATTCAAAATCACCAAAATTTTCTTGATAAACAGTTGCAGAAACATTCATACCCATAACAAAATCTCCAATTGGAGCATTATCATTAACTACAATATCAAAATTGATTATAGACGATTCTTGGCCAGCTGGTAATTCTTCAATAAATACCTCATCACTAATAACATTAAAATAATCATTATCTTCTAAATCAGCTGTTAGAGCATATGCAAATCCATCCAAAGATGTATTTTCAATAACAAAACTTAATGTTGCCTCTTCACCAGGGTTTAATATGCCGTCGCCATCTGTATCATTAATCATATCAGTTAAAGCTGCATTTAAAAATACATTCATATATTTAAATGTGATTGTTTCCCCTGCTGAAGATATATCTTTAATGTATAAACCTCCATTACATCCATCTGAATCATTACAGGTGTTACCTCCACCTAAATTTCCTGGATACAAAAATGCAGAAGGATTTGTTTGGTCGTTAATTTTAGTTCTTCCAACGTCTGAACTAAAAATAGCCTGACCTAGATTTCCATTTGTATCAGCATCTCCATTAGGTCTATATATATATACCTCATCGGGCGGTCCTTGTGCATTTCCACTACAACAAGTATTAATTCTGTATACTAAAAGCCCATTATCATTACCTGGAGTTGTAGATTCATACAATCCTTGTTTATAACGATATTCAACAATAAAATATTGATTATCAGTATACGGAGATCTAAGCCTATAAGCATAATTTGTTGAATCATGTAATGGATTTAACTCATAAACACCTGGACTCTCGAGTAATGGTATATCGTATAAATTTCTTTGACCATCACCATTTGTATCTTGAATCCAACTACCATATTTTGCTTTCATAAAAGCGCCCATATAACCAGGCATATCACCTGAAGCATCCATTACATCCCAACCTCCACAAGCTACCGGAGCTCCTGTCTCATTATAATGATATAAATCAGGCGCGCTTAGAGAATGATTAAATTCATGACATAAGGTTCCTACTGTAAAATAACCACCTGTTTCCATATTGAAATTATAATCCCATACTTGTTTGCCATGAATAGTTACATATTGTGAATAAAGACTCCATCTATGAGGCCATAGTAAATCAGCCCAAGCACCAGGACTTCCATAAACTAAAAAAGTTACATTATCAACTCTCCCATCGTTATCTCCATCTGTGACAAAATCTACAGGTACTTCATCTTCAATAAATTGAATAGCCTTTCTAAGTAATGTATGTTCTCTATCTGTTCTATCATTCGTATATCCATTTGGATTAGATTGAGCATTATAAGGTTCATAATAATTTCTTGGAAAATCATCTTGATATGATATTACACTTTCACCATTAGGTAACGGGTAATGAGTGGTAGGAGCATCTAACATACCGTAAGATACTTCCTTAAAATAATGTCTCATTGAAGGACCTTCTTCTAAGTTAAAAGGTGTATCATAATATGTAAAACTACCTGAAAATTCATCCTCATCAGAAAATCTTATAAAAACATTCAAATTATTTACTGTTCCTAATGTTGGAGTTCTTCTTATATCATTCTCTATAAACTCATCTCTTATAGCAATATAATCCGCTTTTGGTAATTTTATCCATTTTCTAAGTCCAATTGTATTAGGATTAATCTCTCCTACTTTATATTTGGATGGAGACAAATCTTCATTTGCGTAGTAACAAAACCCATCTAATTCACTTCTTACTATCGTATATCCTTCATTATCGTGCACCCAATTATAAAATTCATCGCCAGATGAAAAAGCCTCTATAAATGTTCCATCAGGTTGTAATATTTTTTGAGGAACATTTTTTAAATAAGCAGAAAAATTCAATGAAATGAATAGTGATAATATTAAAATAAAACGCAAAGGCATAAATAACTCCATTAATATAGGTAAAATTTGATAGTAGAAATTTATAAAAAGTAAGACTTTGAAACTATATAAAATTTAATTTGAAGTCGCCTTTAATAATAGCTCTAATAGAGGGAAGCGATACTCTACCCTATCTCTACTTCTAGATTGATTAACACGCTTGTTATTAGATTCAATTTTTCTAATGAAACTTAGAGAAAATGTTATACCATTATCTATATTTCCATCTAATGTAGACAATTGACAATGATATTTTGCTCTAGTCATAATATTAGTATTATATGTTCTCATAAAAATGTATCCAACTTGAGCAACCAGTGCTGGGCCATGCCTTAATTTAGATTCTTCTACCGTAATTTGATTATCAAACATATCAATTTGATTACTAAGATATCGATCCATTCCCACATGCCAGCCTATACCATATCCATAGAACATTGAGTTATCAGATTTATTATTAAAAGTATTATGAGTGAAATCAATCTTAAAAGTTGGAGTAGAATTTATTCCAAGACCTATATCCAGCATCATTGTATTATTAGATTTTAATTCCCAGTTTTGTGTGTAGCCTAAAATAAGTGGGAATGAGTTCCATTTTGGAGTTGGATTGTCGTCATCGAAATAGTAGTAATTTTTACCCCCAAAAGGAACGATATAACCTAAATGAAGACCTACTCTATATAAACTTTTTCTTCTTTTTGAAGCCACTTCTTCTTCCTTAATGATATTATCAATATCTGCTACATCTTCAATTGAATCTCTATTTATTAAAGATTTAGATAATCTATAACTAGCATTTTCCATATCTTCAACATTTAAGGCAGTAATTCTTGTTGCAAAATTATCGGAACCATCATTTTTTTGAATCATTCCTGTGAATATAATTTTAGAACCCAATACTCTTATTTTACTTGTTACAACCTGATCTGCAGAATATTCCTCAGCTAATGAAAGTGCGCATTCAGAAGAATAACAAATCGGATTATCAGAAGGTGTAATAATATCGTATTTTGAATATGTTTTAAAACCATCTGTAAATAACTCATGTATAGCATTTACATCACTTACATTTAATTTTGCTGTATTAGATAAATCTGCATCAGGATACAATAAAAGGATGCTTTGGTTTGAAAAAGCAAAAGATATTAGGGCAATTAGTAAAAAATTTTTATTCATAATTATAAATTAGCAAATGTTAACCTTAAACTAAAGCATTTATTTTTTTCTATTCTCATTATTTATTAAATATCATTTGACTCTAATTGTTCCAAAATAATATTATTTTATATAAAAGAATTTATAATATTGGAAGTTTTTTTATGATTGTTTATTGGAAATAAATGATCAGAATCTTTAAGTGTTTTAATTATAATTTTGGGATTTTTTTTTAATAAAAGATTAGATGTTTTCTTTAAAAAAACGTCTGAGTGCTCAGCTTTAATAATTAGAGATTTTATTTTTAAGTTTTTTATATTTTTCCAAATAAACATATCATTAAACAAACTTGTTCTGTAAATATGAGCATCCCATTTATTATTAAAAAGTAACTTAATCTTATTATCTTCTTTACGTATTAAAGAATTGACTACTATTTTTAAATCCTCGTCTGAAAATTTTGAAAATACTTTGTATCTTCTATAATTATTATACATTTGATCAATATTATCATAAGACATTCTTTTGTTTTCAGCATAATCTATTAATGGGAGAAATTTTGACTGTAAATTAAAAAAGCTAATTATTTTCCATAATCTTATTCGGGTTGGTATAAAAAAAGTTGGGTCAAGCAATATAATTTTTTCAAATTTTTGAGGAGCTTTCAAAGCCGCTTTTAATAAAATGTTTCCACCAATGGAGTGCCCTACTCCAATTATTTTCTGTTCGTTATTAATATTTTTTAAATAATCATTTAAAAAAATATCCCAGTTAGAGAAATCTAAGGCTTTATTTTTATCCCATAAGGGTCTAAGTGAAGATACTTTTACTTGACCAAGATTTGATAAATTATCGAGTAATTTTACGTACGAATTAGGAGTGAATGAGTTTCCATGTAAAAAATGAATATTTAAATCTTTATTATTTTTTTTACTAAACAATTTAAGCATTCTTTTAGCCTGTATACTTACCTAAAAACATTATTCTGTTATTTTTTTTATCATAAATTAGATATACAAATGGTCTGTTTGCATTAAATGTAAAATAATCATTAGGCCTGATTGATGTTACTCTATTTATAATAACCGCTGTTACTGCTGACGCTTCAGTACCATACTCATCAATATTAATAAAACTTTTATGATTTATTACATCAATATAATTTATAGGTGGATATTTCTTACATTGATCTTTATAATCCCAAAACTTATCAAAATTAGCATTATTAGGACTAAAAGCATCAATTATACCCATCTTCAATAAATAATCTTTCAATGGAACCGAATAGTCTAATTTAAACTTTGGAATTGATATATTACCTAAATCGTATTGCAGACTATCTAATGAAGTGTTTATAAATGAATGATTAAAATTATCAAGAAATAAATCTATATCAAGATTGGCTTCTGGAAGAAAAATTAGCATTGATACATCATTTGTTTTGTAAGGTAATTCCAAAAGATGAAAGTTTGAGTTTTTATAATGGGCATATTTATTTTTTTTATTCATAAAAGTAATATTAGATTCATAATCTTTACTATAAAATATATTTAAATCACTTTTTGATGTGTCAAAAGGAAATTGCCAACTGTCCTTAAAATAAATAGAATTTAAAATTGCCAGAGTTGTATTTTCTTTTATATCTTTATCTGAAACAATTTCATTTATAGTTCCTAAGGTTTTTTTGTATACCCAATTATTTATTTCATTAATAATTGATAATCTATTTTTATAAAAGTTAACAAATGATATTTGTCCTTTAAAAATTGAATCAATATTATTAACATATTTTAAATTTGGTTCATAGCATTTATCCTCTTGAATCCAAATACTATTATTGATTTGAAATTTAGATTCAATATCGTGATAATGATTAATAAAAAAATTTGATTTATGAACTTTATCTACGTTTAATGTAGATAAAATTTGATCTGAAGTATTACCTGACGCTCCATAATTAACCATCATAAGTGCATATGAAATACTTGCAGGGCTAATCATAAAGCTTGAGTCTGACTTTGAATTTATATTTTTAAATAAAGAAATTCCAAATTCATTAAAAGAATTATTCAGATTATGATTCCTACAAAAAAGGATAGATACAAACAAAAATAATAATAACTTTTTTATCATGAAACCGTGACACCATCAAAACTAACCCATGGCAATATTGAGTCACCAAAATCAACACTTTCTTTTGATATAGAATTTATATTCATAAACATCTGAGCTATGTTCCCAGAAACCATAGTTTCTATTATAGGAAATTTTATTTTACCCTTCTCAATATAATAACTATTTTTAGCTACCCCAGAAAAATCACCATTATCGCTCGGACTTCCTCCTGAAAAACGACATAAAAGAATACCTTTATCTATATTTTTAATCATATTTTCTAATGACTCAGACCCAGTATTAACAATATAACATCCCCCTTGATTTGATACACGTTTTCCACCAGTCTTTTTTGCCCCATACAAAGAAAGTAAATGTGTATTTAAAACCCCTTTTTTTACAATATCTGTATTTTTAGCCTTATAAGTATCACCTGTTAAAAAATATCCTGAATCAATCCTATCATCAATTGGGTTTGAAGAAAGTGAAAAAATATCACTAGTTATTTTATCACCAATTTTGTTTTTATATATTGAGGTTCCTGATATTAATGAGCTATCACTAATACTGCTATCAATAAAAGATANAAAATCNGGCAAACAATGTGGCGTAACAATAACTTGGCCAACAAATTTATTTTTTATAGGAAATGATTTGATCTGCTCTTCTGATTGNNGCATAAGATCAGATATNTATCCTTGATTTTTAAAATCGTTATCTAATTTTAATCTGTTAACTCCTGTATAGTTGAAAGAAGATGTATTAGAACCATCTTTAGCTGTAAACATTGCTGAAAATCCATAAAGACCTTTATTAANCTCATAATCAACACCATTAGAATTAGCAATATAAGTTTTTGAAGTATTGTGATCTAAAGTAACAGCTTCAAGAATTATTTTTTTATAGTCATTTTTAACATGCTTATTAAAATCCTCTACTCTATCATACATTAAATCTAAATCAGGTACTAATTGACCTTTTGAAAAAATTTCATTTGTTTGATTCTCAGATATAGCATTGGCTTCATCTACTTGTGAAGAATTAACACTTTCAATTAAAGATGTTATTGCTATATCTACAGATTTTTTATCTATTTTATTTACACTTATTGAGCTTTGTTTTAAATCTTTAATAGCTTCTAAGCTTATAGAATTACTAAATGTAGTTCTAAATAAAGACATTTTTCCAGACTCAATATTCAATTCTTTTTTTTCGTATTCATTAATACCGCCTTCTACATGGTTCATACCTGCATCTAAAAGCTTATCTAATGCATAAGATAAAGTTTCTTTTAAATTCATTTAGCGACCTCCAATGTTTAGCTTGCATTTAATNGCTGGTCCACCCATTCCTACTGGTATTATTTGTTTTTTTCCACACATACCACCAGAACTCCATACCATTTCGTTAGATATCATTGAAACTGTTTTTAAAACATCAAAAGCAATACCAGAAATTGTTGTATCTTTAATTGCTTGTTTTATTTGACCATTTTTTATTTCATAACCCATAACTACACCAAACATAAACTCACTTGTAGAGTCAGCCTGTCCATTGCTACTTGTTGTCAAATAGTAACCATCATCAATAGATGATATCATATCGTTTAATTTGTCNTTACCAGGTGTTATTGCTGTATTTCTCATNCTTATTAGTGGTTCATCAGAATATTTGTATGCTCTTGCATTTCCAGTAATATTCATATTTAATTCATGAGCGCTATCTTTATTGTGCATAAAACTTTTTAATATACCATCTTCAATAATAGNTACATCTTGAGCTTTAGTACCTTCATCATCGACGTAAACAGGTACAGGACAAATTTCATTATTTACAGAATGCGCATAATCAATTANGTTAACCATATNACTAGCNACTGTTTTATTAAGGTAATCNCCTGCAACTGAACCTCCCATAACAAGATCAGCTTCTGTAGTATGACCAATAGCTTCATGAGCTAAAATACCAGCTAAATCTGCATCTAAAACAACATCATGATATCCAGCTTTTGCATGAACTCCAAGNGATTTCTTCATTAGTTTTTCAACTAAAATATCTATCTTTGGATAAAAAGTTTCAACATTATTAAAATTATCTTCGAGCTGTCCAAGCCCCCCAAATACATCCATTANTTCAACAGGNTCACCATTTATTTCTGTAGTTAAAATAATATATATTAACGAGCGAGGCGTCATAGAATAGGATTCNGAACCTCCTGATGTAAGTAAATTTTTTTCCATATCTAAATTNCTTATAAAAATTTTTCTTGAAGAAATATTTTTATACTTATTAAGAATATAGTTGTCTAAATCCTGNATGAATGATATCCAATAACTATTTGAATTTTTAGCTTTCTTTGTAGTTAGATTAAATTCATAATTAAAAATATCTTCAGGAAGTAAAATGCCACATCTATTTTTATTTCTACTATTTAGAAAGGATACATTTTCACTAGATGCTTTGATAACTNTCTCTATTGAATTATTATTAATTTCAGCATTAGAACTAAAACCCCAATCACCTTCTTTAAACACTCTTGAAGATACACCACTTTCTACGGATTGATTATTAGTAACTAAACTTCCATTTAATAAACCAATTCTAAAACTTCTATTTTCTTGAACTCTTAGCTCAGTATAATACTTAAATGAATTTTTATATTTATTTAAACTTTCTAACATTTCTCTCCTAGTNNTTATGATAATGAATCAATAAAGATCTTAATCTGTTCTTTATTTATAAAAATATATTCCATCAAATTTGAAAAATTTACACAAATGATNGTTATGATAGTACCGCTTACAAATAATCCAATAGTTATGTAGATAAATGATTTGAAGGGTTTTAAATTCAAAAAACTAGCAATTAATAAAGCTGTCCATGCACCAGTAATAGGNAAAGGAATGCTAACAAATAAAGCTAAGCCTGTATATGACCAGTTATTAATTTTCTTACTTTTTTCGATTGCTTTATTGTGCCATTTTTTAAAAATCTTACCAATTAGAGGTATTTTTTCAAGAAAAATTGTAATNGTATCTATGGTAAAATAATTGATGATATAGATCAATATNANAGCGATTAATGAATTACCAATAAGTGAGAANATTAAAGCCTCAGTCCAATGTAAACCTGCAAATATACCAAAGGGTACAGAGAACCTTAACTCCCCTACGGGCATCATAGAAATTAAAAATGTCCAAAATCTCATAAAAAAAACCAATAATTTATTACTATAATTTACCGTAATTAATAAAAAAAACCCTCTAAATTATTAAAAAGGAAGACAACAAATGAAGTAAACAAGTATTTAGAGGGTTTTTATTGCAAATAATGAATTATTTAGTTGGTTTTTGTAATGGTGTTTTTTTCATCATATTACTCTCTTTTGTAGGTTTGTATAAATCTGTACCACTACTAGAATTCTTGTCTATTTTAGGAGGTTTTACACCATATTTTTTATAAATAGCTCTTCTTCGATTATTGTAATTCTTTTTTAAACCCTTAACTTCCGATTTTTGAAGTTCTTTTAATGATAATATCTTTTCTTTGTAATGGGTCTTAATTTCATCATAGTCAGATTTAAAATCTTCTTCAAGCTTTGTAAGTTCAATTTTTAAATCTTTATTTTGAGATGACTTTACTAAGCCTGTATTCTTTTTTTGGAAAGAAAAAGGTTCTTTTGATGCATTAACACCTTTTACATTAGATATACAAAAAGATGATATTGATATTATTAATATTAAATAATTAAAAAAACTCATTACAAACTCCTTTATTTAGTGTAACTACTTATAAATTAATAATGTGTCAAATAATAAATAGTTCCCAATTAAATTATTTTTTAAATAAGATTTTTAACATTTTTTTATTCATCTGTTCTATATTTGAACTTTTTATTTTTTTTCGATTTGATTTAAGGGTTAGTTTTTTATGTTGCTCTTTATCCCATTCTTTTACAAAATCTCCACTTTGAATTTGTTTGATCATTTTTTTCATTTTGATTTTTACTGAATCATCAATTAAAATATCACCTCTAGTCGCTCCCCCATATTCAGCAATATTACTTATTGAGTTATTCAAAAATTCAAAGCCGTCTTCATGGAACAAATCAATAATTGATTTAACTTCATAATAACACACAAACCAAGCTACTATAGGGCTATATCCAGATTCAACTAAAGCATCAAAAGAGGCACTTATTAGCTTTGGTAATCCACCTGTTAGAATTGCTTGTTCGCCAAAGATATCTGTAATTGCTTCTTCTTCAAATGAAGAAAAAAAACAACCTACCTTTGTTCCACCAATATTCTTACTGTATGACAACGCTATATCAAANGCATTTTTTGAATAATCTTGATGNACAGCAATTAAGTTAGGAACACCACTGTTATTTATATATTTTTCTCTAACAATTTTACCCGCNCCGCTNGGAGCAACCATTATAACATCTATAAACTTTGGAATTTTAATTTTGGAAAAATGAATACAATAACCATGTGCGAAAAGACATATTTGGCCTGGGCGTAAGTATTTATTTATATTATTTTTATATACATTAGGTATTTCTTCGTCTGGTATCATAAAACATAATAAATCACATTTTTTAACAATCTCTTCTATTGTATCTATGTTTTTAAAACCATCTTTTTTAGCTACCGAAATAGACTTACTACTAGCTCTTAAACCAATTGATACATTTAAACCTGAATCTAATAAATTTAATGCTTGAGCTCTACCTTGATTTCCATAACCAATTACACCAATTTTTTTATTAATAATTAAATCATTTTTAAGATCTTTATCAGTATATATTTTCATTTTATTCATAAGACTTATTTAAAGGTTTAATAATATTAATAAGAGCTGGAAGTAAAATCAAAGAAGATACTAATGCAATCATTAATATTATAGTAGCCAAGATACCAAACTCATAATTAGGCTTAAAATTTGAAAACAATAATACAAGAAAACCCATGCCCAGAGTTATGCTTGTTCCAATAATAGCCCTTCCTGTAGTTAATATAGTAGTAGTAGTAGATTTTTCATGATTTTTAGTTAAAAGAAATTCTGATCTAAATCTAGATAAAAAATGTATAGTATCATCAACCGCTATACCTAATGCAATAGAAAACGTCATTGCAGTTGCTGGTCTGAGTTCAATACCAAAAAATCCCATTATTCCGCCAGCAAATAACAAAGGTATCACATTAGGAATAATTGACACTAATGAAAGTTTTACTGATCTAAATAAAATATTCATTGAAATAAATATAACTATAAATGCAATTATGAAACTATTTAATAAACTTTTTATTAGATAACGGTTCATTTTCAAAGCTAATAAAGTACTTCCAGTAATTTTTAATCCAGTTTCATTTTCAAAAATATCATTATAAATTAATTTGATATTACTTTTCAATAAATCAGCTGTATCTGAGTCTATGTTTTCTATTCCACATGAAATTCTAATTTCATTTCTATCTTTATTTGTATATTTTGATTGTTGCGGATTAATATCTCCATCTATATCCCAATAACCACTAACTGATTTAATACTTTTAAATTCTGCAAGCTTTAACATAAATAAATTAATTTTTTCATAAAATTTTGAATCATCAATAGAATTTATTGTATTACTTTTAATATACAAATCTTTAGAAAGAGGAATACCTGTAGGTGAAACGATTATTTCTAGAGGTAATGTACCTCCAAAATTGTTTTCTACAAATGTTATATCTTTATATAACTTATTAGTTGGCTTTAAATCACCTAAAACAGTTACATTTGAATCTATTAATGTTAGCCCATATATTGATAATGAAATAATAAATATGCTGCATATTATAATAACCCTAGGGTAACCTTGAACTGCTTTTAAGGATTGAAATGATAAACTTTTCTTTCTTTTAAGGATTAATCTATCAATATGTTCAGCTTTAGGTATTTTAATATAATATAGCATAATAGGCATTATCATTATTGTAATAATAAATAAGATACCTATACCTACACCCATAATTACTCCAAATTCTTGTAGTATTCGGATATTTGTTATTGATAAAGACATAAAACCAACAGCTGTTGTAAAGCTTGTTAAAAATAATGCAGAACCTATTTTTTCTATAACAATTTCAAGGGTTTCTTTTTTATTTTTATTTTTATTGATTTCTTCATGATATTTCATCAATAGATGTATTGCATCTGAAACACCTATAATCATTAATAAATTAAAAGTTAAATAAGATATCACATTAATTGAAATATTAGCAAGAGACATTATACCTGAAACCCAAACAAGTGAAACCATAATTGAAGTTAAAGCAATAATTAACATACGTATTTGTCTGAATATCCAAATTAAGGTTAAAGCTGCAATCAAAAAAGCTAGAGGAATAAATATTGACCTTTCGTATTCAACTAATTCAACATATCTAGTTCTTAATATTGGGAGCCCTGCCTCGTGCCACTCCCAACTTGAATATCTTACAAACTCATTTTCCTCAATTATATTTTCTAAATTTTTTATAAACATTCTATCAATTAGTATATTTGTAGATAAAATTATTTTACTTTTTTTGAGATCCCTGGATATTAGAATAGGATTATCACAATTTTTATTAATATCTTCAAGAGTTAATTGAATATCTACGCTAGAGTTTTCATTCACAATATTATAACAATCGTTTATCGACCTTATTGAAAGGTCAGAACCAAAGCTATTTGTTTGTTTGTTGTATTGATAAATGTCATCTATGATTGATTGTAAGGCTGAATAATTACCTACAGAATATTCAGATAGAACATTTTTGTTTGTAAAGATAACATCTCCAGATTTAATACTTTCTAAATTAAATTTATAAGAATCTATTATTTCATCAATTTGATATAATATTTTTTTTCTTGTTTGATGTGAGTAAATATTTTCTTTTATACCAATAACTATTAATGAACTTTTATTGTCTTTCGATAATAAATTTGAATATATATTATTTGCTTTTATTTTTTTAAATCTTTCATTGGAGGTCAATTCTTCACCTATTATTCCATCCCCATCATCCCATAAACTTCCTAGACTAAAAGCATAATCTATATGGTCAATTTCAGAAAAATTATATGTTAATAATTCAAGAATTGATAAGTTTATATCTGAAAAGATATTTCCATTAGTAAGAGTGATAAACATAACATTATCTTCCCTACCATACACTTCCTTAAATTGATCATAATCATCCCTATCAACATCTCTTGTTGGAAACATTTGTTCTAGAGAAAAATCAACTCTTAATTTATTATCTGAAATAAATGCTATATAGAAGAAAATTGCTGTAATAAAAAATATAACAGTCAATATTGATATAGAGTTTTTAAGAATATTTTTACTAATCTTAGAATACAAAAGAAACACCTTAATTTATATTACTAATTTATTAATCTTTTAATTAAAAAAGGGGCAAAAAAAATGCCCCTTTTTAATAGTAAAGAAAATATAAAAAAATTATATAATATCTATTTTTTTTATATCTTTTTTAACTTTTTTTAACTTAGGTATTTCTATACTTAAAATACCATTTTTAGATTTAGCTTTTATTTTATCTATCTGAACATTCTCAGGTAAATAGTATGATTGTTGATAATTAATAAATTTATCGTTAGACAAAGACTCAATATTTTTTCTTTGAGCGGCAATATTAATTATATCTTCATTAATAGTTAAATCTATGTTTGATTTATCAAAACCAGGCATCTCTAATATTAAAAAATACGATTTATCATTTTCATTAAATATTGAATTAGATTTTGTTTTTATATAATTATGCTCAATATTATTATTAAAATAATTGTCGAATTTATCAATCATATTAAATATGTCATTGTTTGTATTCCAGTTAACTAATTTCATTTATTTCTCCTTTTATTTAAATGTCATTAACAACTAAAAGGATGCAAAATAAATACCAATAGGGTTTTATACTTAATATAATGTAAAAATGTCAGTATATATATGACAATTTGGCTTTTTTATATTTTTATCTGACGATATTTCATATTAGAAGACACTTTAAAAATAATTAATATATTACCAATTATAGATATTTGTGAGCTTTCTGTAGAGCTTACTATGTGTTTAGCTAAATCAACTTTTGAGTTTTTATTTTTCTGAAATTTAATTTTAATTAATTCGAAACGTTCAAGATGTTCCTTAATAGACTGAATAACACCCTCATTAACACCTTCCTTACCTATATTTATACTAGGTTTTAAATTGTGAGAAAGAGCTTTAAGTTTTTTTATTTGAGATGTTTCCATTTTTATTCCATTAAAAGTTATTATATAAATTAGGTTAAATATAAATTAAGATTTTATTAAAATTTACTTTATTTTATGCATATGTATTTTTCGATATAAAAACAGGAGTAGTAATGTCTAGAAAAAAAATTAGCTTAATTGGTGGTGGTCAAATTGGTGGAAATCTTGCTCTATTGTGTGCACAGAAAGAGCTTGGTGACGTTGTAATTTATGATATACCAAATGCTGAAGGTATGATAAAGGGTAAAGCATTAGATATATCGCAACTTACGCCATTAGATGGGCATGATAGTAATATAGTAGGTTCTTCAAATCCTGAAGATCTAAAAGATTCTGACGTAGTAATAATAACTGCAGGTATTCCAAGAAAACCCGGAATGAATAGAGAAGACTTACTTGACATAAATATTAAAATTATTACTGATGTTGCAAACAATGTAAAAAAATATGCTCCTAATGCTTTTGTAATAGTTTTATCTAACCCTATTGACGCTATTGTTTATTCATTTTATAAAGTATCAGGTTTTACAAAAAATAAAGTTGTTGGAATGGCTGGAGTTTTAGATAGTACAAGATTTAAAACTTTCTTAGCTATGGAAACAGGTTATTCTAAACAGGATATACAATGCATGGTTTTAGGGGGGCACGGAGATACTATGGTTCCTATAACAAGACTTGCTACAATCGGGGGGATTCCTGCAGAAGAATTAATTTCAAAAGAACGACTGGATTCTATTGTTGAACGAACAAGGTTTGGTGGTGGTGAGCTCGTAAAATTATTTGGAAATGGATCTGCTTATTATGCTCCTGCAGCATCAGCTATAGAAATGGCAGAATCTTATCTTAAAGATAAAAAAAGAGTTCTTCCTTGCGCTGCTTTATGTGAAGGTGAATTTGACGTAAATGGATTTTTTATTGGTGTTCCAACAGTAATTGGTTCTAATGGAATTGAAAAGATTTTAGAATTTAATTTAAAATCTTCAGAAAAAACTGAGTTAGAAAAAACATTAAATGCAGTAAAGAAAACTGTTAAAGAAACAAAACTTTAAGGAGATCTATGAATAGTATAAACGATGCTTTTGGGTTTTTAGTTGAAAAGCTTGCCCCTATTTTATTTTATCAAATATATGGATTCCCATTAATAACGTTGGTATTGATGTTTGGAGGTTTAGTTTTTACATTTTATTTTAATTTTATTAATATAAGAGGATTTAAACATTCTATTGATATAATAAAAGGTAAATATGATAATCCAAATGATACGGGCCAAATTAGTCATTTTCAAGCACTAACATCCGCATTATCTGCCACAATAGGATTAGGTAATATTGCAGGTGTGGCTGTTGCTGTTTCATTAGGTGGTCCAGGTGCCGTTTTTTGGATGGTTTTCATTGCTTTTTTTAGTATGTCTGCAAAGTTTGTTTCGGCTACATTAGGTCAACTATACAGAAAGATAGAAGATGATGGCTCTGTTAGTGGTGGTCCAATGTATTATTTAAACTATGGTTTAACAGAAAAAGGTTATGGAACATTAGGTAAAATTTTAGCAGCTATATATGCTATATTTATTATTGGAGGTGCTTTTGGAGGTGGCAACATGTTTCAAGCTAATCAATCATATGAATTATTTGGAAAATTAATTGGTTTACCTAATTATTTATATGGAATGATCCTTGCTATATTAGTAGGTATTGTAATTGTTGGTGGAATAAAAAGGATTGGTGAAACAACAGAAAAGATTGTTCCTTTAATGGTTGTTCTTTATGTGGGTGCATCTCTATTCGTTATATTAACAAATTTGGAAAAACTCCCTTTTGTTCTATCCTCAATCTTTAATCAAGCCTTTGCACCAGATGCAGCTTACGGAGGCTTTATAGGCGCACTAGTTACTGGTGTTAAAAGAGCTGTATTTAGCAATGAAGGTGGTGTTGGGTCTGCATCTATAGCACATTCCGCTGCTAAAACAGATGAACCAGTAAGAGAAGGAATTGTAGCAATGATTGGTCCTTTTATAGATACTATTATAGTTTGTTTTATGACAGCCTCTGTCATACTTATAACTGCTGATGCTAACCCTTTATATAAAGTTGGTGGTGGTATCAACGGAGCTGAATTAACTTCTGCAGCATTTGGAACTACAATTTCTTGGTTTCCATATATTTTATCAATAGTTGTTTTTCTATTTTCTTTTAGCACAATGATATCATGGTATTATTACGGAGATAAGGGTTGGAAATATTTATTTGGCTCATCCTCTATTAAAGTTTATCAAGGAATGTATTTAAGTTGTATTGTCTTAGGATCTATAGCTTCTCTAGGGAATGTTATTGATTTTTCAGATATGATGATTTTATCTTGTGGATTCCCAAATATTATTGGATGCTTATTCCTATTACCGTTATTAAAAGATAAATTAAATGAATACTGGAGTAAATATAATAACGGAGAATTTAAAGTCTATAAATAAATGAAAGATTTCACTGAATATTTAGCTTTCACTAAAGAATTAGCATTTGATTCAGGAAAAATATTATCAAAATATTTTGGTAATCTGAATTCAATTAATCAAAAAACAACATCTATAGATCTTGTTACTAACGCAGATATAGAATCTGAACAATTAATTATTAATTCTATTTTAAAAAAGTTTCCTAATCATAAGATAATTGCAGAAGAAGCTACTCAAGAAGAAAAAAATAGTGACTTTAAATGGGTTATTGATCCACTTGATGGTACTACAAACTTTGTACATAACCTACCTATATTCGCCGTATCTATTGGCTTACAATACAAAAATAAAACTGTAATAGGAGTAGTATATAATCCAGCAGCAGATAAAATGTTTAGTGCTAGTATAAAAAAAGGTGCTTATTTAAATGAAAAAAAAATAAAATCATCTTCAACTAATACTTTAAGTAAATCTCTTATAGTAACAGGTTTCCCATATTTACACGATAAAAAATGGGAAAAATCTTTCTCTATATTTAAAGATTTTTATTCTAAAACTCAAGGAGTTAGAAGGTTAGGAGCTGCATCTTTAGACCTATGTTTTGTTGGTATGGGACGCTTTGAAGCATTTTACGAATTTAATTTAAAACCTTGGGATATTTGTGCTGGTTCATTGATTGCTGAAGAAGCTGGTGCAACCGTAACTGATTGGGATGGATCTAAATACCCAGAATCAGGCAAAAGAATTATAGCCTCAAACGGTTACATTCATAAAGATTCTATAGAAATACTAAAAAAACATAGCTCTATTTTTTTTGAACAATAATTATTAAAAAATTATCATTATGCTTTCATAATTTTTTCAAGTGAATCAAAATATGCAGTTTTCAGTTTATTTTTCTTCACATCAATTAAATCATTAATTTTTAAATCACAAGAATCTGTGACCTTTCCTATAGTTTGAGTATACACATTTAATTCTTGTGCTTTTTCAATTAAAGAATGTAAATCTTTTTCTTTGACAGTAACAATAATTACACTTTGACATTCGCCAAAAAGAAGCTCATCAGTTCTTACTTTTCTTGAAAAATTAATTTCTGCACCTATATTATTTTCAGAAAAAAGTATCGATTCAGATATATTTACTGATAAACCACCATCTGATATATCATGAGCTGAATTAATTAAACTATTTTTTATGGCGTATAAACATAATTCTTGTACGTCAAGTTCAGATTTAATGTCAAAGTTATGAATTGGTCCTTCAATTTTACCATGTATTGTTTTAAGGTATTCTGATCCTCCTAATGTAGGATTTAATGCCCCTAAACATACAATAAAATCACCAGGGTCTTTATAAGTAATAGAAGTAGTTTTAGATATGTCATCTATAAGCCCTACCATACCTATTACAGGTGTTGGATATACAGCACCTTCAGTATTTTCATTATAAAAACTAACATTCCCTCCTGTAACAGGTGTTTTTAAAGCCCTGCACATTTCACCCATACCAAGAACAGCCTGTCTGAATTGCCAGTATATTTCTGGGTCTTTTGGGTTTCCAAAATTCAAACAGTTTGTAATAGCAAGTGGTTCCCCACCTGCACACACAACATTACGAGCAGCTTCAGCTACAGCAATCATAGCACCCTTTTTAGGGTCTAAATAAACATATCTACCATTACAATCTGTACTAACAGCTAAACCTTTATTTGTATCCTTAATTCGTATTACCCCTGCGCTTTGACCAGGTCCATAAACTGTATTTGTTCTTACAGTCGAATCATATTGATTATAGACATAACTTTTATTTGTTATATTTGGAGTTGATAGCAATGTTATTAAATTTTTGTTAAAATTATTATTTAAAGTAAGACTGTCAATATTTAAAGAGTTTACTTGTTTGTAGTATGATGGCTCTGAATACGGCATATCATATTGTGGCGCATCTCCACCTAGAACGAGAGAATCAACAGGGATGTTTGCAACGAGCTTACTTTTTGAGTAAACCTCAAAGTTTTTTGTGTTTGTTACTATTCCAATTTCACAGCAAAGTAAATCCCATTTTTCATATATAGCAGACAACTCTTTTTCATAACCTTTTTTTATGACAACAAGCATTCTTTCTTGTGATTCAGATAATAAAATCTCATAGGCATTCATTCCATCTTCTCTTAAAGGCACTTTATCAAGATCTACTTTTATCCCAACTTTTCCTTTTGCAGACATTTCTGAACTTGAACATGTAATTCCTGCTGCTCCCATATCTTGAACACCAACTAGCCAATCTTTCTTACACATTTCAAGTGTAGCCTCTAATAATAATTTTTCAGTAAAAGGGTCCCCTACTTGAACATTCGATTTTTTTGATTCAGATTCTTCTGTTAGTTCATCAGAAGCAAATGTCGCTCCATGTATTCCATCTCGACCTGTTTTGGCTCCAACTATAAAAACAGGGTTACCCACACCTTCAGCAATAGCGCTAGCAGTATATTTTGTATCTACTATACCTAATGAAAAAGCATTCACTAATGGGTTTCCTGAATAACTTTCTTCAATCACTACTTCTCCACCTAATGTTGGAATACCAAGGCAATTTGAATAATCACCTACACCTTTTACAACATGGTCTAGTAGAAATCTATTTCTATTATTAGTAAGAGAACCAAATCTCAATGAATTCATTGACACAATAGGTCTTGCGCCCATAGTAAAAATATCTCTCATAATACCACCAACTCCTGTCGCAGCACCTTGATAAGGTTCAACAGCAGATGGATGATTATGTGATTCTATTTTAAAAGCCGTCGCTAAATTATCACCCAAATCAACTAAGCCAGCATTTTCTTCTCCAGCATCAACTAGTAATTTATCTCCTGAACGGGGTAATGTTTTTAACATCTTAATAGAACTTTTATAAGAACAATGTTCACTCCACATAACCGAAAATATACCTAACTCCACATAATTAGGATTTCTTCCTAAAATATCTTTTATATATGCATATTCACTTTCACTAATTCCATGTTCTTTTATAATTTCATTATTAATTTCAGGATATGTAATGTCTAGACTCATATTAAACCCTTTCAAGTTTAGCTGTAAAGTGTCTTAATGTTCTGCTTTCATAGATTATTTTAAGTCCCTTTATTTTATGGGATTTATCTTTTATTGAAGCCATAACTTCTATAACATAATCAATATGACTTTGAGTATATGTTCTTCTAGGTATCGCTAATCTAACTAATTCATTTTGGGCATAAAATATTTTTCCATCCTTATCTTTTCCACCAAACATTAAACTACCTATTTCAGATGTTCTAATACCACCCTCAATGTACATCTGACAAGCTAAGGCTTGGCCTGGAAAATGTTGTATAGGTATATGTGGAAGAAACTTTTGAGCGTCAATATATATAGCATGACCTCCCGGTGGATTTATAATAGGAATACCTAATTCATTTAATTTTTTACCTAAATATTTTGTAGACTCTATTCTATATTGTAAGTAATCTTCCTCAATTACTTCTTTTAATCCATAAGCAACAGCTTCTAAATCTCTACCAGAAAGACCTCCGTACGTAGGAAAGCCTTCAGTAAGAATCAATAAATCCTTTTTCTTTTTTGCTAAATTATCATCATTGGTACATAAAAAACCTCCAATATTAGCGATTGCATCTTTTTTTGCGCTAACTGAACAACCGTCAGCATATGAAAATGTTTCTTTTACAATTTCTTTAATTGATTTATTTGAGTAACCTTTTTCATTTAATTTGATAAAATATGCATTTTCTGCAAATCTACAGGCATCAAGATAAAAAGGTATCTTATGCTCCCTAGCAAGTTTTGATACTGATCTTATATTTTCCATAGACACTGGTTGCCCACCACCTGTATTATTAGTAATAGTTAACATAATTAAAGGTATTTTTTCTACACCTTTATCTTTTATAAAAGCGTTAAGTTTTTCAATATCCATATTTCCCTTAAAAGGGTAAGAACTATTAAAATCTTTAGCTTCTGAACAAACTAAATCATAAGGGTGAGCCCCCACCTCTAAAACGTTTGCCCTCGTAGTATCAAAATGATTATTACTTGGTATGTAATCACCATCTTTTACCATAGTTGAGAATAAAATACGTTCTGCAGCGCGTCCTTGATGAGTAGGAATAATATTTTTAAATCCCATCATTTCTTTTATAGTTTTTTCAAAAAATATAAAGCTATTACTACCAGCATAAGATTCATCGCCAAGCATAACTCCTGCCCATTGTTGACTACTCATTGCTCCTGTACCTGAGTCTGTTAACAGGTCAATTATAACATCTTTTGCATTAATTAAAAATAAATTATTAAATGCAGACTCGAGTATACCAACCCTTTCATTAGAGGTGTTTAATTTTATTGGTTCTACTGATTTTATTCTAAATGGTTCAATTATTGTTTTCAATCACTTATCTCTCTTTCAAAATAAAGTTAAATCATTATTAGATGAATTAGCTACGTCTGATTTTTTAGAAATATTTTTTTTATCATTATTATTATTTTTATCTTTCAAATCTTCAATTTTGCCATCAATAAAAACAAAACTACTCATATGCAGCGATGTAGGTATTTTATTTCCAGTAGCTTTCCAACCTTTTATATCTATAAAATCATTAACTAAGATGTCTTTCTCTTTTCTATCTCCATTTTTTAACCTGAATTTATAACTTAAAGTAGAATTTGTATTAATAGTAGACTTAATAAATTTAGATGCCCTAGAGTCATCTATAAAAGAAAATAATCTATTGGATTGATTCGTTTCTATTCTAAATCTTTTTAAATAATAAGATTTTTTTTCTCCAACATAATGTAAACATGTAATTATATTTTTATTATACTTTTGAAATAAATCAATTTCAGAATAATTAAATCTTCTATTAAGATCTAAAGATGCTATTTCATAATCTCCTGACTTGTAAATTATTAAAACTTTATCATCTGTTTCAAATCTACCAAGAAGACTTCCTCTTTCATCAAAATTAAGTTTACCTATATTTTCTTCAAACCAAACTTTTTTTCCACCAAAAGTTGAACTACCCATTTCTGATTGTATAATTTTTCTAATAGGATGTTTTGATAGAATATTTCCTTTTGATAATTTACTTTTAATTAAAATTTCATTAAAATCGTATTCAAATTCTTTTTTATTTACTTTAGCTTTAAAATGTAAATTTATTTTAATCTTTTCAGATTCACTATTAGGGTTTCCTGTTATGTACAATATTTTAGCATTTTCTATATTTTTTGAAATTAAATATTCTTTATCTCTTAAAATAGATTCAATTGAAAATCTTTTAATATAAGATGTGCTATTATTTTTATTTAAGTAAACTACATTATAAATCATATGTCTATCATTTTTCTTCCATAAACCCGCATAAACAATGTTTTTACCTAAAAATTTCTTGTCTCCCACTTTAGTTACGACATATGTACCATCTTGTTTAAATGCAATAATATCGTCAAATTCTGAACATTCACATAAAAAATCGTTTCCTTTTAAAGAAAATCCAAAAAAACCTTCTTTATAATCTATATATAATTTTTTATTTGTAAGTGCTGCCTGCTTAATTTTAATTGTATCAAATTTTTCAATTTTACTTTTTCTTTCTTTATTAGCACCATACTTTTCATATATCATTTCAAAGAACCTAATAGAGTATTCTGTTATATGGTAAATATTATTTACTACCTCATCCAAGTCACTTTCAAGTTTTTTAAGTTTTTCTTCTGTTTTATCTATATCATATTTTGAAATCTTTTTTATTTTTAGTTCTGTAAGATAGATAATATCATCTTTAGTAATTTCTTTTTTTAGATTATTAGTAAACGGAACCAAGGCTTTATCTATTATATCAATAACCAAATTCCAAGAATCTGCGTTTTCTATTAATCTATATATTTTATTTTCAATAAATATTTTTTCAAGGCTTAATAGGTGCCATTTTGTTTCTAAATCTTGTTTATCTAACTCTAACTCTTTTTTAAGAAGACTTTTAGTTTGGTCAACAGAATCTAAAAGCATTTGATTAATATCAGAAAATACTGGCTTGTTATTTTTAATTACGCAACAATTAGGTGAGATAGAAACTTCACATTGAGTAAATAAATAAAGAGCGTCAATAGTTTTATTTGGAGATATACCTTTAGGTAAATTAATTGTTATATCTATAACTTCAGCAGTATTGTCCTCAATATTTTTAATCTTTATTTTACCATTATCATTAGCTTTTATTATAGAGTCAATTAATGAACCTGTATTAACAGAATATGGTACACTTTTAATTATTATTTGATCTTTACCAGAGACCTCTATATCACTTCTAATTCTTATTTTACCACCTTTTTTGCCTTTTTTATATTGCTCCACATCAATCAACCCACCATTTTCAAAATCAGGATATACCTTAAACGGTTTTTCATTCAGAATAGAAATTGAAGCTTTTATTAGCTCCCTAAAATTATGGGGCAATATTTTAGTAGACAGTCCTACAGCAATGCCTTCTACACCATTTAGTAATAGTAAAGGAAATTTCATAGGAAGCGTAATTGGCTCTTTATTTCTTCCGTCATATGAATCTTGAAAATCTGTTAATCTCTTATTAAAAGCCACATCAATTGCAAAATTTGACAGTTTAGCTTCTATGTATCTAGGAGCAGCAGCTTTGTCACCAGTTCTTATATCACCAAAATTTCCTTGAGTTTCTATAAGCATACTTCTATGTGTAAGGTTAACTAAAGCATCTCCAATAGAGGCGTCGCCATGAGGATGATACTTCATTGAATGACCTATTATATTTGCAACTTTATGAAATCTATTATCATGCATTTCATACATGGAATGAAGTATACGTCTTTGGACAGGTTTTAAGCCATCCTCCTGTTTAGGCACAGCCCTTTCTAATATAACATAAGAAGCATAATCCAAGAACCATTCTTCATAAAACTTATCTAAATATTTCATTTTATTATTCATTACCAGTATCTAACTCTTCATATTTTAGATTGTCAATAATAAATTCTTGTCTATCTTGTGTATTTTTACCCATAAAGTACGTTACAGCATCATTAATATCTTTTTCTTGATCTATTATTATAGGCTCTAATTTCATATCTTCACCTATAAAAGTTTTAAATTCAATAGGAGATATTTCACCTAAACCTTTGAATCTTGTGATTTCATGATTTTTTCCAAGTTTGTCTTTAGCTTTGTACATTTCATCTTCTGAGTAACAGTAAATTGTTTCTTTTTTATTTCTAACACGAAATAAAGGGGTTTCCAAAATATATAAATGACCCTTTTTAATTAATTCAGGAAAAAACTGTATAAAGAAAGTAATGAGCAACAATCTAATATGCATACCATCAACATCTGCATCAGTAGCTATTACTACCCTACTATATCTTAATCCATCAATTCCATTTTCAATATTAAGCGCATGTTGTAATAAATTAAACTCTTCATTTTCGTAAACAACCTTCTTTTTTAAACCTAAAGAATTTAATGGCTTACCCCTTAAACTAAATACAGCCTGAGTATAAACATCTCTAACTTTAGTAATGGAACCACTAGCTGAATCACCTTCAGTAATAAATATTGTAGATTTTAATGTATTTTCTGTCTCTTTTTTATCATTATAATGTGATTTACAGTCTCTTAATTTTTTATTATGCAAATTAGCCTTCTTACTNCTTTTTGCAGCAATTTTTCTTATNCCAGCCAATTCTTTACGTTCNTTTTCAGATTGATTTATTCTTATAAGTAANGCTTCAGCGGTATTGGGATGTTTATGTAAATAATTATCAAATTTATTTTTCAAAAATTCATTAAAAGCAACTCTTAATGTTGGGCCATCTGGCCCAATATCTAAAGACCCTAATTTTGTTTTTGTTTGTGATTCAAAAATTGGGTTTTGCACCTTAACACTAATTGATGCAGTAATAGCTGACCTTATATCAACAGCATCTAAATCTTTTTTGTAAAAATCACGAATAGTTTTTGTTAATGATTCTTTAAAAGCAGATAGATGNGTACCACCCTGTAAAGTATTTTGACCATTGACAAACGTATAATATTCTTCACCATACTGATTACTATGTGTTAGAGCTATTTCTATATCTTCATTTTTGAGATGAATTATTGGGTACCTAATTCTATCAATGTTAATTTTTGATTCTAAATGATCTTTTAGACCATTTTCTGAATAATACTTTTTACCATTAAAATAAACTGANAGNCCAGAGTTTAAATAAACATAGTCGTATATTCTTTCTTCAATATAATTTTCACGGAATTTATATTCTCCAAATATTTTTGTATCAGGTGTAAATTTAATTTCTGTACCATTTGGTGAATCAATTTGNACTATTTTTGTATCATTTAACATGATACCACGTGAAAAATCAACTTCTTTTTTTTCACCATCCCTTATTGATATAACGTTAAAATATTTTGATAATGCATTAACAGCTTTTGTTCCTACNCCATTCAATCCAATAGATTTTTTAAATGCTTCAGAATCGTATTTTCCTCCAGTATTTATTTGTGATACACATTCAATCACTTTACCAAGAGGTATTCCCCTACCATAATCTCTAACAATAATGGAATTATCCTTAATTTTTATTTCTATCTTTTTTCCATACCCCATAACATATTCATCAATNCTATTATCTAGTATTTCTTTTATTAAAACATATATTCCATCGTCNGAAGATCTACCATTACCTAATTTACCAATATACATTCCAGGACGNTGCCTAATATGCTCTTTCCAATCAAGAGATTGAATAGAACTTTCATCATAAATAGGTTTTTGACTCATTATAGTTACGTTTTTTTGGGGTTTATATTAAAAAAAAATTATATAAAAACATGTACTTAATATAACACATAATTAAATTAATTTTCGACAAGAATTTAATAGAAATTATCTGCTATTTCCAGACCAGTGGAGCTTTTCTTTTAATGTAGTAAAATAATTATAAAATGGAAGAACGACTATTTGTGCATACAATTTTGATTTTGAAATAAAAATTTCATCACTTTTTTCTAAATTTATTCTTGTTTGACCATCAATTGTTAAAGATGCATCAATAAAATTGTCAGAAAAATTAACTTTTATATTTGATTTAGATGACAATATAATAGGTCTTGCAGATAAGCTGTGAGAAGAAATAGGAGTGATAGTAACAACATCTAGTTCAGTATGTATAATTGGCCCCCCTGATGAAAGTGAATACCCCGTTGATCCTGTAGGGGTTGAAATTATTATACCATCACCTTCGTAATTATTAATATGAGTATTATCATTATATACTTTTGTTTTTAAAACTCTTCCAGAATTACCATGGTCTATTACAACATCATTAAAGGCATGATAATAAGTTGTCTTATTATTAATATTTGCTTTAAGTAAAAACTTATCTTGAATTTTNTAATTATCTTCTTTAATGCATTTTAAAGCCTCATTTAATGTTTTTTCTGTTGATTGAGCTAAAAAACCTAAATTTCCTATATGTATTCCTAATATAGGCACTTGATTTTCAGATAGTTTTCTAACAGTAGATAAAATTGTACCATCTCCTCCAATGCTCATNATCAAATCACTACATTTTATACAATTTTCAAAAGTATCTATTTGGACATTTTTATTTAGATTTTCATTCATNNCATGTTTTGTAAATTCATCAGACAACATTAATTCAATCTGATTATCAAACATCCCGTTTTTATCAAAAAAATCTGCTATCATATTGATTATAGAAAAGAATTTTTCTTTTCGAAAATTTCCAGTACACGNTATTNTTTTTATCTTCATTTATACTATTATTCTTCTACTATNTCATTATTATCATTTTTAACAAGTTTTGTCATTCTTTTATCTGCTNCATCTAATTTCATTCTACANATTTCTGTTAATTTATTAGCTTGTTCATACAAATCAATCATTTGATCTAATGGGGTATCTTCATTTTCTAGCTTCAATAGAATTTGTTCTAGTTTCTTAACACCTTGCTCAAAAGATAAGTCATTTTGATTATCCATATTTTACCTCTTTTTCTTAATTATATTTAGAACCTCAACTTTTATGTTACCATTTGATAATTTAATATCTAATTCATCGTGATTTTTAATTTTTTCTATATTTTTTAAAATATTACCTTCATTATCATATACCAATGAATAACCACGTTTTATTACATTGTTTGGATTTAATGAATTCGAATATGATTCAAGATATTTTATTTTTTCTTTTTTTACATTTATTGTAGAATTTAATCTATTAAAAATATTTTTAGATAAAGAAGATAGTTTTTCATTTTTTAGAATTATTTTTTTTCTAAATTTTATATTTGATAATGAAATGTTAATCCTTGATAGCTTATCATAATGATTTGATAAGATATATTTACCTTTATGTAAACCATGTCTTTTTTTAATATTATTTATACCGATTATAGATTTTTCAATTTTGTTTTTTATTATAGACAATATAGAATCACTATAAAAATCAATATTTTGCAAACATTGAATAACTGAAGGGGCAGATATTTCAGCGGCAATTGAAGGTGTACCAGCTCTTTTATCAGACACTAAATCACAAATTGTCGTATCTGTTTCATGACCAACAGCTGATACTATTGGAATTTCTGATTTGAATATACTGTAAGCTAATTTTTCATTATTGAAACACCAAAGATCTTCCAGAGAACCCCCACCTCTTGCAATAATTATTAGATCAACGTTGACTTTAGATTTATGAAAATCCTCTATTGCAGAAATTAAATCTATAACAGCACCATCACCTTGCATTCTACAATCTCTAACAACAACCTTTAAATATGGAGCATTTCTTTTAAAAACATCAAATATATCTTTGATAACAGATCCTGTAATAGATGTGATTAAACCAATTTTTTGTGGATATTTAGGAAGACTTTTTTTATGTATTTGATCAAAATATCCTTTATTAAACAAATCTTTTTTTAATGCTTCATATTTTGCCCATAAATCACCCTGCCCTGCTAATGAAACTTTATTTGCGAGTAATTTAAGCGAACCTCCTTTTACCCAAAATGAAGATTTTCCTTCAACTACTATTTCATCACCAACATTTGGATTGTATCCAGATAATTTATTTTGAAAATAGAACATCGCACATGGAAGTACTGCAGATTCATCTTTAATACTAAAATACATATGGCCATTTGAATTTTTTGTTAACTGTGAGATTTCGCCTTTAACAAGTACATTAGAAAAGTTTGACTCAACTAAGTTATTAATTTGATTATTTATTTCGGATACGGTATAGATGTATTGATTCGTCATTGACAACTTTCTTAAACAAAACCAACTAAATGTAATCTACTTTTTCTTATGTCGATTTGCTCTTAACCGTTTTTTACGTTTGTGGGTATTCATTTTTTGTTTTTTTCTTTTCTTACCACAAGGCATTAGATATTTCTCCTTAAAATCCTCTTAATAAAGATTGATTAACTTCTTTTTTTAATAATTTTGACACCTTAAATGTAGGTACAAAACGTTCTTTAAGCGAAACCTTTTCATTTGTTGCTGGATTTCTTGCTTCTCTTGCTTTTCTTTTTTTGACAATAAAACTTCCAAAACCCCTTATGTCAACTCTTTCATTATTTTTTAATGAGTTGCCTATAGAATTTATTATTCCTTCTAAAACCGCCTCTGTTTCAACTTTAGTTAATCCAGTAGCGTTAGAAACTTCATTTACTATATCAGCTTTTGTCATGTTTAATCCTTTAATTTACTTTTAATAAAAGATAGCAAATATCTGTACATTCTAGTCATAATTGCAATAGAATTTAATTTTTTGTTTTAATAATTAAATTTTGACCTACCTTAATTAAATCGTCTTTTAAACCATTCCATTTTCTTATATCCGTAACTCTGACACCATATTTATATGAAATTTTACTTAAAGAATCTCCATATTTAACTTTATAAGATATCTCTTTGTTTGAATTTTTGTTTATTTTGTCAATATTTTTGACTGATGTATAAATTATTAGTTTTTTACCTAAGTAGATTACATTATCAATTTCACGAATACCATTCCATTTCTTAATCTTCTTTATTGATGTTTTATATTGATTAGCAATCTCACTTAATGTATCTCCACTTTTTACAGTATGATAAACTTTAGTAGAGCTAGAAGAACTTATTAGTGATTTTACATACTCATCATAGCCTTGTGTTGGAATCTGCAACTTTTGGCCAGGCTGCAGATAGTTTTTAGCACTAATATTATTCATTGATGTAATATCTTGAATTTTGACTTTATATTTTGATGAAATTCTTGATAAACTCTCACCTCTTTTTACAATATGTTCCACGATCAATAAACTTTTTGCTGATTGTTCATTTAATAATAAGTATAGTGAATCAAAAGTAGTGTAATCATAACTTTTAGGTAATCTTAAATTATAATATTTCTCAGAAGCTCTAGGCTGAATAATACCTCTTTTAATTTCAGGATTAAAAATTAACAATTCTTTTGGTGAAACTTTTGTTATATCAGATATTTGATTAAAACTTACTTGTTTATCAATTTTTTTAATAATCCATTCGAGGTCTGGCTCATTTTTTATTATAAAACCATACTTTTCAGGATTTTTATTAATTAAGAATATTGCTAAAATTTTAGGTACATAATTTCTTGTTTGTCCTGGTAAACGATTTAAATCCCAAAAATTTGTTGAATTTGACCTTTTAATTTCTTTCAAAACTCTGCTTGCACCACAATTATACGCTGCAAGAGCCAAATACCAATTTTCTCCATTTAAATCCTCAGGGTTTACTTTATCAAATATTTTTTTTAAATCTTTTAAATATCTAGCTGCTGCATATGTTGATTTAATAAAATCTCGTCTTTCATCTATGAACCAGTTTTTTTCTAATCCATATATTTTACCTGTTGATGCAATAAATTGCCATGGACCTAAAGCTTGCGCATAAGATAGTGCAATAGGATTCAAACCACTCTCTATAACAGAAACATAAAAAATCTCAGGCGGTACACCTTCTTCTTCTAAAATTGGTAGCATAATTTTCTTATATTTATTAATTCTATTTAACCACATCTGAACACCCTTTTTAGCACCATTACTACTAAAGTATTTCACATTTCTAGCAACCTTACTATTAAATGTAATAGGAATATGTCCATCTATAAACTCTACAGTTTCATCTACAAACTCAACATCTTCTAATTGTTGCTTATAAAAGTAGGCCTCTAACTTTTCCTTAAAAAGTGCCATTGATAATGGTGATTCAAGTCTATTAATAGTAACAGATTTATTTTGATAGTAGTCTATACTTGCATTCAATACCATATTATATTCAATTCTTTTATATTCATCATCTAATGATAGCGAGTCTAAAAATTCAAATGAGGCAAACAAAGACTGGAATTGTACCTCTGCTTCTAAAGTATCAAGTGATATATCATAGGTTATAGCATCAGCAAAAGTTAATTTGGATTCAATTAATTGTTCATAAAAAATATCATTTTCTTCGTTGAATTTAAAATTTTCTATAAAATCTATAGAATCATTAACAATATTGCTTCTATTAATTGATATACTATCTTTTATGAGGGAATTATTGATACTTGTTGAATCTTTAATTATTACTATTGAATCTTTAGGAATAATTTTTATTTTTTGTAATACCTGCGCTGAATCTTGCAATTCAGCATATAAAAAGGAATTAAATAAAATAAATAAGAATATCATTAATCAATAATATCTTTACCAAAATAGGAAGAAATAGGTTTTGGTATAATGACTTCGCCCTTAGAATTTTGATTTGTTTCAAGTAAGGCAATCATTAATCTTGGTGTTGCCAATCCTGACCCATTTAGAGTATGGACAAACTCTAATTTATTTGAAGATTTATCTCTATATTTTATGTTGCCTCTTCTCGCTTGAAATGATTCAAAATTACTGCAACTAGATACCTCTAAATATTTTTGCTCAAAAGGTGACCAAACTTCTATATCATAACACTTTGCAGCTGAAAAAGATAAATCACCACCACATAACTCTATAACTCTATAATGTAGATTAAGTTCTTGTAAAATTTTTTCTGCATCATTTAATAATTTATCTAATTCTGAATAAGAATCTTTTGGTTTGCAGAATTTAACAAGTTCAACTTTATTAAATTGATGCAATCGATGTAAACCCTTAGTATCTTTACCATAGCTTCCTGCTTCTCTTCTAAAACATGCACTATATGCGACAAACTTAGTAGGTAAAGCATTTTCATCTAATACTTCATTTGCATAAAAATTAGTTATAGGAACTTCAGCTGTAGGAATTAAATATAAATCATCATTTTCAATATAATACATATCATCTTTAAACTTAGGTAAATTACCTGTAGTTAAAGGAGAATTTGATGTGACTAAAAAAGGTGGAAAAATCTCTGTGTAATTATGATTTTCAATATGCGCATCAAGCATATAATTAATTAACGACCTCTCAAGTTTTGCACCCCTATTAATATATAATGGAAATGCACTTCCTGAAATTTTTGCTGCTCTTTTAAAATCAACAATATTTAAAGATTCACAGAGTTCTAAATGACTTGATGGATTAAATTCAAACTTTGGTTTTTCGCCCCAAATCTTAATTACTTTATTATCTTTAGCAGAAGAACCAACTGGAACACTTTGATGAATAATATTAGGTATGTATAATAACTTATTATTTAAATCATTATTAAATTGATTTAAATCATTATCTAATGCTTTAATTTTTACTGAAATATTCTTCATATCATTAATTAAATTATGACAATCTTTTTTTTCTTTCTTATTTTGAGAAATGTCATTATTAACTTTATTTCGATCTGCTTTAAGTGACTCAACTTCTTGAATTAGTGTTCTTCTTTTAAAATCAATATCTAATATTTCAGTTAAATCAATATCAGACCCTTTTAAATCAAGACACTGTTTAACTATTTGTTCGTTTTCTCTTATAAATTTTATTGAATGCATATTTTTAATTTAGTTTTTTATATTATATAATAAAGAAGTAGAAAAATCTAAAAAATTATCCTCTGAATATAAATTTTCTGTTTTGTAATAACCAACCTTAAAATATAAATTTATGCTGTATGACAATGTCTTTTTAAATTGAATAGAAATTAAATCTCTACTTTTTATGTTATCAGAACCCAATAATGAAAGTTCTTCATCATAGTTTGGATTACCAAATCTTGTATTTTGTAAAGATAAATTAATAACAAACTGTTCTTTTCTATTTTTAATTACAAAGAATAGAATTGATAACCTCTTGTCTATTGAATCACCTCCAGACCAAAGCCCAATAGGATAATTATGATGACTAGGTATATTAATATCAAATTTATGTGTATATACTTGAGGCTCAGCTGAAGAATATTCATATTTTAGGATTCCATCTATATTTTGTTTTAATAAAACAAAATTAAAAACTTTTGAATAACCAATCTGCCTAGCAAACCAATTATGAGAACTTTGATTAAAAGTATCATAAGGAGCCCATTCATCAATTAGCATCCCACCATAGAATCTATTATTTTTGTACAAGTAATCAAAATCAAAACCAATTTGAAGATTATCTAAATCATTGTTTTGGTGTTGTTCTGACCAAAAAAACTGAAAAGGATTTATATAAGACAATGAACCAGTATTATCTGACATTGAAATAATCTGCTCATAAAGACCAATTCTAAAATTCTTTTTTATATTAAAATCTATTCTGTGATTATAAATACGCCGATTAATTAGGGGGTATTTATTATCAAAAATTTCATCCTCATAAACATATGATGAATCTATAATATTAGAATGTAAATCACCAAAAATAAAAGTTAATATAACTTTATCCTTATAATTATAATTTGCTCTAAATTGATTGAAAGAAGGCATTGTGCTTGATAAAGATAAGTTTGAATATATTGATGGGCCTAAACTTGATCTGAATTTACCTATTGATATATCAAAATTATTACCTAATATTGAAGTATAACCAATAGTTTCATCAAAATCTATACCGTTATTATTATCTTTTACATCTCTATAAAAACCGTATTGAAAATTATTGTTATATCTAAAAATTGGATAAGAATTTTGATTTTCTTGATTACCTATTGTATTTCCCATATTTAAATCTTTATTTAATCCATAAGCAGAATGTTTAAAAAAGTTAAATGCACCACTCATCCAGATTGGATTTATTGAATTAATTAAAATTTGATTAAAATTAAACTCAATTCCTGGTGATATCCATATGATAGAATTAGGTGTTTCTTGATTAATTTCAAATCCAGTACTACTATACCTTAAACCCATGACAGGATAAATATTTATATTGCTATCATTATAAAAATCAAAATATTCTTTTTTTATACTTTCTTTTGTTGGGTAAATATAAATATCTTCAGATATCTTATTTGATTTTATTGTATTTATCTCTTTATAAATTAAACTATAAAAATCCTCTTTAATATTCAACCCTTGTGCAAATAGGGTAGAAATTAGAATAAACATAATTATCATTATTGACCTTTTCTTGAAATAATCACCCAAAATGTTATTATCATAATTTTTATATCTAACCAGATTGAAATATTTTCTATATAATAAAAATCTAATTTTAATTTATTTTCTACACCATCAATATCTGTATCATAAGATCCCATGATTTGAGCCCAACCTGTTACTCCAGGTCTAACATTTAACCTTCTCAAATAGTATGGAAACTTATTTTTTAATTTATTAATAAAAAAAATCCTTTCAGGGCGAGGACCTACAATACTCATATTACCAATTAGAACATCATAAAACTGAGGAAATTCATCAATTCTAGTTTTACGAATGAAATTTCCTACTTTTGTAATTCTTGGGTCATCTACTTTTGCCCATACAGGACCAGTTTTTAGTTCTGAATTTTCATACATAGTTCTAAATTTATGCACTATAAAAGGTTTTCCATTTAGACCAACTCTTTCTTGCTTAAATATTATTGGCCCCTTTGAAGATAACTTTATTAAAATAGATACGATTAATAAAACTGGAAAACTTATAATTAAACCAATAATAGATACAATAATATCTAATAATCTTTTAATTACAAACTGAAGCTCAGTCAATATGTCTGGATTAATATCAATTAAGGGCATCCCTGTAACTGTATGCATTTGAGCATATCCAGTTAATAAATCATAAATATCTGGGACAATTTTAATACAAACATCTAAATTTCTTAATTCTGATATAAGATTTAATAAAGATTGATGCTCTTTTTTTTGATTTAATGCAATTATTACTTCTTTGATATTATTTTTTTTGATGAAATCTTTTACTTCATTTATTGTACCAATGTGACAATTTTTAAAAAAATAATTTTTATTTTTAGATAAAAAAATCTTTATATCATCATTAATAACACTATCAAAATAACCTAATATTTTAAAGCCAGAATAATCATTTGAATCAATTTTATTTAAAAATTTCAAACCATTTTTGCCTTCACCTATAATTATTGTATTTCTTAATCCTATATTTAATTTTAAAAGTTGCTTTTGAACTGTTCTTAAGGAAACTCTTACTATTAAAACAGTAAGTAAAAATAATAAAGATAACAAAATTATATTTTGTGACTGCTGTATTGTTATATAATTAAAAATTATTTTATAAATTAAATATACAAAAGTGGTTATTGATGTCAATGATATAATAATCTTAAGCTCTTTTAACCTTGATTCCAAAGATGAAGGATTGTATCTACCAAAAAATCTAAATAAAAATAATATTCCAATAATAATAAGAATAGGAAAATCAATTATTGATGGGATATTTAATATATTTAAAACCATATAATATGAAAAATAATAGCAAAATATATCGCCAAGAATTAATAATAAAATTATTATTATAGAAAAAGTATTATGCTGATTTATTTCTTTTATTTTCATTATATCCCAAACTACAAATTTCTTAAATTTTTATAACACCAATCACTAACAGAAATTGGAAGTAAACGAAGTAATATCGCGGCTAATTTTAAGAAATTAAATTTAAAAGAACATGTATTATATGAATATCTTATTCTTATCTGTCTTTTAATAGCTGATAGTTGAGATCGTCTTTTCAAACGATTTTCAGTTCTTAAATAGATTAAGGGTTTTTGAAGATTATATATTTTAATATTATCTCTTAAAGCTCTAGACCAAAGTTCTAAATCTTGGTCAGTAAAAAAATTTTCGTTATAAAAACCAATTTTATTAAATACTTTTTTTCTAAATACAATAGAAGGATGTATTAGAGGATTTCTATAATGGAAGTAGTTTTCAATTGTTTTTTTATCTTTTGGAGTCTTATTTAAATATAAAGATTCATTTAAATGATCACTTTCAAATTCATAAGCCCACGAGCCTAAAATTTCAACTTTTGGATTATCCTTAAGGTAACTTAGTTGTTCTTCAAATCTACTCTTAATAGAAATATCATCAGCATCCATTCTTGCATAAAATTCTGTATTAGATTTTTTTATAGATTGATTTAATGCATGTGGTAACCCATTTTTTGGTAAAGGTAGTAATTGAATAAAATTATATTTTTTAATATATTTATTAATAAGTTTAGATAACTCTGGCCCAACACTTCCATCTTGAATCAAATGAATATTATCAGCAGCTACTGTCTGATTAATTATTGATTTAATTGCAATATCAAAATACTCTACATTAGTTTTTTGATAAAAGGGAATACCTACAGTTAATGTATTTTTTTTTGTTTTCATATAATTTTAGAAACATCTATTAAATAAGTTTTTCTTTTACCCTCATGTACTGAATCAATAGAAATATAATTTCCATCAGGAGTCCATCTTGGATGTAAATCACATCTATTATAACCGTTAAATTTCAATGGTGAATAAAATTTACCCAATAATATTTTTTGTGGGGTATTTTCTAAATCATTTCTAATTATATACAAATGACTTATCCTTGATTTGTCTGGATAAGTGTCATATATAATCCATTTATTGTTTGGACTTACAGATGGATGACCATCTGACAAATTATCTTTTATATTAGGTAATATATTTTGTGTTATAGAAATTGAATCATTGTAATCAATTTCAAAAAAACCAACTCTACCATTAAACTCTAAATATGCAAAAATTATATTTTCTTTAATCCAACAATAATGTGACATTAAAGAGCCTGAATAAAGAACTTTTAAATCATTTACATTGTAATCATAATAATATAGCTCAGAATAACCATTACCACCTTTATTTCTATATATAAAAACAAATGAGTTATTATATGGAGAATGATGTACATGGTTTATTTCACATTCAATTAAGGGTAAACTTCTATTTTTAGACATGGCATGGATGTCTTTTGAGGTTAATTCAAAAACCTGTTTATTATTAATGTAATTATAACCTATAATTCCATTTATTTCTTTTTGTGAGATATCATTATTCATGCCATATCCATAATCTTTATTTATTAAATCAAGATTTGAATAATCTATACTGATAATAATATTATTTTTCGCTGAAATTTCTTGAACAGGTATATCTAAATTTTTAAAAGAGTCATCATTTATATTATACAAACTGGAAATAAGCTGATTATCATTTAAATTTACAAAATTAAAGATAAATTCATTATTATTAATCCATATTGGTCTCACCCCTTGCTGTAAATTATAATAAATAGAAGATAAAATTTTCTTCTTCATAATTAATTTATTTTTTGAGAAATCATATAAACCTAAAAATATACTATTATCAATAATATTATGACAAAGAAAATGTTTCATATCTGCTGAAATTGGTGTGTGATCATAATAACCAAAAAAAGTGCTATTTAGATTAAAATCAATTAATCTAGATTTTTCATGCAACTGTATTTTAAATCCTTTTTGTTTATTAAACAAAAAAGATATCATTTGATATAAGAGCTTGATTTTTGAATGTAAAAATGGGCTAAATTTTATCAATTTAGATAGTTTTTTTTCTATAGCATTAAAATTCTTCACTTAAAATAATATCTTAATTTAATCATTAACTTAGAACCAAAAATTGAAATGATGCACATAATTAATGATTTAAGGTCTCTTTTTATTTTAAATGCTTCTAAGTAGTACTTTGTTGCTATTTTTTTTTCATTGATTTTAATTGCTTGTGCAGCTATAAATAAATATTGATTATATAATCTTGTATTTTTATCAGAAAATGATAAAAGTGAATTTATAAACAATTTATATTTATTATCCATTAATGCATGTGCTTTTATATGATTATTAACATTACTTGATATTCTATTTATACTATTTCTATAATACTGCTTGAGCAGAGGCTCACTAATAAAATCAACTTCCCATGTTTCAGTAATTCTAATCCACAAATCATAATCTTGTCTTGCAGGAAATTTAGGATCAAAGTATTCATTTTCTTTTTTACAAACATTATTTAATGCATCTCTTTTAATGATAACAGATGGAGTTGCACCAATATAGTTTTTAATTAACATATTTTTATATATATGTCCTTTTAATTTTGGTGAACTTGGATAAGTTAAGTTAAAATCTTCAAAAAATAAATCAACACCTGAATATACAAGCCCTACATTACTATTTTTGAACAGCTTTACTTGTTTTTCTAATTTGTCATGATACCACTCATCATCATCATCTAAAAAAGCAATTAATTCACCTTTAGAATGAGAAATACCAATATTTCTACTAGTTGGTGCGAGCATAGTAAAATTGTTTTTAAAGTATCTAATTTTGGGATTATTTAAGGAACGAACATAATCATCTGTCTTATCATCAGAATTGTCATCTACAATGATAATCTCATAATTATAATAAGTTTGCCTTAGTACGCTATCTAAAGATTTCTTTAAATACTTTTGCCTATTGTATGTAGGTATAATAACACTTACTAACATTAATAAAAATTACCAAATATTGTTTTAAAAGGATAATATGCTTCCTTAAAGTATAGCCATGTCATAATTGTAAAACACCAAATCATTATACAAAACTGAACTATAATTTTTTGATTATTATTTTTTATTCTTTGATATAACATTGGTATTAATAATATTTCAAGAATTCTAAAAAACATATTTATACGTGTTATAAACAAACCAAAAAAACCAAAAGAAAAATAAATTAAAGTACCAAAAAAATATATTGAAAATAGTTTAGAAAATTTATCATCTTTTGATAATATCGGATAATAGTAGATTAATGGTATTAACAAGAGTAATCTTTGAGAAATTTGCGTAAGACTATGATCATAAAAAAATACTTTTACATACATATACAGGTTAGGTATTACGTTTTGAAATTTTATTGCAAAAATAGTAAAAATTTGTTCTCCAAAACCAGATTTCCAAACGAATATTGAAAGAAATAAAAGACCAAAAATAGTTAATCTACTTTTAACTTTTACAAAAGAAATAATGTAAGCAAGTAGTATAAATAATCCTGACGAATGTATAAAAGAGGAAACTATACTAATAAATAAAATTTTGAAAAAATTTCTATCTAAAATATCTCTTACCGAATAAATAAAAATACCCATTACTACACCTTGGCGAATAGTATTAAATAAATAATGATGATAAAAAATACAGTATAAGATAAAAACTGACAATATATAGTTACTTGATTCTTTTTTAATTCCTAACCAAAAAAATAAAAGTGTAATAAATGACCAGAAAGAAAAATAAAATATAGGGTTAGAAATAATATACTTAAAAAGAGCAACTATATGCATAAATAATGGCTCCATATACTCACTTGGGAATGTGTAATTAGGATGAAATGTTAATGGTTTAACTGATTGAAAAAATACACTATAATAAATGTAATCTGTTCCAATATTATATCTAACTGATGCTAAAATAAATAAAAATGAAAAAACTATAAATAATAATATGTTATTTTTTTCAATATTTTTATAAAATAAAGAAATAAATAATAAACTAAATATTAATAACCCAATAAGATGATACAAGAGAACTCCTTATACAAAGTAATTAAAATCTTAATTATAAGAGGTAATTTCTTTTTTTATAATAAAATAAATTGATGAACAAATTGAAAACATTAATGTTGTTAAAAATATTATTAATATTTTTTGAGGTTTAGCTTGTTCAGAAGCAGGTTCACCAAAATCTAAAATATTAATAACAGGTGTTTCTTTTAGCTCATTAATTCTAGCCATTTCATATTGTTGGCGTAAAGTAATGTATACTTGTTGATTAACTTCCATATTCCTAAGTAATCTACCACGCTGTAACTGCAATTCTGGAGTATCTACTGCAAATGGATTCTTTTCACTAAACTCTTTTAGTTCTTCTTCTGAACTTGACAATTCTTTTTTGGAATACAAAAGTCTTTCTTCAATAAATTCTCTATGGGTTGAAGAATAAGCTAACATTATATTCCCAACATATTCTTTTATATAATTAGAAATAAAATTAACTATATCTGCAGCAAGTTGAGGCTCCTCCATTAATACAGATATTACTATAAGGCCTGATTCTTCTTCTTGTATAAGTATTTGCTCACTAAACCTGTTGATTGCAGCATCCATATATTTTAATGATAAATTATCATTATTTTTATATCCTAAAGTATTCTTGATAAATTTCCCTAAACTAAAACGTGAAGTATCATTTATTTTCCAATATTCAATTAAATCTACAGTTTCATTTTCAATAGTAGTCCATTCATGTTTAATTACAGCTTTTTTTAATACTCTACTATTTACAATATCAGGAATATGAAATGATGGTTTATCATTTAATAAATCACCTACATTTAGATTAACACCGTATTCAGATGCTAAACTTTGTAGACCTCCTGTAGATCTTGAAGAATTTACATTATCTCCAATAGGATTAATCGAAATATAAGATTGGTAATAAGGGGTTGTAATAAAAATGTAAAATATTGATAAAACAAATCCTAGAGTAGTGATATAAAAAATATTCCTTTTACTATCTCTTAGTACTTTTGATATCTTGGATATATCAATATCATTTTTATTTGACAATTTAATTACCTCCCATAACATTATTTAGAACTAAAAGTACAGAAGAAATACTTGCTGATATGGATATTATATCTTTTATTCTATCCCATCTTTTATAACCTATTTTCTCTTCTACAAAAATAATAGAACCAGATTCAGGTATATAATATTTTCCTACTTTTACTCTTGAACCAGTATTTACATCTAACATATATATATTTTTAGAATTTTCGCTTAAACCACCCGCTGATTCTATATAGTCTCCAATGGTTTTATTATTAGTATATAAATATGTACCAGGGTTATTAATGCCACCTAAAACTTCTATGAAATTATTTTTTTGAGGAACAATTAAAATATCACCCTCGTTTGTTTCTGAATTCAAAAAGTCTTCAAGCTTTAAGTTGTCACTAATATAAATCATACCATCCATAGTTTTGTTTCTTGCACTTAAAAATGACTCATCAGTATCACTTCTATATTTGGGGTCAATATTCAAAATTCTATTTTTCTCATTTGTATGATATGAAGACAAACCAGCATAATTAAGAAACTTTATTTTATCTAAATCTCCAGAAGACTTTATACCACCAGAAATATTTAAAATATCATTATAAGTCATATTTTTGCTATTAAAAACTCTAGTTGGTTTTTCTACTTCACCTAGAACTGTTATTTTATTTGTACTTTTAATATTTATAATATCTTCTTCTATTAAGATGGGATTGTATGAATTATCTCCGTAATAATAATAATCAAATAGATTAATAGCTATTATAGAATCATTTCTTATCAAATCAATATCTTTATTTATCATTATGTTTTTAGGATAATCAAACAAATGCTTACTCAATAATGTATCTAGATATGTAAATGTATATAAAGATTCAATTAAATCAGATACTCTATTATTTGACGACATAACATGCATACCTGAATATTTAGAATTACCTGTAACTAAAACTTTAAATTCACGTAATTTGATTAAATTAATATATACATATGCATCTTCATATTTTTCTTTACACTTGTCAATCATTAGTATATAAGCATCTGCTAAGGTTTTGTCCTTTATATTAACCTTGCCAACTACTGGAATTAGAACATCACCAGTGGGTGAAACAATAATTTCAAGGGTAAAAACACCATTTGTAGTTATCATATTAAATAAAAACACATCTCCAGCACCTATTAAATAAGAATCTTCATCAATAAATTTATCTAAAATCTGATTGTTGGATTTAGTTTTCGTAATTGGAAAATTTAATTTTGAGCTTGAACCGCTTTGTTCATAGTAATCTGATTGATTAATATTTGAAGTATTAAAAGCTAAACAGAAATTTATTGTTAATAAAAAAACTAAGAAGTTCATGATTTTTTAATTCCTATAAAATTAAAAATTTTCTTTTTTCCATAATTAGAATTTAATTCATCAGTAAAAAAAACTTTTAAATTTTTGGGGTATTTTCTTTGAATTTTTCTAACTTCTGATATATAACTATCAATATACATATTTATCGATTTGTCTAAATCACTAATGTCATATTTAGGATAGCATTTATCATTTATGTAATCTTTTTCCCATTTTTTTCCATCGTGATCATTCCAATGATTTTTATATTTCTTCTTAAATAAAAGTAGTCTAGCAGGTAATGAGCTGTTAGTTTGAATATCAGCTTTTAAATCTTTAAAAATATGTTTTTTACTTTTCTTAGTACTAATGAACTTAATATATGGGAAATTATTAATTAATAGTTCTATATAAGGTAAATAATAAAATGCAATATCTCCTGTAACATGAAAATTTTTCTTAGAAGAATTTGTGTTGGTATAGAGTTTTTTTTCTAAAGTTTTGATACGATTAATAACTATATTTTCAGAATTATACCATGAAAAATTTTTCACATCACTTTCATAATCTAAATCAAAATAATCTTGATTATTGAAAAATTTATGCATTTTTTTTGTTTCTTTTCTAGAAACACCTAATCCAAGTATAATCATATTAACCTTTTTTTTTCTGTAAAAACTACAATAAACCTATTCTTTTTCTAAGATAAATTTCTAAACAAAATAATATAATTAAATAAAAATAAATTTTATTTTTGATAAAAACATCTAATGCTTTATATATCTCCTTATAATCCTCTTTTATCAAACTAGAATCTATTTGGCGCAAAAAAGTAAGGTTTGCAATATCAAAATTAAAATAAAAACCTCCAGATGCTTTAGAAATATTTTCTAAGAATTCTATATTTTGGTAATTAGTCTCTAATTCAATATTATCTTCAGATATTACTATATCCTCTTTATTTGAATTTATAACTACTGAATTTGTTCCTAAAAATGAGAAATATATTTCATAACTACCTTTTTTAGAAAAATATAAATCAATATCCTTATCGTATACTAAGGTATCAACATCTAAATTATCTATATTTTTTACTATTACACTTTTCTGTTTAATTTCAAATGGTACAGTTTCGTGTAGTGAAAAATTAATTTTTTCAGATATTGAATAATTATTCTTATTGATGTTAAAATTTAGCAGATAATTATTATTTAAATTTTTATTTATTATATATTGAAAATAATCATCAATATACTTTATTCCATATTTATTCTTATAATAAAATGATAATTCTGATAAATTTGGAATTAAAAAAAATGTTTTATTTTCAAAACTTAGCTCAGCAATACTTTCGTTAGTATAATAATTAATGTTATCAACATCTTCACAATCATTGCAAAATAAATTAAAATCAGTATAGATATTATCTATTTTAATATTATTATTTAGTACTAATTCCTTTTGATTAAAATTTGTATTGTAATAGAATCTTCCTTCGTTTTTATGATTAAGTATTTTTACTAAATAATCATTTGTATATCCAAGTCCTTCTACAAAAAGATATTTTTGTCTTTCTTCTTGTAAAAGATTAAATAAATTAAATTGAAAATCATTATTTGGAAAATTATCTAATATTACATAATCAAAATTTTTATTAATTACTTTATTATAATCAAAGTCTTCATTAAAAATATTGTAATGAAAAATATTAATATTTGATATTTGTGAAATATTAGATTTAATGAACTTTGTGTTATACGTTAATTTTCCTGTCAATAATAAAATAGATTTTTCTTTTATTTTATTAAAATTTGTATTCCATATATTGTTAGATTTTTGTAAATCAATAAAATTTAGACTTTCAATTTTATTAATTATTTTATTACCAATTAAATCAGAAGACAATCTAATTGATTTATCAAAATTATATAAACCTTTAATTGTTTGAATTGTATCTAAGAATATTAATTTATTTTCAGAAAATACTTCGTATTTAATTAATACATCATTTTTGGATTTTACATTAATAGAACTAAGAATATTTATTGAATCATTATTTGTTTCTATTTGGATTTCATTAAAGCCTATATCGTTACTTATTTGCTCATCACCAACCCCTATAATATTAATTGGTAAATTACTATTAGTGTAATAATCAGTATTTATAATTCCTGAATTAACTACACCATCAGTTATGATAATTAGCTGATCAACATTATTTTTTGTTTTTATATCTTGTATAAAATCAAAAGAAGTTGATTCTTTGTTAAATAGTAAGCTATTTTTATTAATAACTGTATCTAAATCAAACAGAGTAATTTTTACATCATTATCATCTGCCCAGCCTTCTATTATATTTATGTATTTAATAATATCAATATTATTATTGGTTATTATTCTTTTTACACTTAAAGAATTATCCATAACAACACCTATATTTTGTTTTCTTTCAATAGATGAGTTGAATCGAAATAAATTATTTATAAAAAGAGGTATGATTAGTAATAAAATTATAAATCTTAAAAAGACTATAATTTTTGATTCAATTTTTTTTGATTGAATACGCTTAGAAAGTATAAATATTAAGTATATGAAAATTGAAAAATAAAAAGTTTGAAAGATATTTTTAAAAAAAATTATATCTAGAATAGTTTGTAGAATAATATCTAAATATGTCATTTATAATTTTAAATTTGGTATTGGCGCTAGATCGTAAGTTGAAACTTTACCATTTTTAATTTTTTGATAAGCAGCCATAGCAATCATAGCAGCATTATCAGTACAATATTCAAGTTTAGGTAAAATAATATTTTTATCATGAATTGATTCAAACATTATTGACTTCTGCCTTAATCTATTATTAGCAGCTACTCCACCTGATATATATATATCATTTACCTTAGGAAAATTAGAAGGGATTTTTTCTAGAGCATTAAACAAGCAGTCTAGTATAGCCTCTTGATATGAAGCGGCTATATTTGATATATTACTATTAAACTCATTTTTATCAGTTTTTTGAGAATAATATAATAATGCAGTTTTTAAACCGCTAAAAGAAAAACTAAAAGGAGATTTCTTTACTTTAGGGCGAGGGAAATTGAAGTAATCAATTTTTCCATTTTTAGATATTTTATCAATCTCAGGTCCGCCAGGATAATTAAGACCTAAAATTCTAGCACCNTTATCAAAAGCTTCCCCTGCAGCATCATCTGTTGTTTCTCCTATTAGAGAAAAAGTATTATAATCCTCTATTAACCATAACTGTGTGTGACCTCCTGAAACTAATAGACAAACATTTGGGAAAGAAATATTATTATTTTCAATATAATTTGAAAATAAGTGACCTTCTAAATGATTAATTCCTAAAAATGGTATTTTAAGAGATAANGACATAGATTTAGCAAANTTTAANCCTACAAGAAGTGAACCCATAAGACCAGGACCATATGTTACTGCTATAGCANCAATATCTGATAATTTTANTTNAGATTTNTNAAGAGCNGCATCNACAACATCTATTATTTCGTTCAAATGTTCTTGTGATGCTATTTCTGGAACAACTCCACCAAATTTTGTGTGAATTTGCTGAGTATAAACTATATTACTTACAAGCTTACCATTACTTATGATTGAAGCAGCAGTTTCATCGCATGACGTTTCTATTCCTAATACATTCATATTTACCTATGAATATATACTACTCACTATCTTNCNAATCAGTTGATTCTTTTAAATATTCACTAAAATCAACAATAAAAATTATTTTTCTTAGCTCTTCATCAATTTCTTGAACAGTTACTTCTANTTCAAAATTTGGNATAAANATCTCTTTAATTTGCTTTTTATCATCNTTAGAAAGNGATTTAAACAANACTATACCTTCTAAATTATTTTNAAGCTTAACNGTNGCNCCNTTATCTGANACTTCATTTATTGTTGTCTTTACTTTTTTNCCTGTTTCATATTCTTCAGATATATTTTCCCAAGGATTTTCAGTAACTTGCTTTATNCCTAATGATAACCTGTGTTCTTGATTTGATAAATCTAAAATTTTNATTTTAACTTTATCACCTTTNTTTAGAACATCTTTTGGATGNTTAACTATTTCAGTCCATGACATGTCNGAAATATGAACCAAACCATCAACACCTTCTTCTANTTGAACAAANGCACCNTATTGTGTTAAGTTTTTAACTATGCCCTCATGAATACTNTCGACTTCATATTTTTCCTCAATTTTATCCCATGGATTATCTTGTAATTGCTTTATACCTAATGAAATTTTCTTTTCACTACTTTCAACAGTTAATACTTTCGCTTCCAAAGAGTCACCAATTTTAAATAAATCAGTTGGATGTTTTATATGCCTTGTCCANGACATTTCTGAAACATGAACTAAACCTTCAACACCTTCTTCTAATTCAACAAATGCACCATATTTCATCATATTTACAACCTTACCTTGCACTATTGAACCAATTGGATACTTTTCATCTATACCTTCCCATGGTTCGCTTTGAAGCTGTTTAAGGCCAAGTGAAACTCTTACAGTTTCTGGATCATAATCAATAATCTTAACTTGTAAATCATCACCAATAGATATTTTTTCAGATGGATGATTAATTCTTCCCCATGTTATATCTGTTATGTGAAGAAGACCATCAATTCCACCTAAATCAATAAATGCACCAAAATCAGTAATATTTTTAACAACACCCTCTAAAATATCGCCAACTTTAAGCTTTTCCATGATCTCTTTTCGTTTATCATCTAAATCATTAGCAAGTATTTCTTTTCTGGACAAAACAATATTTTGCCTTAACTCATTAAACTTAACAATTTTAAATTCACTTTCCATACCAACATACTCATCGAAATTTGTAATAGGTTTAATATCAATTTGTGAACCAGGTAAAAAACCTTGAACAGGATCTAAATCCACAATCATTCCACCTTTTATTCTTCGCACTATCTTACCATTAATAATCTCAGAATTATCATAATTATTTCTTAATTCATCCCATTTAAGCATAAATTGAGCTTTCTCTCTTGAAAGTATCAAATTACCTTTTCTATCTTCAAAGGAAATAATAAAAACATCTACACTATCACCAATTGCAGGAACAGTATTTTTGAATTCACTTTTAGATATAATTCCTTCAGATTTAAAACCAATATCAACAAAAACGTCTCTATCTGTAACTCTTACAATAGTTCCCGACACAACATCTTTTTCTTTTTTATCTAAACCAGAATTATAAATTTCTTTATTTTCATTATCATCTAATGCAACAACATTATCAAGCTCATCAAAATCNTANTGTTTAATATTAATAATAGATTTATCNAAATAGTTAACTGTTTTACTTTTAGGTTTAGATTTNATTTCATTATCTTCAGATACTTCTTCAGTTTTTACCTCTTCGGTTTTTACCTCTTCAGTTTTTACNTCTTCAGTTTTTATAGTATCATCATTAGAAGCTTTTTCTATTTCTTGTTCGTTNTTTTCGTTTAAGTTATTGTTATCGTTTGTCATGTTATGTTTTNTACCTATTTGTTTAGTTGTTAGTTATTAGTTATTAGTTATTAAGTTATATATTTTTTTTACCTGCTCATCAATTGTTAATTTAGTCGTATCAATTACAATTGCATCATTTGATTTTATCAATGGAGAGATGGCTCTTTTAGANTCTAATAAATCTCTATTTTTTATTTGATTNTCTAATTCAGAAAGGGAAATATTAGATTTGTCAGNCATTTCATTGTATCTTCTNTTTACCCTAACTCGAATATCTGCCTCAATAAAGAATTTATATTCAGCATTAGGAAAAACGTGCGTACCAATATCTCTTCCTTCGACAACAATATCTTTATTTTTAGAAAAGTTACGTTGAATATCAACCATTTTTTTTCTTACATTTATATTTTTACTAACTTGGCTAACATTTTTATTGATATCTTGATTTCTTAGAGAATGAGTTATATCTTCATTATTAAGAATCACTTTAAATCTATTATCATTATAAAACAATTTTAAATCCATATTATGTAAAAAATNATTGATAAGATTTAAATCTTTNAAATCAATATTGTTATTTAAAAAATAGAGCGTTACAGCTCTATACATAGCACCGGTATCTAAATAGATAAAATCTAATTTATTNGCTAGTAATTTAGCTGTTGTACTTTTTCCTGACCCAGCAGGNCCATCTATTGCTATAACCATTTATTTAAAACCTCATTTACAAAAAGCCAAGTAATATAACCATAACCCTGTTACAAATAAAAAGAAATTTATTAAAATATTTTCTTCAATTCAACTTTAGACAATTTTCTATATTGACCTGGATTTAATTTNTTTAGTTGAAAACCAGAAAAATAGTATCTATGGAGNAATGTTACTTTTGCATCAAAATTTGTAAAAATTTTCTTTATCTCTCTATTTTTACCTTCTTTTAATATTATATCCCATTCAAAATTATTACCTAACTGATTTAACATCTTAATATTAGCAGTAACTTTAGTACCNTCNTCTAATATNAAACCTTCCTTTAATTTTTTAATATTTAAATTATCTATTTTACCTTTGGTTTTGACAAAATATTTTTTTTCTTTCATAAACTTTGGATGGGTTAAATAATTAGAAATATCACCATTATTTGTTAATAAAATTATACCTGTTGTATCTCTATCTAATCTNCCTACTGTAAATAGTCTTGATTCTGTTTCTATTAAATCAACTACTTTTGATCTGGAATGTGTATCATTTGAAGTGCAAATATAACCCTTTGGCTTATTTAATAAATAAACAACTGTTTCATCTTCNATTTCTAAATATTTACCATTTAATAGTACNATATCATCATTTTTAACTTTATATGAAAAATCAGTCATTATTTTTCCATTTATGGATACTTTTTTATCTTTTATATAAATATCACATTTTCTTCTAGAATCNACACCGCATCTTGCTAAAAATTTATTTAATCTCATTTCTNTNTAATAACTCCNCAATATTTTGAATTTATTTAGTATTATCGNAACTTTTTAATAAGACCAATTTTTCTATATACTTTATCTAATGTTTTATATGCTTTATCTGTAGCTTTTATAGCGCCATCTTTAAGTATATTTTCAATGTGATGCTTATCTTTCATCAATAAATTATATTCATTCTTAATTGGAGCTAAAAATTCAATAATAATATCAGCCAAATCGTTTTTAAAGTCTGAATACATCTTTCCTTTATAATCATTTTCGATCTCAGAGATAGATTTACCTGAGGATATGGAATATAGTGTTAACAAATTAGCTAAACCAGGACGACTCTCATCATAAATAATACTTTTTCCAGAATCTGTAACAGCTCTTTTAATTTTTTTCTTAATTATCTCAGGGTCATCTAGTAAGGTAATAATATTATTAAGATTTGTATCTGATTTAGACATTTTGGATTTAGGATCTTGTAGACTCATAATTCTTGACCCATATTTTGGTATATGAGGTTCTGGTAATGTGAATGTTGGAGAATAAAGATTATTAAATCTTTCTGCAATATCGCGAGTTAGCTCTAAATGTTGTTTTTGATCTTGACCTACAGGAACTAAATCAGCTTGATATAACAATATATCTGCAGCCATTAATACTGGGTATGTAAATAATGCGGCGTTAATATTTTTTTCATTTTTCTTTGATTTATCTTTAAACTGAGTCATTCTATTTAATTCACCCATATATGTTAAGCTATTTAAAACCCAAGAAAGTTCAGCATGTTGGTTAATATGTGATTGAATTGCAATAGTACTTTTCTTAGGATCTATACCACAAGCTAAATATTGCGCAGCAAATGATAGACATCTTTGCCTTAACTCAGAAGGAACTTGCTTTGAAGATAATGCATGTAAATCAACAATTAAAAAAATACTATCATATTCATTTTGCAATTCAACCCAATTACGGATTGCACCCATATAATTAGCAATACACAGACTTCCAGAGGGCTGTATACCTGAAAGTATAATTTTTTTTCTATCCATTTTAATTTTTCTCCTTCATAAATAAATATGGTTTCCATGAACTTTGTGAAATTGATAATTCATTTTGTATATTAAATAATACTGAAGGAATCTTAGGTTTTTTAATTAGTTGCATATTTATATCTTTAAGTAATTTATTTCCTTTTGTTGTATTGCATGGTATACATGCAGCAACAAGATTCTCCCAGGAGTCTACCCCACCTTTATGTTTGGGGATAATATGGTCAATTGTCATTAATTTGTCTTTTGCTTTACAGTATTGACAAATATAATTATCTCTTTGTAAAATATTCTTCCTACTTAATGGAATTCTTTTTTTATTAAATCTTACATATTCTTTAAGTCTCAGTACTGATGGTACATAAATGGATAAACTTACAGAATGAACTTGCTCTGAGTACCTTTCTAAAACTTCTACTTTATCTGTAAATGATAATATAATAGCTCTTTTTGCCTCAACAGTCATTAAGGGTTGATAACTTTGATTTAGTAGTAAAACTTTTTTATTTAAGTTATTACTCATTAAACAGACTTTCTATTGACATAGTTTTAAATAATTTTTCATATAATTGTTTATTAACATCTAATTTTTCAATTTTTACAGAACCTGAAGAATGTATAATTTGATTATTACCTATATATATAGCTACATGATTAATATTTTTTTGTTCTTTAAAAAATAATAAATCTCCAATATTTATATTTTTAAAATCTATTTCAAAAAGATTTTTTCTTAAAATTTGCTCTGATGCGTCTCTAGGCATATTAATTCCACACATTTTAAATACAGTTTGAACAAATCCTGAACAATCAAAGCCATATGAACTTTTTCCACCCCATAAATAAGGTATGCCAATAAAAGATTTTGCAAAAGTAATCAAATCATCAACTGTTTTTTTTCTTATGGGTAATTCAGTCCATGAGATATTTGATTTCGAATCTAAAGAATCTATATAAAATTCGTGAACCCAACTTTGATACTTATCCCATTGCTCAATTTTATACCAATTTCCACTTTTCTCTAAAATTATCAGCTTTTCTTTTAGTATAGCTTGAGTGACTAACTCTGAGGTAAAAGATGGTTTTTTATATAAATTTGCTACGTTAGTTTTAACTATACAAAAATTTTTCATATTTAATTAATTTTAATAAATTTTCTTTTGCCAACTTTTAAAATACTAGTTTTATCAACACAAATTTCTTCTTGCACATCTTTAACTTTAAGGTCGTTAATTTTAACTGCACCTTGCTTAATCATTCTTTTTGCCTCACCATTACTTGAAACCATATTATTTAAAACCATAATATCAATTATTTTAGTAGGTTTACTAATATTAATATTTTTAATATCATCAGGAACATCTTTTTTTATAAACAATCTATCAAAATCTTCTTCAGCTTTTTTTGCTAATACGGGTGAATGATATATTGCTACTAACTCTCTTGCTAATCTTCTTTTTAAATCCCTGGGATGTTCTTTTCCATTTTCAAATCTATTTTTGATTTGTTTTAAATCATCTATACGAGTACAAAACTCAAAATATTTAATTATTAAGTTATCTGGAATTGAAAGAGTCTTACCGTATATATCAGATGGAGAATCAGAAAAACCTATATAATTATCATAAGATTTAGACATTTTTTCAATCCCATCTGTTCCTTCAATTAATGGAGTAGTTATAATAACTTGAGGATCCAATCCAGATTCTTTTTGTAAAGCCCTACCAACTAATAAGTTGAATTTTTGATCTGTACCTCCTAATTCAACATCTGATTTAATATAAACACTATCATAACCTTGAGCTAATGGATATAAAAATTCATGCAATGATATTGGTTGACCACCATTATATCTTTTTGTAAAATCATCTCTTTCTAGCATCCTAGCAACAGTATATTTCGATGTTAGTTGTATAATATCACTAAAATTCATTTTTGATAGCCAATTGCCATTATGAACAATTTTAAGTCTATCAGGGTTTAATAAAATTGATGCTTGGTCTATATAGGATTCTGCATTAATAGTTGCTTCAGATAATGTTAATTGAGGACGGGTTTTATTTTGCCCAGTAGGATCACCTATCATTGCAGTAAAATTGCCTATTAATAAAATAGCAGTATGTCCAATATCCTGAAAATCTTTCAATTTTCGAAGCACAACTGAATGACCTATATGCAAATCAGGCCTACTTGGATCACAACCTAATTTAATTTTAAGAGGTTTATTTTTCTTAGATGAATATTCAATTTTTTTTAATAAACCCTCTTCTGGTATAATTTCTTCCGTACCAAGTTTAATTAAATCCATTTGTTCATTTATAGATGGAAACGTTTTCATCTTGTTTGTCCTTTTATATTTCTATCAATTCTACGTTTTGTTTCTTTATCTTTAATATCATGTCGTTTATCCCATTTTTTCTTACCCTCTGCCAATCCAAATTCTAACTTTACTTTACCATTTTTAAAATATAATTTTAAAGGAACAAGAGTTTTACCTTTTTCATCAACATATTTTTGTATTTTAAATATTTCTTTTCTATGCATNAATAATTTTCTATCANATGTAGGTTCATGAGAAGCATAACCAGCATTTTCATAATCANTNATACTCATACCAATAANAAATAATTCATNACTAAATATTCTAACATAAGCTTCTTTAATACTTACTTTATTATTTCTGATAGATTTTACTTCTGTACCAGATAAAACAATNCCAGATTCATANCTTTCTAGAATTTTATAATCATGAGTAGCTTTTCTATTTGTAGCAACAACCTTTATTCCCATAGGAATAATATAATATTAAGAATTAAAAAAAAGAATCTATAGTTGAAATTGTTTTTTNGAAGGTATTTAAATGTCTGAAGAAGCTATTACTTCTATATCCCACTCATCATCATTTGAAATNCCCCATTTATCTAGAGTTTTCTTAACTGAGGAAGGGTCAAAAGCATCNTTGTCAATAAGCATCTCTAGNACACCAACTTCTATTGAAACCTCAGCTGAAGTAACACCATTTAANGAGGATAAATCGATTTCTACTTTNTCTTTGTTAGACNCTAANTTCTTAGAATCTACAGATATAGAAACTAAAGAATCTGGNTTACCACCAGNGTTATAATACTGAGTAAATATNCTGATNGCTAAAAGAGCTAATGTAAGAATGATAGTNTCTGTAAGTAGTTTAAATTTCATATGTTTAACCTNNTTTAATTTAAGATAAACTTAATATCTAAAGCAAGGTTTTTAGTTAAAGTAATTTATTAAGTGNTTCTTGTAAGTAAAAATTTAACTTAAATCTTNATTTTCCTCGTTAACAAAGCTTAATATTNCTGAACCTATNATTAATAATANNAATACTACAGAAACACCTAATCTTTGTGCTGTTTCATTACTTACATCAAAGTATAATAATGAAATGTGAGTTACTTGAGCTAATAAAAATGGACCTAAAAAAGCTGTTATCTTTCCAGAAAATGCAAAAAAACCAAAAAACTCATTCTGTTTATCTTTAGGNGNNAATCTACTCATCAATGATCTACTAGATGATTGNTTAGGACCAGAAGAAANTCCAACTAGTATTCCAGCTATCCAAAAAATATTTTCATTATCTACAAAAACAACTAAACATGTAGCTATTAATAATAGAAGATTTGANTANTGTATAGTTTTTTTTGCACCAATTTTATCATCAACAAAACCCATAAAATAAGCTCCAATACCAGCAGAAACTCCTAATGTAATACCAAATATTAACATTTTCTCTAAATTGAAATTATAAACACCCTTAGCNATNATNCCTCCAAAAGAAAATATTGTTATTAATGCATCATTATAAAATAATCTTGCTATAAGAAAGCGAACTGTATTTTTATACTTTTTTATATCCNTATATGTAATTGATAATTGCTTAAATGAATTCTTAATCAGATTTTTATTAATATGNTTTTTCTTATTATCTTTTTTTAACCATAAAAAAGTTGGAATTGAAAAAATAAAAAACCATATNGCNACCAANAGATTCATACTTCTAAAATTTTGTCCATTTTCTGTTGTTATTCCAAACATAGGTTGATCAGGNAGNGCAATTGTGACCAAACCAACGACCAAAGCTAGTAGNCCACCTAAATAACCAAATGCATANCCATAACCAGAAATTTTACCCATATTTTTCTTTGTNGTTAGANTNGGGACATATGCATTNCAAAAGACACATCCCATTTCAAATGCTACATTAGCAACAATAAATACTCCCAAAGCAAAATATATATCACCTTTNATTGGGAAATAAAGCAATACACTNAAAATGATACAAATCATTGTCCAAAAAAATAAAAATGTTTTTCTTAACCCNCCTTGGTCAGCNATTGCNCCCATTATTGGGGAAAGAATTGCAATTATAATAGCACAAANAGTTACGGCATTGCCCCAATAAATTTGNCCTAAACTTGAATTCCCAACAATNTAATCAGNAAAAAAGGCAGAATATATAAATGTTACTACAATCGTTGTAAAAGAGGAGTTTGCAAAATCATAAAAACACCAACCTAAGATNGATTTATTTTTTTTAGTCATTATTTTCCTTAATAATTTTAACCAAATCTATAAANCCNTTATATGCAAAGATAATAAACATTATTATATAAAAAATAATTCCTGAAATAAATGTTATTTGCCATAATAATTTCCAACTCATTTTATGCTTCCCTTTTATTATCTGGAAATACTAATGAACCTAAAATCATTAAAATAGAAGTAAAAAATAGACTTAGTAATCCAATTTGTTCTGGAGCCAATGTAATTGAAAAACTTTTTCTTATAGGTTCTAAACCTATTAAAGCAATCAAACCTCCAAATAAAGCAGCTATCGCACCAATCTCAGAAGCTTTTTTCCAATAAATACCAGCTATTAAAACTACTATAGCTCCACTAAAATATATAGCACCAGTAATTCCTAGATAGCTCCATATGGAATCATTACCCTCATAAAATAGACCCCAATAAAGAATATATAAACCTAAAATAAAAATTATAAACCGACTAATATTAATTTTTATGTTTGAAGATAATTTTCTGTTNCTCAANGGTTCTATTATATCATTAGTAATAATTGTACTCCAACATAATAAATAGCTATCGTGNGTNCTCATAAAAGCAGAAAGCATACCAGCCACCACAAGNCCNAGCAANCCTACAGGTAAAATTTCAGAAAGAAACAATGGCATTAACATTAATGTATCTATATCAGATATTTTATCTTGATAATAAATAAAAGCACATATTCCCAAAAATGAAGGTATNAAAAATCGTATTAAAAAAGAAATAGATGACCATATATATTGCTTTTTTACTGTTTTAGAACTATCCATTGTAAGGGCTCTAGTTATTGCTGTAGGCCAAACNACAGCCGAAACAAAAGCTAAAATTATTTGCCAAAAAATATAAGAATTACCTTTTGAAATGAANGGATTATAAGGNTCTTTNGAAATTTGTTCAATACTGACAAAAATATTGTTCCACCCTAAATTCAAAATTGAATAAAAAACACANAACAGTAAACCAATTGATAAAACAATAAATTGAAAATAATCTGTTACTATAACAGATAACATTCCACCCATCATTGTGTATAAAAGAACTATAATTAATAGTAAAATCATAATTAATTTTAGNGATTGATCNCCAGTCTCAAAACCAAAAATAGCTTGAATGAATTTTGCGCCTACATTCAAAAAAATACCCATATTTAGNAATCCACCAATTACAAGTAACATAGCACCTATAATTCTAGTNCTTTGACTAAACCTNTTCNCATAAAATTCAGGAATACTCTTTATATTCATATCCCTTAATCTTGTNACAACAAAACCACTTAGACCCACNACTAAAGTGACTAAAAAACCAAACAATCCAATATGAAATGCTGAAAAATATTGCAANGCTCCAGTTTGNGCATTATACATGACCGTAATTAAACCCAACTCNGTGCCTANCATGCTTGTTACACCNAGAGATAAAGGTAATTTTTGGTTTGCTATCATAAAAGAAGAAAATGAAGAAACACTTTTTCTCATAAAAATACCAAATGAAAAAATCATAGATAGGTAAATGATTATTATAAANATATCTATTATACTCATTGCTTATGCTTTTGCTTATACATTAAATAAGGCTTTCGTTTTTCTTTGAAATCTATAACATCATTATTAATAGATAATTTCAACATATCAATACTATTATTTGTTTCTATATATTCACGAAGCATTGAATTTCCATATAAAGTATCAAAAAAAGATTCTTTAAACAAAAATTCCGTATAGTTTAAATTAAAATAAATTAACAAATCTATAACCAAATCAATAGGTTCAATAGATATATCTAAATATTCAATAAATATACCATTACAAACTAGATTTTCATATTTAGGGTTTATAGCCGCATTACTTTTCTTAGGTGTAAAATGTATTTCTTTTGCAATCAATTTATTTCCATATTTTGTTTTTTTAAGAAATTGGACATACTCCATAAGATCTTTTGAATCAACCCATGGAGCACCAATTATTTTAAAAGGATGATCTGTACCCCTACCTTCTGAAATATTAGTACCTTCAAACAGACATGTACCATTATATATGAAAGCTGTTTTTTTATCAGGTATATTAGGGGATGGTGCAATCCAATCATAAAATTGAGTTGACTTAGGTATTTTTTTCATTTTAATAACCTTTAAATTACCTAATTTTAAATCATCACTTAACCAACCTTCTTCATTTATCATCGTAGAAAGCTCACCTACAGTCATACCATGCCTTATTGGAATTGGATGCATACCTATAAAACCTAAATTAGATCTTTTTGGACCATATACCAACATACCTAAAGGATTAGGCCTATCTAAAATAATTACTTCTATATCATTTTTAGCTGCAGATTCCAGCATATAGGTGATAGTACTGATATATGTATAGTAAGTTGAACCAATATCTTGTATATCTATGATTAAAACATCTAAATCTTTAACATCTTCATAGGAGGGTTTGCGGTTTTTCCCATACAAACTAACAATATCGATATTTAAATAGGTGCTATCACTAACTAACTGACCATTTGCAAAATTTGAATAAAATCCATGTTCAGGAGAAAATATTTTAATAAGATTAATGTTATCATTATTGACTAACAAATCAACAATATGATTATTATTTTTATCTACAGAAGATTTAATTGAAAGAATACCAACATTTTTTTTATTAATCATTTTAATATGTTTTTTAAAAAAAATATCAATACCGTAGCTAGTTGGACCAGGGAACATATACTTAGATATAAAAAATATTGATAATATNTGTAATAAAATAAATATTAAACCATANNTNACTTTTTTAGAAACTCTTTNTTGAAANANGAAAAANATTAATGTAAATGATAAATTAAATAAAAGACAAATTATAATTAATAAAGTCCAAGCAATATTTAAAGATGANGCAATGAANACAGATAATAAACCAATTACATTTCCAAAAATAATAGATTGACTAGAAAANTTTATGTTAGTTTTAGCTAAAATAAAATATGAAAGTAATATACCGTAAGTAAATGATGCAATCTTTATACCTGTCACTATTAAAGCATCATTTGATTCGTCAAACAATAAAGCTACAGCGACAAGTAAAATAGACCAAAAAAGACCAATTATAAANTTTGTTTTACGACCAAAATCAACTTTAAAATCAACTATAAATGATGATGACAATGAATTNATTGAAGAACTTAAAGTAGACATAGCTGCTGATAAAACACCAGCAATTAATAAACCTTTTATACCTATAGGTAAATCATTAATTATAAAATATGCAAACTCTCTATCTTTTTGAGGAACTNTTTCATGTGTTATATAGAANTCNCTNAATAAATAACCAATAAATAAAAATAAAATAAATTGAAAGAATACCAAAAAACCACTACCTATAATTGATTTTTGAGCTGATTTACAATCCTTTGTNCATAAAGCTCTTTGAACCATCATATAGTCTACACCNTGAGAGCAAAAAGATAATAAAACTCCACCNATAAATGCATTAATAAAAAAATAAGGATCNTATATNAANTTAGAANTNTCAACTGAAGTTTTAAAAATATCTTGTTNAAAAAATGTTATTNTGTAATGTAAAAAATCANAATTTAAATTTGAAACTAAAAAAAATANAGAAAAAAGTCCACCAAAGATNTAGATAAAAAANTGAATTGAGTCTATATGAATAATTGCCTTAACACCACCTAAAATAGAGTAAAATANTGTAGCTACACCAATAATAATAATACATAATTCAATTGAAATACCTAAAATTTGCTGTATAACTATAGCTGTTAATAAAAATCGCACACCATCAGCCAATAACCTAGTAATCAAAAAAATAAAAGAAGCAACTTTTTGTATAAATAAACCAAAACTATTACCAATAAGTTCGTAAATACTTATTATATTTGATTTATAGTACATAGGTATTAAAAAATATGCTGACAATAATCTTCCAATTACATAGCCCAATGCAAGTTGTAAAAAAAATAAATTATCTAATCTAAAACCTATACCAGGCAAACTCATAAAGGTAAGTAAAGATGTTTCTGTGGCTACTATAGAAAACATTGATTTTTTCCATGAAATATTCTTATCACCTAAAAAATAATTTTCATTTGAAGCTAATATTTTAAATTCTTTCATTCCATAAATGATAAATGAAATTAAAAAAATAGAAATAATAATTGTATCTAAATAGTGTATTTTATTTTGCTCCTATCAAAATGGATTTCATAACTTCATTATGAAAGTCTCTTCTTAATTTATACATACCAGNGTTATCTCTAGACGGATAAGTTCTGTTTGTTAAAAGAATAATTGTAATTTTATTATTTGGATCAATCCAAACGGATGTACCTGTAAAACCTAAATGGCCATATGAATTGTTTGAAAAATAATCTCCAGCAGAACTTCCTTTTAAAGACGGTGTATCCCAACCCAAAGCATAATCTGAACCAGATGGTAAATTTTGTTTTCTAACCATTTTTTTAATTGAGCTCTTACTAAAAACTCTAGAACCATTGTATATACCTAAATTTATCATTGTTTGGGAATAATTTGCTAAATCATAAATATTAGAAAATATACCTGCATGACCCGAAACCCCACCCATCAAATGTGTATTCTCATCATGAACAACACCCTTAATTAGCTGATTTCGATAAACTTCATCTATCTCTGTAGGAGGAATCATGTCATATAATTTCTTAGGTGGATTATAATACGTGTTTTTCATAGCTATTGGATTAAAAACCCAACTTTGTGCTAAATCAGAAAAATTACGACCTGTAACTTTTTCTGCAATACCCATTAATAGAATCATNCCAAGATCACTATACTTAAATTCTGACCCTGGCTCAAATAATAAAATTTGATTTTGAATAATATCATTTAAAACNNCATCATAATCTTTAATATTATCATTTAAAAAATATTGCTCAAAAGGNTTTAATCCTGATGAATGTGTTAAAAGATGCCTAATAGTAACTTTATCTTTTAATTTNCCTCTAAATTCGGGATAAAATTGATAAATCTCATGATTTAGATGCAGATACTTTTTTTTTATTANCTTCATAATNACTGGAGNAGTTACCATTACTTTTGTTAATGAAGCTACATCATATATTGTACTAGAATCTATTTTAATACTATTAGAATCATATGTTTGATAACCAAAAAATTTTTCAGCTAAAATTTCACTATCCTTAATTACTAATATTTGTGCTCCTGGAAACAATTTGTTATTAATAGCATTATTAATAATTTTCCAAGAAGATGACAAATCATAGGTATNATTATAATTAAAAATTGNTGAAGATCTATTAATCGTNATACCAGCNCCTCTTTTNTAATTAGAATTTAAATCTATTGGAAGTACACCAGTAATTTTTTTTCTACCAAAAATTGCATGTCCAACTGCAGTTTGAGANACAGAACCATAGCCNTAAGANCAGATATAAGTATCAATAAACGAATAATCATTTAAATAAGGACTTCCGTAACTAACAACAATAAATGGTAANTTATTACTTGACATTTTTTTAATTAGCTTCAAGTGTGTAGGATTTAAAGTCGATTTACCTTTATTCATTGAACTAATTTTTACAAGAGTAGAAACAATTATTTTATCAAATTTATTTAATCTATTTATTAAATCATCAATTAAAATATCTGATAGCTCATAATTGACTGAAATGTTTGTTGTATTTCCATGNGTATAGCTAATATTAGATTTAATAGTTTTTAATGCATTAACGCTATTATNATCATCAGTTAATATTAAATGAGCCATTTTCTTTATTTTTTCTGGTTTAATTGGAATATGATTTTTATCATCNTTAACTAATGTAATAGATGAGGAAGCTATTTTTGACGCTGTAACTAAGTGATCTTTATTACCAACTATTGATGACATATATTTAAAATTTAGCGTATCNGAAAATAAGCTTAGTTCTTTTTTTGAACTTAAAATTTTGTTAACAGAAAAATTAATTCTTTGCTCATCAATTCTACCTGATAATACAGCATTATAAATAGACTCAATTGTTCTTTCAACATCTAAAGGTAATAAAATAATATCAGAACCAGCCTCAATTGCTCTAATNGCCGCCTCTCCTGACCANGCTTGATTTGTAATTCCTCTCATTTCCATACCATCAGTAATGATTAAACCATCAAAACCCCATTCTTTCTTTAATANTTCTGTAGTTATTTTATATGAATGACTNGCTGGTTTTTTTGATNCATCTAATGCAGGCATAGCAATATGGGCCATCATAATCATTTTTACATTATTTTTTACAGCACTTTTAAATGGTTTTAATTCTATATCATTTAATTCCGTTATAGTTGTATTTATTATAGGTAAATAGGAATGGCTATCAATAGATGTATTTCCATGTCCAGGAAAATGTTTTGGACATGCATATAAACCTTGATCTTGTACACCTTTAATAAATTGAAGNCCAAAATCAGATACAATCTCAGACTTATCACTATAAGCTCTTAAATTAATAATAGGATTCTTTGGATTATTATTTACATCAAGAACAGGTGCAAATATCATATGTATACCTAAGGCCTTTGCTTCTTTTGCTGTTATTTCNCCTTGAAGATANGCATTATAACTATCATTAGTTGCGGCTATAGCCATATTTGATGGAAATAATGTTGCACCACTCATTTGNTGACCAGCACCTCTTTCTAGGTCTGAAGCTATAAACAATGGGATATCAGAAATTTCTTGAAAATATTTATGATTATTGTACATCCCNTGAACATTGCCATTGCCATCAAAAGTAATTAAACCGCCTACTTTATTATTTTTNATCCAATTATCAATTTGTTTTTTNGAATAATTATCAGATGCATAATAATCACTTCTTACTCTTACCATTATCATTTGACCTATCTTNTCTTTTAAATTCATTTTCTCTAATAAATTATTATTATTTTCATTAGATAATATTATTGAAATAATAAAACANTATAATATGTATTTAATTCGAATCATTTATAAATTCTTTTAACTCTTGGAGTTATACCAGTCAATATTGTGTAGGGTGTACTTNTCATATCTTTAAGTATTAATTCTAATCTTGTTAACTCACCACCATATATAGTAACTTTATCACCTTTTTTTATTTCAATATTATCAGCGCCAACACATATTAAATCCATTGATACTTTTCCTAAAATAGGTAATTTTTTACCATTAAACTCAACATAACCTTTATTACTNAATTCNAANGGAATCGCATCTGCATAGCCAACCTGAATTATCGCTACTTTCATATCAATTTNATTTATATAAGTCCCGTTATAACCAATAGCTGATTCTTTTTTAACACTTTTTATTAAACAAACTGGAGCTTTTAAAGATAGAACTGGTTTTAAAANATGTTTTTCTTTAACATTAGAAACTCCATATAAACTAAGACCAGGTCTAACCATATTAAAGTGATTTTTTTTATTTTTTAAAACACCCGCGCTAGGTGTTAGATGTTTAAATTTTAATGTTTCAAAAAAAGAACAAAAATAGTCAACTATTTTAATAAACTTTTTTCTTTGTAAATCAGTAGTTGATTGATTATCCTCATCAGCACTAGATAGCTGCGTATAAATACCTCTAACTTTTATATAATTACTGGAAATNAGATTNTCTTTAATAACCTCTTTATCATCATTTAATATTCCTANCCTTGTCATTCCAGTATCAACTTTAATATGAATATTAAATGTATGATTATATTTTTTGCCTATTTTATCTAAAAATTTTATGTCATCAGTTGAGTTTATTGTTAAAATTAATTTTTTATCTAATAATATGGNNTCAAAATCATTTTGAATTGAACCTAAATGNAAAATTTCAATATCAGAGATTTTTTTTCTAATATTAACAGCCTCTTNTATAATAGCTACACAGCAACTATTAATACCATTTTTTATAAGCAATTTACAAATTTCAATTACACCGTGGCCNTAAGCATTAGCTTTTACAACAGGCATTATTTTAACATTATCGCCAACGANTTTTTTAATATAGATAATATTATCNTGAAAATTATTTTCATTTATTATTGCCTCAGGACGAAACAAGATAATCTCCTTTTATAATATCTGATGTATTAATCGTAACATTGTCTTTTGATAACGCTGCGATTAATGCTGCCCCNTATGCTGGTGATATATCTGAAAAAANCCAATTAATATTATTAAAATTAAANGAAAGAGAATCATTTAAGGATTTTCTATATAGTTTAGATTTAATCACGCTACCATTACCAAATAAAACTATATCATTTGTCTTTTTATANTCTAACATNCTATAAATATCTATAATATAATCTGCAACATTAAATGTTGCTTCCTGTAAAATCTTTANTGCTACTTCATTAGATTCTGAAATATTAATNACATCTTTNGCAATAGAGGCTTTTAAAGATAAAGAGTCTTCATGGTTTGCCATATATTCAAGNGCNCCACTTAAATTGTCTGATTCAAATTTTTCAAATAGAATATCTCTNAGTTCTAATAAATCAGGTTCATGGNTTATAATAGCTTCATTAAAAGANAGTTTTAATAATAGTTCTTTTCCAATCCAATAACCGCTACCAANATCTGATTTATCATGACCTTTNCCAGCAACCCTTATGAATTCTCCATTAGAATTTTTAGCTATTGCTATAACACCAGTACCTACTGTTAATAAAATACCTACATCATCTTGACATGAAATTTTATATGAAGCTTCAGCATCATTTATTAATATTGATTTATCAGCTATATTATATCTATCTAACTCTTTAAATAGTAACTCTCTNCCTTGATCGTGCGAAACTGCAGCNAGNCCAAAACCAAAAGCTGANATATCATCAATTGAAATTGAAATACTTTGACANAATTNCATTATTAGNTCAATTATTCTNTTTGGAGCAATGTCCTGATAAACTTTTAAATTTGTGCCTTTATTAATTTTTTGCTTTGCTAAAGTATTGCCATTAGAATCGACAATAANAGCTCTTGTAGAAGANGCACCTCCATCTAAGCCAAAATAAATATTCATTTTATTTTATCCGTTTTTAAAAAAATAATTATGTTTAAAAAATAAAAAAAGATTGAAANAATTAATGATATAATAATNGTACCAATTTTTACATTAGAATTTTTTAATATTGAAATAAGCATATTATAAAGATGATTTATAATATTATATTTTTCAATTATAATAGAGAATGATTCATTATAATGATCAATTGGTATAAAAGTCGCACTCCCAAAAGATATAATTAAAAAGAAAAAAAATAAAATTAATACCATGGTTTCACTTTTAATAAAAAAATTAGATAATAGTAAACCTAATGTTGCGAAGAANAAAATAGCTGGNAGGATAGCAATACTAAAATAAAATATTTGATNAAATGATATAATTAAACCTACTAAAGAACCTGAATCAGATAGTTGNATTGCTAAAAACATAGAAATTATAAATTCAAAAAAAGCACAAATNANAGNAAATATCANTATAGATAAAAAATANATATTATAATCAACAGTTGTAGATAATATNTATGGTAATAAATTATTATTTTTATCTCTTCTAATAATAGTCATTGGTATAATNAATGAAAGCATTGATGTGCATACAAAAATTAATGCAGGTACTGAATGATAAGTATANCTCATACCAGACTTCATTANCATAGTAAAAACGTTTGNTAATGGTGAAACNATAATTAAATATGTAAATAATGGNAATAAAAAATATAAAAATAAATTTGTANTAATATTTTTATATAGAATTAGAAAATTTCGATTAATTAATACTAATATATTTCTCATGATTTCATTATTCTTTCAAAAAGTTCAGTTATTTTAGAATCNCTCATTTNAAAATCTATTAATTCGTAATTAACTGCAATTTTAAAAACATCAAAAAATATTCTCTTATCTTTNACAATTATTTGAATNTTATTNTCCTTTGACTGAATTTTTTGAATATCATTATTACTTCTCAANTTTTGAATAAAATCATTTGGNACAATTCTTTTAAATGTAAATCTAAATTTATAAATATCATTAATTTCTTGTTCTAAATTATTTAATGTACCATTAAAACCAATACTTCCATTNTTAATTAAAATTATTCTATCAGAAAAAATATCTGTATTTGTAAAATCTTGNGTTATAAATAATATACTTTTATCAACTCTAATTTCTTGAATAATTTCAAAAACTAAACTTTTATCAAAGTAATCCAATGAAGTAGTTATATCGTCAATCAATAAAATCGTTGGATTATGTATTAAAGATCTGGCAAATGAAATTTTTTTTAATGACGAATCTGATGTTGATGATATCGATTTTCTTAAACTAGATTTAAAACCTAATCTATCTGCCCAATAAAATATTTTATCCTTTATTTTTAATTTATTTACNCCCATCATNTCTGCATGAAAAAATAAATTCTCATAAATATTTAAATTTGAATCAAATATATTTTGTTGAGGTGTATACCCTATATTAGGTANAATTTCTTTTTGTCTAATATCGTAATCCATTCCATCAACAAAAATNTGACCTCTATCTTTTTTTGTAAANCCCATTAATATCTTAAATAATGTAGATTTGCCAGAATTAGATTTTCCNANTATAAAAACTAGCTCACCTNTTTGTATTCCNAACGATAAGTCAGCTAGTAAATTAATATTATTAACTTTTTTTCCAATTTTATTAAATGATAAATATGCTGCCATTTAATGAGCCTCAAACCAATTTTTTCCATAATCACAATCAACTTTTAATGGAATATCAAGCTTAATNGCACACTCCATTTCTNTTCGCACTAATTTAGACAGTATTTCTANTTCTTTTTTAGGCACCTCAAATAATAATTCATCNTGAATTTGTAAAATCATTTTAGANTTTAATTCNGATTTTTTAATNCTANTATTAACATTTATCATAGCAATTTTAATAAGTTCTGCAGCNGTACCTTGAATTGGCATATTAATNCAAGCTCGCTCCTCNGCTTTAATAATATTCATATTAGAGGAAGTTAACCCATCNGCATATCTTCGACGACCAAGAAGTGTTTCTACATAACCTTTTTCTCTTGCTTTTGCAAGTGTATCATCCATAAATGTTTTAATTCCTGGATATGTGTTAAAATATGATTCAATAATTTTCTTAGCTTCTTTCATGGAAATATCTAATTCTTGTGAAAGTCTNAATGGTCCAGCTCCATACATAATACTAAAATTTACTACTTTNGCAGTTCTTCTTTGGTTAAAATTTACATCCTCAGGTTGTACNGAAAAAATATTTGAAGCTGTCCTNNTATGAACATCAATATCATTTTTAAAACAATGTATAAGCTGATCTTCTTTTGAAAAATGAGCCATTATTCTTAATTCTACTTGNGAATANTCAGCAGCAAAAATATAAGAGTTTGTATCNCTAGCAATAAAACCTTTTCTTATCTCTCTAGATATTTCAGTTCTTATTGGTATATTTTGAAGATTAGGTTTAGTACTTGATAACCTTCCAGTAGATGCTATAGTTTGATTAAAAGAACTATGAACTCTAGATGTTCTATTATTNATGTGATTTGGAATAGCGTCTAAATAAGTATTTTTTANTTTNCTAAANTGACGATAATTTAATAATTCTTCTGCAATAGGATGTTGACTTTTTAATTCTTCGAGAACATCTACAGAAGTACTTCTTTTCTTAATGGGCTTTAAATTTAGCTGATCAAACAGAATCTCAGATAATTGTTTTGGAGAGTTAATATTGAATTTTGTTTCTGTATAAGAAAATATATTTTTAGATATAGATTCAATACTTTTACCTATTTCTTCAGATAATTTTTGAAAAAAACTTAAATCGATATTAACTCCTTCATATTCCATATCAATTAATACTTTCATGGTAGGTATTTCAATATCATAAAATATTTTATTAAGTTTATTTTCGATTAATTCTTTNGATAATAANTTGTATAATTGCAAAGCNACATCNGTATCTTCACATGCATAATAAGATATNTCTTTTAATTGTACATCTGACATTAATTTTTGATTTTTTCCTTTTGGCCCTATTAAATTCTCNATNGGTATCATTTCATAATCAAGATAATCAATTGATAAATTATCTAACTTATATGAACGACGATCAGGATTAAGTAGATGTGCAGCAATCATTGTATCAAATAATTNTCCTTTTACTTCAATCCCATACCTTTTTAATATAAGCATATCATATTTGATATTTTGNCCTAAATAGAGTGTTTTTGANCNGTTAAAAATTGGCNTTATCTTATCATAAATNTTATCATAAGTAATTTNTGGAACAATCTCAGTATCTAAGGTGTTTGGAAATAAAACTGGAATATAGAATCCTGTGTCAGGTTTAAGAGAAATTGAAATGCCAACAATATCAGCAGTCATAGGATTAACTCCTGTAGTTTCTAAATCAAATGAAACTATATCAGCTTTTAAAGTTCTATTTAATGCAATTTCTAAGTCTCTATCATTTAATATTAATTTATATTTTTTTTCTTTTATAACCTTAGGTTCATTCTTAGTTTTAATAAGCTGAAGTTTCTCAAGGCTATTTATAATTGAAGATAACTCAAAATCATGAACCATTTTAATTACATTNTCTTTATCCTTAATAGAAGTAAATTCAAAATCTTCTTTAGAGAAATTAATATCCATATCTGCTTTAATAGTTACAAGTTCCTTACTAAGCTTAAGAGAATCAAGGCTATTAATAATTAAATTTTTAATACGATCATTCTTTATTTCATCAATATGATTAATTAGATTATCCAAGCTATCGAATTGCTCTATTAATTTTATAGCTGTTTTAGGTCCTACCCCTTTTACTCCAGGAATATTATCAGAAGAATCTCCAATTAAACTTAAAAGATCTATAATTTTTTCAGGGTAAACACCCATCTTATTTTTAACTTCTTCTTTTTTAAATTTAGTAGTTGGTTTAAATCGGTTTCCTGGTGAGTAGACAATAATATTATCATTTACCATTTGAAGCATATCTTTGTCACCTGAAACAATATAACTTTCAACATTAAGAGATTCTGCAATTTTAGATAATGAGCCCATAATATCATCCGCTTCATATCCAGGTTGTTCAATCAATTCAATACCTAAGTAACCAACAATTTCTTTTAAAATAGGAATCTGATAAGATATCTCTTCAGGCATTTTTGGTCTATTAGCTTTATATAAATCGTACATTTCATGCCTAAAAGTTTTTGCTTTTGAATCCATGGCTATTACTAAATAATCAGGTTGTTCATCTCTAATAATTTTAAATAACATATTTAAAAAACCATATATAACCGATGTATGTCTTCCATCTTTGGTTGTTAATGGATTAGAAATCATTGCATAATGTGCTCTATATATTTGAGCCATTCCATCAATTATGAATAATCTTTTTTTATTTTGCATCATGCTTGAATATTGGTATGTTTTTCATTTTATGTAGATTCTTATTTCTATGAGTCTTATATATTGTTAAAATATTTTTTTCTTCTTGAGTTAAATCATTTTTTGAACCATCATAATTCATTGCCCATTCTAATTCATCATATGATACTCCTAATTGATCCTCATCAGTTCTTTCATCGTCCCACAAGCCATCAGTTGGTTTAGCCTTCATAATTGAATCAACTATGCCTAAACTTTTTCCTATAGAATAAACCTCTGATTTCATCAAATCTGCGATTGGACTGATATCCACTCCACCATCTCCATATTTAGTAAAAAATCCAACTCCAAAATCCTCTATTTTATTGCCAGTACCCACAACAATACCATTATTATTCCCAGCAATTAAATAGAGCGATGACATCCTTATTCTTGCTCTGCTATTAGCAAGTGCTAATTTATTATTAAAAGCACTTGGAAATACAGATTTAAACTGATCAAAAGTTTCACTTAAATCAATTTTTATCTGTTCAATATTAGGATATTTTTCTTTTAACCAAACACAGTGCTCAATTCCTCTTTTAGTCTCATTTTTATTCTGATGTATTGGCATTACAACTACATAAGTCTTATGTCCAGTCATGGCACAAAGTGTTGATGTAACTGCTGAATCAATTCCACCAGAAATACCAATAACAAAGCTATTTAAGTGATTATCTATAAGATAATCTGACAACCATTTAGAAATTTTTTTATCTATCTTGGTCAATTTATCATTCATATCCATTAAGGGTTTAATCTTGTCATAGTTCTTGCAAATGGAATAGTTTCTCTAATATGACTTAACCCACAAATCCACGCAACAACTCTTTCGAGTCCCATACCAAAACCAGAATGTGGGACAGAACCATATTTTCTTAAATCTAAAAACCAATCATAATCCGATTGATTTAATTTCTCTTCTTTAATTCTTTCAATTAATATTTCAATATCTGTTTCTCTTTCTGAACCCCCAACAATTTCTCCATATCCTTCTGGAGCCAAAATATCCATACCTAAAACAACTTTTTCATTTTCAGGATCTCTTTTCATATAAAAAGCTTTAATATCAGAAGGGAATCGATGAACAATTACTGGACAATCATATTGATTGGCAATATGAGTTTCTTCAGGAGAACCAAAATCATCACCCCATTGAATATTAAAACCATCCTTTTGAAGCTGATCTATACACTCAGTGTAACTAACCCTTGGAAAAGGGCCTTTAACTTTTCTGAGAACATCTATATCTCTTTCTAAAATATTTAATTCATTTAATCTCTTATCTAAAACTTGATTAATTATATAAATTAACAAATTTTCAGCCCATTGCATATCTTCTTCAATTTCACAGTAAGCTATTTCGGGCTCTACCATCCAAAACTCTGTTAAATGCCTTCTAGTTTTACTTTTTTCAGCTCTAAAGCAAGGACCAAAGTTATAATGTCTTCCAAAAGACATTGCAGAGGCTTCACCATATAATTGTCCTGTTTGAGCTAAAAATGCATCTTTTCCAAAATATTCAGTTTTAAAAAGTGTTGAAGTCCCTTCTGCTGCGCTAGGAGTAAATATTGGCGTATCAACTAATGTAAAATCATTCATATCAAAATAATCACGAATACTTTTAATGATTTGATGTCTTATTTTCAAAATTGCATGTTGCCTTTTTGAACGTAACCATAAATGTCTATTAGACATTAAAAATTCTGTGCCATGCTCTTTTGGAGTTATAGGGTAATCTTTGCTTAAATGGTGCGTATCGAAAGATTCTAATAATATCTCATAGCCACCAGTAGCCCTATCATTTTTAACTACTTTACCAATAACAGAAATTGAAGACTCTTGAGTTAATTTTTTAAAATTTTCGAATGTTTCTTCACTGACTTCATTTTTTACTACAATACACTGTAGTAAACCAAACCCATCTCTTAATGTTAAAAAACCTATTTTACCACTTCTTCGTGAATTATATACCCATCCATTAATTTTTACTATATTATCACAAAAGTCTTTAATTTGATTAATTCTAATATTTTGCATTTTATACCTTTACTTTTACCATGTAGAAATTATCTTAGTTGAAATTTTATCTGCTATTTTATTAATAGCAATCAATTTAGCAGAGTCTCTAGGAGCTCCTATTTCATCACTATCTTCTGAATCTATTAAACCATCCCCATCATTNTCAATACCATCATTTGAAATATCAATAGAATCTCCATAAATACCCCATTCATTAATATTANNATTAAATAATACTTCTCCTTTTTTNAAATCAGACCACACAACATTTGCTTTAATTAAAAATTTCCACTCATCTACTTTTTCATACTGAGTACCCTGACTTAATGTNTANGGTAAATCNAAAACCTCAATCACCGTAATATCTAATTTACTATCTGCATTNTCATAATTNACAANTTCAAGAATATTTTGATTAATAATTAACTGATTTAACTCGTNATCTAAAAAATCAANAACNTCTTGGTCCATACTCTTATTAATTATAGGNGNNATATAAATATTCTTAATATGAACAGGAATAGTTCCTTTTAAAGAATAAAAAGCACATGAATTTATTATTAAAATAATTATTGATAAAGAAAAAAACTTAGCTNATTTCATATTCTTTTAATTTCCTATATAATGTTCTTTCNGANATNTCTAATATTTTAGCTGTTTTTCTCCTATTTCCCTTGCAATTTTTTAAAGTTCTTTCAATAACCTCTTTTTCTAGTTCGTTCATTGTGATTTCTCCAATAACATCATCTTTAATACCCTTNAATAATCCNTCATCTAAATTTTGAATAGAATCATTATTTTTTTCAGGTAAAACAAANAATGAACTGTTTGTTGATTGNACATTAGANANACCATCTCCTAATTTTGTTGCAAACAATTGTTTTAATTCATTAACATCTTGCCTTAAAAATAAAAGTTGTTTTAATATTAATTCTCTCTCTATTGTGTCAGTATCTTTGTTTACAGGNACTGGCAATGANTCATTAAAAGAGTTCTCTAAAGAATCTAANTTTAGATACTTTATAACCATATCTTCTTGAATTCTTTCTCCTTTATTAATGGCTAACAAGCTTTCTATNGTATTTTTTAATTCTCTTATATTTCCAGGCCAATTATAATGTTTCATTACTGTTACAGCCTCTTTTGAAAATCCTTTGAATGGAATATCATTTTTAGTAGTAAATAACAAGCCAAATCTTTCTATGTATAAAAATAAATCACTTATATGCTCTCTCAATGGAGTAACATCAATAGATACTGTTTTAAGTCTAAAATATAAATCTTGTCTAAACTTTTTATCTTTAACTTCTTCGTTTAATTTTCTATTAGTTGCCGCAATAATCCTTACATCTGTTTTTTGAGTTTTAGTTTCGCCTACCCTCATAAACTCACCTTGTTCTATAACTCGCAATAATTTTGCTTGAGTTTCTAATGGTAATTCACCTATTTCATCTAAAAAAATTGTCCCTTTATCAGCTGCCTCAAAATATCCTTTATGATTTTCATGTGCACCAGTAAAAGATCCCTTTCTATGCCCAAATAATTCACTTTCTATTATTCCGGAAGGGATAGCAGCGCAATTAACAGTAATTATAGATTCAAATTTTCTTCTACTATTTTTATGCAATGCTTTTGCAACCATTTCTTTTCCAGTACCAGATTCACCTGTCACCAATACAGAAATATCTGTATTAGCTACTTGACCTATTAATGTACACATTTCTTCTATTTGAATAGATTCACCAATTATTCCTACAGATTTTTTTATTTTATTTGCATCAACTATCATATTATTCTCCTTAATAGTCTAATCCTTTTTTGCCAATATCTGTTCTAAAAAACATATTCTTAAAATCTACATTATTAATTACTTTATATGCTTTATTAATGGCTGTTTTTAAATCAGATCCATAACCAATAGTATTTAATACTCTTCCACCTGAGACAATGAATTTTTTATCACTTAATGCTGTACCTGCATGAAAAACTAAATCATTTTTTAATTTATCTAAACCGTTTATTATATTTCCAGTTTCATACTTTAAAGGATAACCATTAGCAGCCAAAACTACTGTTACACAAAATCCAGATTTATTTTTATAGTTAAAAGTATCTAATTTTTTTTCTAAAGTAGCATTAAGTAAATCATATAAAGAACAATCCATCATTGGCATTACAACCTGAGTTTCAGGATCACCCATTCTAACATTATATTCAATAACATAAGGATCACCATTTACAAGCATTAATCCAAAATACAAAAAACCACAATATGGATGACCTTCACTTATCATTGCATTTAATGTTGGTTCTATGATTTTACTTTTAATTTTACTTTCTAATTTAGAATTATACAAAGGTGTTGGTGCATACGCACCCATACCGCCTGTATTTGGTCCTTTGTCTTGATTGAAAGCTCTTTTATGATCTTGTGCATTATTTAAAATTTTATACTGAGAACCATTACATGAAACAAAAATAGATATTTCTGGACCCTGTATACATTCTTCAACAGAAATTTTATCTGAAGCAGTACCAAAACTCTGATTTTCAAAAAATACATCAAGAGCTTTATTATATTCATTTTCATTATTGCAAATAATTACACCTTTACCTGCAGCTAGCCCATCAGCTTTTAAAACAATCGGGAAACCAAGAAACTCTTTTGCTTTTTGTACTTCATTTCTTGTTATACATGAAAAATAATTAGGGTGTGGGATATTATATTTTTTCATTATATCTCGTGCATATATTTTACTACTTTCCAATCTTGAAGCTGCCTTTGAAGGTCCAAATATTTTTTTATTATGAGAATTAAAAAAATCTACAATTCCATCATCTAATAAATTTTCTGGACCTACAATAATTAAATTAATATTATTTTTATTTACAAATTCAAGAAGCTTATCATAATCAGTTAAGGAAAGTGATTTATTTGTAGCTATTTGCGAAGTCCCTGCATTACCTGGAATGCAAAAAATATTTTTTACTTTAGATTCTCTAGATAATTTCCAAACCATAGCATGTTCTCTTCCACCAGAGCCTAGAATTAAAACATTATTATTCATTTATTTGTCCATTTATTTTTATTATTTGATCACGTAATATTGCAGCATCNTCAAATTGAAAGTTTTGGGCACATTTTTTCATTTTTCTTTTTAATTTNTNTATATAATCTAATGCCTCAACTTTATCAATTGAATCTATATTATTATTGAATGNTTTNAAACCTAAANCCTTTTCTTGTTTTTTAGTTTTTTCAGCAATCATTGAGCTCATCATATTATTTGCTTTTTTAACTGTCTTAGGTTTGATACCGTTTCTTTTATTAAAATCCATTTGAATACTTCTTCTTCTTTTTGTTTCATCAATTAAATGCTTCATAGATTTTGTAATTTTATCTCCATACATTATAACTCTTCCATTAACATTTCTTGCAGCCCTACCTGCAACTTGTAAAAGTGATGTTTTAGATCTTAAAAATCCTTCTTTATCTGCATCTAATACTAAAATTAATGAAACTTCTGGAATGTCAAGGCCTTCTCTTAAAAGATTAATACCTACTAAAACATCAAATTTATCATCTCTTAAGGCAGATAAAATTTCTACTCTTTGCATTGTATCAATATCGCTATGCATATAATTTGCTCTTACACCTTCAGATTTTAAATGGTCTGTTAATTTTTCAGCCATTTTCTTTGTAAGTGTAGTTATTAATATTTTTTCATGTCTTGATAAAACTATATTTATTTCTTTAATAATATCAGCAATTTGTCCAGCTGATTTTCTAATTGTAATTTCTGGGTCTAACAAACCAGTAGGTCTTATAATTTGTTCTGCATAAACCCCTTTAGACTTTTCTAATTCATAATTAGCAGGTGTGGCTGAAACATATATCATTTGATTTACAGCATTTTCAAATTCTTCAAATTTCATAGGCCTGTTATCCATAGCAGATGGTAATCTAAAGCCATATTCAACAAGAGTTTCTTTCCTCGATCTATCTCCATTGTACATGGCATTTAATTGAGGTATACTTACATGAGATTCGTCTGCAAATATTAAATAATCTTTTGGAAAAAAATCTAGAAGTGAATAAGGACGTTCACCTTTTTTTCTACCATCAATATGTCTAGAATAATTTTCTATACCAGAACAATAACCTAATTCCATCATCATCTCAAGATCAAACAATGTTCTTTGTTCTAATCTTTGAGCCTCCAATAACATACCATTTTCTTTGAAATCAATGAGTCGTTCACTTAATTCAAGCCTAATTTTTTCCATTGCAAGCGCTAACTCTTCCTTGTTAACAACAAAATGTTTTGCAGGAAAAATAGATAAATAATCTTTTGTATCTAATATTTCAGAGGTTAGAGAGTTAAACGAATGTATTTTTTCGATTTCATCACCAAACAATTCTATACGAACTGGAAATTCTTCATATCTAGGAAAAATTTCAATTACGTCCCCTCTTAATCTAAAGGTTCCTGGCTCAAGCACCATATCATTTCTATTGTAATGTATATTTACAAATTTTTTAAATAAACTCTTAAGCTCAATAACATCCCCANCTTTCATTGATACAAATAAGTTTTTATACGATCTGGGTGAACCTATTCCATAAATACAACTAACACTAGCAATTATAATTACATCTTCTCTACCAGCTAAAGAAGCTGTTGTTTTAATTCTTAATCTGTCAATTTCTTCATTAATTGAAGAATCTTTTTCAATAAAAGTATCTGAAACTGGCATATACGCTTCTGGCTGATAATAATCGTAGTAGGATATAAATAACTCCACAGCATTTTCAGGGAATAAGGATTTAAACTCTGAATACAATTGCGCAGCTAAAGTTTTGTTATGCGATATAATAAGAGTAGGTTTTTGCACTTTTTCTATAATATTAGCCATAGTAAATGTTTTACCAGANCCAGTAATACCAAGCAAGGTCTGATGCTTTTCATTATTATTTAAACCGTTAACTAGAGAATCTATAGCTTGNTGCTGATCACCAGCTGGTTTATAATCTGAAATTATTTTAAAGTCTGCCATAATGACTTATAATTTAATTCACTTTATTCATTTATAAAAATAAAAAAAAATATGCATATTAGTCATATATTTGTTTGCATTGTATTTAAATTAAAATATACTTAAATTATTAGAATTTATTAAAGAGGTTTTATGGAAATTGCAACCCTTGGAGCAGGATGTTTTTGGTGTATTGAGGCTATTCTTCTAAATGTTACAGGNATAGTTTCTATAGATGTTGGTTATACAGGTGGTAACATTGAAAATCCGACATATAAAATGGTTTGTGAAGGAAATACTGGGCATGCAGAAGTTGCTCAAATAACATTTGATACCGAAAAAATATCTTACGAAAAATTATTATCTATTTTCTTTGATATNCATGACCCTACTACTTTAAANAAGCAAGGCAATGATACAGGTACNCAATATAGATCTGCTATATATTTNCATACNGATGAACAAAAAATAATTGCAGAAAATNTAATAAAAAAAATTCAGCCTGTTTTTAATAATAAAATTGTTACAGAAATTTCTCATTCTGAAAAATTTTATTTNGCAGAGGATTATCATCAAGACTATTATAANAATAATAAAAATGCAGCTTATTGTAATTTTNTAATAAAACCTAAAGTAGAAAAATTTTTAAATGGAAAATAATACTTTAGCTAATTATCCAATGCATNTAGATTTAAAAACTAGGTGGAGAGACTTAGATGCTTTTGGGCATGTAAATAATGCTGTTTTTGCAACATATATTGAAACCGCTAGAGGAATGTTATTTGAAAAATGGGATTTACCATTTGACGGTAAAGGTAAATCATTAACTGTCGCAGCATTATCAATTAATTATTTAAAACAATTAAAACATCCAACCTCAATTGTTGTAGGACAGCGTATAAACAGGATTGGTAATAAAAGTTTTGATNTNGAGTCNTCTATATTTAAAAANGGTTTCCATGAAGATCCAATTGCAGTATCTAAAGTAATAATAGTATGTTTTGATTTTGATAAACAAAAATCTGTACCNGTATTTAAGCAAATTATTNATGAATACAATCTTTATAAGGAANANTTATAATGAATTTTACTANTGAAAATAAACAAAATTTTAAATTTTGGGATGCNACTGCTGCGATGATTGATCAAAGTATCGATATCGCCCTTAATCATTCACAAAGCGGCCATCCTGGAGGTTCAAGATCTAAAGTTCCTTTACTTTTAGCAACACTATTGTCTGGTGTTATGAAATGGGATATTAGAAACCCTGGCGCCACATTTGGAGATAGATTTACATTAGTTGCNGGACATACTAACCCTGTNGTGTATGCAACATTAGCNGTTCTAAATGAAGCCNTAAGAATTAAATATAATCAAACTAAAGATAAAAAATATTTAAATCCAATGGGAGAAAAGTTTACGTTAAATTTTGAAGATTTACTTAATTTAAGAAGAAAGGATGGTTTACCTGGGCATGCTGAAATGGAAGGTAAAACNTTATTTTTTAAATTTAANACTGGNCCNACAGGTCATGGTGCNGCTCCAGCAGCAGGTCAAGCTTTTGCTCTTAAATATGCTGGNACAAAATCTTCAAACATATTTGCNATGGAAGGTGAAGGTGGTTTAACAGCTGGTGTCACTCACGAATCAAGAATATCCGCTTATGGACTTAAACTTAACAATCTTATTTACATGTTAGATTGGAATGACTTTGGTATTGACAATAGGCCGTTTAGTCAAATTAAAGCTGGCACTCCAAAAGATTGGTTCGAACCTTATGGTTGGAAAGTTTCAGGAACAGAAAATGGAGAGGATTGGCAGTCAATTCTAAATGCCTATACTACTTTATTTTCTGGAAAAAACCTTGACCGGCCAAAAGCTATATGGGTTAAAACTAGAAAAGGTAGAGGGTATTTAAAATTTGATCACTCTAGCCATGGTTCTCCTCATAAAAGAAATTCAAAAGAGTTTTGGGATACAAAAAAAGAATTTTCTAAATCTTATGGAGTTCAGTTTGAACATATGGATAAACCTCCTTTTGATTCAGAATCTAAAAATAAAAAACAGATGCATCAAACGTTAGAGTCTGTGATGTCCTTATATGAAACTGTCCCTGGTCTGGTTGATTATATTGCTAACAGACTTATAGAAATAGCTAACTCTATTGATGATAACCAAGATATTCATAATAAGTTTTCTAAGAATCCCTTAAATGATGATACATTATATGATTTTAAAAATTACCCTTCTAGTCTTTATAAAGAACCTGGTGAGATTGCACCAAATCGAGCAGCTTTTGGTGATTTTGGTTCATGGTTAAATTCATATGTTCAAAATAAGTATGAAAGGCCTATTGCTCTAGTTTGTTCAGCTGATTTAGCTGGATCTACAAATATTGCAGGTTTTAGCAAAGGATGGAAAGGTGCAAAAGATTTTGGTATGTATCAACCTAAAAAAAATGAAATTGGAACTCTTTTACCGCAGGGGATTACTGAATTTGCTAATGCTGGATTAATGACAGGTATAAGTTCAGTTAATTTTTCAAAAAATCCATATAAAGAATTTAATGGCTACATAACTGCATGTAGTACTTACGGTTCTTTTTCTTATTTAAAATATGGAGCTTACAGACTTTATAGTCAACTTTCCCAAGACTCTCAGCTTAAAGTTGGAAAAACAATTTGGGTTGCTGGACATTCTGGTCCTGAAACTGCTGAAGACAGTCGAACGCATTTTGGTATATTTGCTCCTGGAGTAACACAATTATTTCCTGATAAAAATATTATAAATCTACATCCATGGGAATATAATGAAGTACCTGTTATGTTAGCGTCAGCACTTAAGACTGATATACCAATTATAGCCCTACATCTAACAAGACCTGCTATTGAAATACCAAATAGATTTAAATTGGGTATGGCATCACATTTCGAATCTGCAAAAGGCGCTTATATCATAAAAAATTATAAAGAAAATATGCCAAAAGATGGCGTTGTAATCGTAAGAGGTACAAGTGTTATTAATGAATTAATTAAGATTTTACCTAAGATAAATTCTCATGGTCCTAATATTAAAATAGTCGCTGCTCTTTCATCAACATTATTTAAAATGCAATCTCATGAATATCAGGATAATATTTTAAGTAAAAAAGATTGGTTCAACTCGATGATAATTACAAATACTTCATTAAAAAATATGGGAAATTGGATAAAAAATCCACTTACTAAAGAATATTCCTTATCACCAGATTGGGATAACCAATGGAGATTCGGAGGAAATCTTGAAGAGGTCATAGATGAATCTCATTTATCTTCAGATTGGCAAATGAAAGCTATCAATAAATTTTGTGATGAGAAAAATAAGAGGCATCAATTTTTAAAAAATATGTTACCTGATAAATAAAAGGATATTAATGAATAAGACTACTTACTCAGATAAGCTAAAAAATCTTGGAACTGAAACTGCATTTGCTGTCTCAATTGATGCAACAGAATTTGCACAATCAGGAAATAGTGTATTTCCTTTTCATTTAGGTGATATAAATATATCCACTCCCAAAAATATCATAGAAGAAACAAAAAAAGCAATGTATGATAATAAAAATGGGTACGTTCCTGCTAATGGTATTCCTCAACTCAGAGATACCATAGCTGAGACTATTGGTTTCCAAAGGGGTGTACATTATAATAGAGAAAATGTAGTTGTGCAACCTGGAGGTAAACCCGTGATTCCTAAATTTATAAATACATTTATGAATGAAGGTGATGGTGTTTTATATCCCAATCCAGGATATCCGATATATGAAAGTCAAATTGAATATAACGGTGGCAAAGCTCTTCCTTATAGATACCTACATTCTAAAGATGGGTTTAGTATAGATAGAGAACATTTTGAAAATATGATAGACAAAAACACAAAATTATTAGTATATAATAATTATCAAAATCCAATTGGTGGTGAGTCTACAAATGATGAAATGAATTGGATAGCTGATATAGCACAAAAATATAATTTATGGGTACTAAGTGATGAAGCCTATTTTAATATTCAATATTCTGGAAATCCAAAAAGTATTGTATCATTACCTGGTATGAAAGAAAGAACAGTAATTTTATACACATTTTCTAAAACCTACGCAATGACAGGCTGGAGATTAGGTGCAGCTATTGGTCCTGAAAAAATTATGAAAATATTTTCAAAACTTGGCACAAATGATGAATCTTGTACTAATCACTTCATTCAATATGGTGGTATAGAAGCGCTTGCTGGTAATCAAGATGGTGCAAATAAAATTCTTAATAGATTAAGAAACAGAAGAGACACTCTCGCAAAAAAATTAAATCAGATAAAAGGATTACAGTTTTCAATACCTAATTCTACTTTTTACTTGTTTCCTGATGTTACAGAAATATATAATAAAATGAATGCTAAATCTTATGAAGATTTTAGAAGAAACACTTTATTAAGTACTGGCGTATCATTCTGTACTAGAGAACATTTTGGGAAAACTATTGAAGGTGAAAAAAAGAAATATATACGTTTTGCTTTTTCAGGGATTTCAGAAGATAATATCAATATAGGTATAGAAAAATTAAACGATTATTGGTCAACATTATAATTTTTACCTAATATGAAAATAGATAAAAATATTGAGTTAGCCAAAACTCCCCCATCTTCATTTTATACCTCTGAATCGATATTTAAAAAAAACAAATCTACATTTGAAAATTCATATCAATTCGNATGTCACCAAACAGAATTAATAAAATCTACATCAATTCCTATTAATTTATTTAAAGATTGGCTTGATATACCTCTTCTAATAACAAAAGAAAATGATGANATATTCTGTCTAAGTAATGTATGTACTCATAGAGGCAATATATTATGTGNTAAAAAAGNTCATAAAAATAAATTAGTATGTAACTATCATGGCAGAAGCTTTAACCTTAATGGATCAATTAATCATGCTCCTGGATTTAAAAAAACTAAAAACTTTCCATCAAAAGATGATAGCATAAATAAAAATATTAATTTAATTAATTGGAATGGACTACTTTTTGTAAATGCGGGTCNAAATAAATCAATTCTAAAAGCACTGAACGAAATTAACNAAATGGTTAAATGGTATCCATTTGAAAAAATTTCTTATGATAAAAGTGCTTCTAAAACATATACTATAGGTGCNCACTGGGCTCTATATTGCGAGAATTATCTTGAAGGGTTTCACATATCTTATGTTCATGAAGGGCTATCATCAGATATAGATAATAAATCTTATCAGACTGTATTGCTAGAACATGCTGTACTCCAGGTAGCTAAATCACAAAATAAAACTGACTCTTTATGCGAAATAGGTGAAATTAATAACATTGCACTTAATGAAGTTTATGCTCTTTATTTTTGGTTATTTCCTAATATTATGATCAATTTCTATAAATGGGGTATTTCAGTAAATATAATTGAGCCCTTAGAAAAAGAAAAAACAAGAATCAGATTTATATCACTCCCAATAAAAGGATACAAGCAGAGTTTTGGTGAAACCAATAGTGTAGACCATATAGAGCTTGAAGATCAAAAAGTTGTTATTAATGTTCAAAATGGTATTAAATCTAAGTTTTATGATAGAGGAAGATACTCAGCTGAATATGAAAAAGGCACTCACCACTTCCATCGAATAATTTCAAGGTATTTATAGCCTAATTAGGTTTCAATACATATTNTAGTTTAGAAATTATAATAAAGTNTTACTTTAAGTGAATATANTAATATTCATATTTATTTGAACATTCCTTTGTCTCTTATTTGTCTATGAAAGTTAATAGCAAAACGGTGCGATTCATCNCTTATCTGNTTTAAAAGTATTAAACCAGGAGATGTTTTACTTATACTTTGCGGNTCTGAATAATTAGGCTTAAATACTTCTTCCATTTTTTTTGCAATACCAATAATTGGTACAAAAGATAGACCTAAATCATCAAGTGCAGCTTTTGCTGAAGATAACTGACCCTTGCCTCCATCAACTAANATCAAATCTGGTAAAGGTAAATTTTCTTTAAGAACCCTTTTATATCTTCTCCTAACTACCTCTTTCATCATTGCAAAATCATCAATACCTTTAACCTCTTTAATTTTAAACTTTCTATATTCACTCTTTTTGGGTTTACCATCTATAAAACATACCATACTAGAAACTGAATATGTTCCCTGTAAATTTGAATTATCAAAACCTTCAATTCTTCTTGGGGGTACTTCTAATATCAAATCCTTTTGNAGTGATGTAACCATTTTAGANACAAATTCTTTTCTTCTTTTCTTTTTTGATAAAATACGATTTAATTGNAATTTTGAATTCTTAATACATAAATTTAATTTCTCTTTTTTATCCCCAATTTTTGGTATTATAATTTTAGGTTTTTTTCTATTNAGAGCAACCATCCATACATCTATTTCTAATTGAGAGATGAAATCATCTTGAATAATTATTTCTTTAGGAAAGTCAAGTGTAGATAAATAATACTGTTTAATAAAACCTGTGATATTTTCATTATTATCATCGCAAGTATTTATTTCAAAAACCTCTCTNGATATTAATTTAGAATTTCTATACTTAATTAATGTNACAACACCAATATCTTGATCATATGATACNCCTAAATAATCTCTATCAATNGCATTNGTTATTTGATGATTTTCTGTTTTNTAAAAATTATCAATTAATACAATTTGATCTCTTATAANAGCAGCTTTTTCAAAATCTAAAGATTCACTTAATACCAACATTTCATTCTTTAAAAAACTAACNACACTATCTGTTTTCCCTTTTAAAAAACTTATAACCTGTTCCATTATTTTTAAATATTTTTGATTANTTATTTCTTTTTTACTCATACAAAATCCACAAAAACAAGATTCACGCTTTTTTATCTCACAAGTTTTAAGAGGAAAAACTTTATATAAAAGCTTTACAATANTTCTAAGATCTCTTGATTTTGTGTANGGACCAAAATATGTATGATTATCTTTATTGAAATGTTTAAATCTAACTATCTCTACTTTCGGATAATCTTCTTTTGTAATTCTGATATACGGATAGGTTTTGTCATCTTTTAAATAAACGTTATAACGAGGTTTATTTATTTTAATNAAATTAGATTCAGTAATTAACGCTTCAGCTTCATTTTTAACAACTAAAAAATCAATATCNTGTATATGCTTAATCATGACAGAAGTCTTTAAGTCATGTTTTTTTTTATTAAAATANCTGCTAACTCTTTTTTTTAATGACTTTGCTTTACCTATGTAAATAATTTTATCTTTTTTGTTTTTAAAAAAGTAAACGCCAGGACTAGCAGGAATACTAGAAAGCTTTTTTTTNAAAATGGAAACCATACTTTTAGACTAGATTTCTTGACAAAATTCTAATAAAATACCTGGAGTTGATGTTGGGTGAACAAAAATAATANTCTTATTATCTGCACCTTTTTGAGGCTTATCATTAATTAATTTGACATTTTTTGANTCNAGATATTTAATAGTTTCTTTTAAATTGTCAACCAAAATAGCTATATGATGCACAGACTCACCTCTTTTAGATAAATATTTATTAATTACTGAACTTTTATCAGTTGCAGATAAAAGCTCTATTTTTCCATGCCCAGTATCGAAAATTTCTGTTAATACTTTTTGATTTTCTACAATTTCAGATTTTTTTTGGATATTAAGAATATTTTCAAAGAAGGAAGAAAGCAATTTTGAATTATTATTTTGCGCAATTCCAATATGTTCAATTCCTAATATTTTAAATCTCATTAACTTACTACTTTCCCAATAAGGTCATATTCTTGAGCAGATTCTATATTAACAGTGTAAAATTTTCCTGGATTTAAATTTTGATTAATTTTTACATAATTATCAATCGTTGGTGAGTCTCTAAAAGTTCGACCTAATGATAAATTTTCTTTTGAGATATCAATTAAGACTTCCTGTTTAGAACCAACTAAATCCTTATTTTTTCTAAAATTTATTTTCTGCTGTAAAGCCATCGTCTCATCAAACCTTTGCTGTTTTACTTCTTTAGGAGTAATATCTTTCATTGTTTCAGCTGCTAGAGTATTCTCTTCAAGAGAGTATTGAAATACACCTAAACGATCAAATTCTACATCAGAAATAAAATCTAACATCTCTTTAAATTCTTTGTCTGTTTCACCTGGATGCCCCACAATTATTGAAGTTCTTATAGCAATATTATTATTAGCTTCTCTTAATGAATCTATTTTCTTTTTAATACCATCAGCCTTTAAACCTCTCCTCATTATTTTTAGCACTTTATTAGAACCGTGTTGAATAGGCATATCAATATATGGAATTAATTTATCTAGATTTTTGAATTGCTCTATCATCTTTCTATGTAAATTCGAGGGATGGGCATAATGAAGCCTTAACCAATCTAATCCATCAATTTTATCTAATTCATAAAAAAGCTCATGAAGCGATGTTTTAGGAGATGCGTCCCATCCATAAGATGTAGAATCTTGAGCAATAACTAGCAGCTCCTTAACACCTCTAGAGGCCAACCTTTTTGCTTCTTCAACATTCCAACGCAATGGTTGGCTTTTTTGCAACCCTCTCATAATAGGAATAGAGCAAAATGAGCAAGCGTTATCACAACCTTCAGCTATTTTTAAATACGAATAATGACTTGGTGTAAGAGATGCCCTAATTATATCTGGGTCATCTAAATTAAAATCTTTTCCTGATATAAATCTTATTACAGCTTCATGCTCTTCTGAACCAAAAAATTTATCTACTCCAGGTATTTCTTTTTGTAATTCATCACCATAACGTTCAGCTAAACATCCCATAACTATTACTTTATCTATTAAACCTTTTTGTTTTTTTTCTTCAATTTCTAAAATTTTCTCTACGCTTTCTTCTCTGGCAATATCTAAAAAACCACATGTATTAATTATAACAATACTAGAATCGTTGACTTTAGATGTCATTGAATATCCAATATGTTTAAGACCTGTAACTAAATATTCAGAGTCAACTAAATTTTTTGCACAACCTAATGTAATAACAGATACTTTTTTATTTTTTTTAGTTTTCATTTGATATTAAACCCTTCAAAAAAGTTTCTAGTTCAAAGGGTACAAGATCATCTACCCCTTCACCCATACCAATAAAATCTATTGGTATATTTAATTTATCCACCATAGAAACTGCAATACCACCCTTAGCAGTCCCATCCATTTTAGTCAAAACAAGAGAATCTACTGGAATAAATTTGCTAAACTCAAGAGCTTGATTCATACCATTCTGACCAACATTACTATCAATGACCAGCACTACTTTCACTTTTTCATTAAATTTTTTCGATACTCTGTACACTTTTTCAAGTTCTTGCATTAAATTTACCGAATTATGTAATCTTCCGGCAGTATCAATTATAATCTTATCAAAATCATCCTTTAATCCTGAGGTTACAGCATCATATACAATCGAGGCAGGATCTTTAGTTGACTCATTTGAAACAAACTTAACATTCAATTTTTTTGACCACATTTTAAGTTGCTCTACAGCCGCAGCTCTGTAAGTATCTGCGCCTACAAGCATTGATTTAAAACCTTTATTTTTATAATAGTTACAAATTTTAGCTGAAGTTGTTGTTTTACCTGTTCCATTAACTCCAATTATTAAATATATTTTTGCATTATCAGAATTATTATTTTCCTTTGCAACCTTCAATTTAATTAAATCTACAAATTTATCTTCCCATGTTTCCATATCATCTAATGTCTTACTTTCGAATTCATTAATTATTTCCATTGTCAATTCATAACTTAAATCTGATTGAAATAAAACTGACTCTAACTCATCTAATTCATTTTGATTCAAATATTTTTTACCGTGTATCTTAGAAAATGTATTAATAATATTTTTTCTAGTTTTATGTAGACCTGAAAAAGTTTTTTTTATAAAATTAAACATTAGTCCTTAGAGTAAGCTAAATAATAGGTTTTGAAATATTTATATGTAGCAAATAGAAAGCAAATCCAGCTAGAAATATAGAAAACATTATTTATTGTTATTAAATATTTATTTTCAATATTTATAATATCAGGAATTAAGACGACGGACAATATCATACTTATAGCTATAAAAAATAAAAACCATTTTCCATAATTATTAGCTTGAAAATATAAATTTCTAGTTTTTGCAAAGTATACAGATACTATTGCTATAATAATATCCCTTATAGCTAAAACAATGAATAAAGAAAGGTAATAAAACCCAAATTCAATTGAAAGGTAAACAATAAATACCAATACACATATTTTGTCAGCAAATGGGTCCAAAAATTTACCTATATCTGTGACTGTATTAAAATATCTCGCAGCATATCCATCAAATAAGTCCGTAATTGCTATTATAAGACATAAAAACAGAAACCAATAAATACTTTCTATATTACTATTTGCATTTATGCTTGTTAAGGAAAACCACATTGGAATAGATAATAATATCCTTGAAAAACTTAAAAAATTAGCTAAGTTTAATAAACTACCCATTTTACCCTAACCTATTCAAATTAAATTCTAAAGCTGTTATTAAAGAATCTTTTTCTTTACAATCCTTGAATATTTCGAGCTCATAGCGAGCACTTTTTGAAACTTCCAACAATTTACTTTCAGCATATTCTATACCACCTTCTTCAATGATCAACTTTTTGATTGATTTAAATTTATTCTTTCTTAATAACATCTTTAATTTTATTTTAAAGAATCTTTGCTCTGTAATACTCATTTTATCAAATATATGTATAAGCGGTAAGGTTAACATATTTTTCTTTAAATCATACCCTGAAGGCTTTCCTGTTGAACCAATATTACCTACAATATCAAATAAATCGTCCTTTATTTGAAAAGCTTGCCCTAATAGTTCACCAAAGTTTGAAAGAGCAGTAATTTTTTTGTCATCATTTGTTGCAGTTATTGCACCTAACTTACATGATGCAGAAAAAAGAGANGCAGTTTTATCNCTTATCATTTTAAAATATGTCTCTTCNTTTATATTTTTACTTATAGCCTTTTCTATTTGAAGTATTTCACCCTGACTTANTCTTGAAGCTAAATTAGCTAAAATTTTAACNNAANTCATTGATTCNATTGCAGCCATGTTAGTTAANGCTTTAGAGAAAAGATANTCACCNACTAATATGCTTAATTTATTTTTCCANAATNTACCAACNGATGGCCANCCTCTTCTTAATTCAGAATCATCTACTACATCATCATGAATTAAGGTTGCAACATGTAAAATCTCTAATAACGAAGCNACCTTATGAGTCTTAATATTTANATCNCCACANATTTTTGCNGATAANAATGAAAGTCTAGGCCTTAANCTTTTACCNTTTTTCCTAACAATATAATTCACAATAGTNTTNATTGTTTTTACATCAGAGTTTAATGAATTAATAAAATGTTTATCAAATTCTTTTAAATCTGNTTGAATNGGACTTGAAATTTTNTCTAACATATTTTTCATTTTTCTANCCTAAACATAAAACTTATNAATATNCCTAATTCNTATAATAAATATAANGGNAATGCAATTAATANCTGACTTAGTGGGTCTGGNGGNCTAATTATTGCTCCAANAACCAGAAANNACACAAAAGCAATTGAACGCATNTGTCTTAAAAACTCATAATTTATAATACCTAATTTAGTAAATATTAATGATATAATAGGCAGTTGNTATATAAANCCACTAACAATAATTAACCAAAATGAATAAAAAATATAATTTAATCTTTCTGGATTAAACTCAACACTTGGATCAACTAAACTTATAAAAAATGATATCGTTGATGGAAATAAATAAAAATACCCAAATNAACATCCAATTATAAAAAATAAAACTGAAAAAATAAAAACTACGANTAAATATATTTTAGAAATNTTAGGTAATGCNGGGNAAGNAAATTTNAACATTTCAAACATAAANTATGGAAAACAAAAAATTATAGAAGAAAANAAAGAAATAACTATCTTAACCATAAATGGACTTGTTATCTTTAAATCTTGAAGTTTAAAATTTTTTAAATCTAAATCATTAATTGGAGTTAATATAAAATTTTGTATTNTATCNGAATAAAGAAAAGAAAAAAACATAACAGTTGAAATNACAATAAAAACTCTAATTAAAGCCCANCTTAATGCTTCTAAATGCTCTATAAATGTCATATTATCTCTATTANTCATTTTTTCAATAGTAAATTTGCCATTTCATAAGGAGAGACTCGNTTGNTATAATCAANATNAAGCTGTTTATNNATTAAATNATTAATNTTTTCTGTCCAAAATTCATTTATTAGANNTTCACTTATATANTCTTTAACTGTTTTAATATACCTTTGATTNAGTTTTTCNNAACCAAAGTTTGATGTCTNTAAAAATTCTTTGTGNTTTAAAATATTTTCATATAATNAATCTACTCCTGTTGCATTNGTAGCTATTGTTTTAATTATATTTGGGTTCCANGGTGAATGAGNATTTAATTCTAANGTCCTATTTAAAGANGCATACAATCTATCTGCNCCNTGTCTATCAGATTTATTTATTACAAATAAATCAGCTATTTCCATNAATCCACCTTTCATCATCTGTATATCATCACCAGATTCAGGNACTAAAGTCACNACAACNGTATCCACAGCTTCAATTACATCAATTTCTACNTGACCAACNCCAACTGTTTCAAAAATTATTATNTCAAATTNACAAGCATCAAAAATATCTGCAACAGATTTTGCTGANGCNGCCAAACCTCCTTGNGAACCTCTNGTAGACATGCTNCTAAAAAAAGTNTTTTTATTTTTAAAATCGTTTACAAATCGTATTCTATCACCTAAAATTGCCCCTCCATTAAAAGGNCTACTAGGATCAATTGCAATNATAGCTATTGATANATTTTTATCAAGCATNGTTTTTATTAATTGATCAGTTAAGGTNCTTTTNCCTGANCCTGGTGCACCCGTAATACCAATTCGATAAGCATTNCCNGTATNNGNAAATATTGATGAAAGTANATCTAAATAAGANTCTTCTTTATTTTCTATNANNGAAATACACNTAGAAATAGTCCTATTATCTTTTTTTTTTAGATTTTNTAATATANTCTTAGTCATNTTTTACTAAAAATATTATANAGACTTGCCAAAAATTTGCTTAAAAAANGTATAGTCTGGNATNACTANTGTATGACCAACTTTTGATATCATACTTTTATTTTCAAGAATTTTAAGNACTCGAGANACTGTTTCCCTGGATGTTCCTGCCATATTAGCAATATCTTGCTGGAAAGGTAAATTTTGAATAGTAACTTTGCCTTTTCTAATAACACCCATATCTTCAGCTAAATTTAAAAGTGAAACACCTATCCTATGTTCAGCATCAGATAAGGATAACGCTTCAATTTGTTGATCTGACTTTCTTAATCTTTTAGCAAGTTCGCACATAAGGTTAAATGATACAGAAAAATTATTTTTTAATATTTCTAAAAAATCTTCTTTATTTATTGCTAATAACTTGCAATTTTCTTGAGCTAAAGCATTTGCGGATCTTGCTTCTCCATCAAGAATTGCTAATTCACCAAAAATTTCACCTGGACCTAATAATGCTAATATTACTTCTTTACCTTCGTCATTAACTCTGGTAATCTTAATTGTTCCTGATTGAACGACAAAAACTAAATCTCCATATTCTTCCTCTAAAATAATCATACTGTTTTTAAGATAATTTCTCGGTTTAAAAAACTTTTGAAATGATTTGCATTCTTTATCTGAAAGTTCAGAAAAGATATTTATAGAATTTAATATATTGTCTGCCATAAGTAATTTTCTTTCTAAATTTGAATATAAGTTAAAATGAATAAGAGCATTAAACAATAAAATTAAAACTATTATTTGTTATTTTAAGAAGACATTCCATATATTTGGGTCCGAATTAACTTTATATAAAAAGGTAAATAATGAGCGCAAAAGGTACAGTTTTAAAAAGAGTAAGACAGTCTAGAAAAGCAAATGCTATAAATAAGCATTATAAATCAGTTGCAAAAACTGCAACAAAAAAAGTTTTAAATGAAACCAATGTAGAAAATGCAACAAAAGCTGCGAGTTCAGCCTTTTCATCTATTGATAAAGTTGCTTCTAAAGGGATTATACATAAAAATAAAGCAGCAAACCAAAAAGCTAGAATTTCAAAACACTTAAAATCACTAAGTAAATAAATTTAAGCTATATCAGTTTTAATAAGGTTTTCTGTAGTTTGGAGCTTCTTTTGTAACATCCAAATCGTGAGGATGACTCTCTACTATACCAGAACTAGTAATTTTTATAAATTCAACCCTTTTAATAAAATCTTCTAAATCTTTTGCACCGCAATAACCCATAGAGGATCGTAAACCACCTAATAATTGATGTACTAAACTAGATAAAGAACCTTTAACTGGAACCATACCTTCAATACCTTCTGGTACAAGTTTTTTATTTTTAGTTCCTTTTTGAAAATACCTATCACTACTTCCTGATTTCATCGCAGATATTGAACCCATACCTCTATAAGTTTTATAACTTCTTCCTTCCCATAAAATAATTTCACCTGGACTTTCGTCAGTACCGGCAAAAATACTACCCAACATAACTGCATTAGACCCAGCAGCTAATGATTTAGCTATATCTCCCGAATAACGCATACCACCATCCGAAATAATAGGTATATTTCTTTTTTTAGCAATTTCATAAGAATTTATAATTGATGATAACTGAGGAACACCTACACCAGCTACAATTCTAGTAGTGCAACTTGATCCTGAACCTATACCTATTTTAACTGCATCTGCACCACAATCAATTAAAGACTCTACAGCATGAGGAGTTGCAACGTTACCAACTATTAGATCAAGATTTGAAAATTTATTTTTAATACTCTTAGCCATATCCATTACAGACTTAGAATGACCATGAGCTGTATCAATCACAATAACATCTACATTATTATTAACTAATTCTGAAACCCTATCTAAAGTATCAGTATCAATTCCTACAGCAGCACCAACTAATAATCTACCATGTTTATCAATCGCAGCCTCTGGGAAGTTTTGTTTTTTTAGAATATCTTTTACTGTGATTAATCCAGTCAAATTACCAGACTCGTTAATAACTAATAATTTTTCTACTCTATTTGTTTGTAGAACTTCCTTAGCTTGATTTAATGTAGTACCTTCTTTTACAGTTATAAGATTTTTATCTGTCATTCTATCAGAAACTTTTAAAGTTAAATTTGTTTCAAATCTAATATCTCTATTTGTTAATATACCCTTAAGTTTACCTTTATCAACAACAGGAACACCTGATATATGATATTTAGACATTATTTCCAATGCGTCAGATAAAGTTTTTGATGAGTTTATAGTTACAGGGTCTAATATCATACCACTTTCTGATCTTTTTACTTTATCAATTTCAGCACATTGTTCAGCTATAGTTAAATTTTTATGTATAATTCCAATCCCACCTTCTCTTGCTAATGCAACTGCCATTTTGCTTTCTGTGACAGTATCCATAGCTGCACTCAAAAGAGGTATGTTAAGCTTAATATTTTTAGTAATCCTTGTTGATAAATCAACATCTCTTGGCAAAACCTCCGAATACTGAGGAACTATTAAAACGTCATCAAATGTTAAATTTTCTTTAAATTCCATAATTACTCCTAATATAAATCTCCTAATTTTTTTTCTACCTCATTAAGAATATCACAACTTTTTACTAAACTTTTCATTTTATTATGATCTTCATATAAAGGTCTATCAATATCTAAAAATTCTACATGTTTTCTTATAACTTTTTTTGCTATTGTAACTCCATCTCCAAGCCTGTGTTTTCTAAAATCTAGAGCTTGTGCTGCTGCCATTAATTCAATGCCTAAAATACCATAAGCATTATCTAAAATTTGATTATTCTTAAGAGCTGTATTCATACCCATGGATACAAAATCTTCTTGATCCGCAGCTGCTGGTATAGATTGAATACTAGCAGGTGCAGATAAAATTCGTTGTTCAACTATTTGCATATCAGCTGTATATTGGCTTAACATTANTCCAGAAAACATGCCAGCTCCTTTTGTTAAAAAAGCAGGCAATCCATTGCTTAAAGCTGGATTATTTAGCCTATTCATTCTTCTTTCAGANAATACTGACACCATTGTAACTGCTGCGCCTAAATTATCTAATGGAAGAGAAACAGGCGTTCCTTGGAAATTTGCACCTGATAATTGTATGCCTTTATCAACAAAGAATATAGGATTATCACCTACCCCGTTTAACTCAATTTCAACTTGAGTTCTACAATAATCNATANANTCTAANACAGCACCTATCACTTGAGGAGTTGANCTCAATGAATATGCATCCTGTAACTTAGTTTTTATCTTTTTGCTAATTAAATCTCCATTCATTAAGTTTTTTCTCAAAGAGCCAGAAGATTTTATAGCACCTTGAAAACCTCTAACTTCATGTATTAAACTATTAAGAGGACCTGGATTTGCCAATAAGGCATCATAACACATTGAAGCTGCAATTTCAGCATGTTTTATCCAATTAATTGTATCATAAATAAATAAAGCACTCATAGAAGTAAGTAAATTAGACCCATTAATTACTGNTAAACCATCCCTTGCTTCTAAACCAGGTATTTCTATTCCTGCTTTAGACATAGCTTCTTTTCCACTTAATACTTCATCATTATAATAAGCTTTACCTTCACCAAGTAAAACTAAAGCTATTTGAGACATGGGTGCCAAATCTCCACAAGCACCAACNGAACCTTTNGTACAAACTTGAGGNGTAACACCCTTATTTAACATTTCTAACAATGTTTCAGTAATCACTAACCTGCAACCTGACATACCTTTTGCATGGACATTAATACGACTTAACATAGCTGCTCTTATATGTTCAATTGGTGCAGGATCACCAATTCCNGCAGAATGATTGTATATTAAATATTTTTGNAAATCTTTAATTTGATCAGGATTTAAAATTGTCTCAGAGAACTCACCAATACCCGTATTAATACCNTACATAATTTCACCAGCATCAATTTTTCCTTCAACTAATTTCCTACATTCTTTGATTTTATCAATAGAATCACTNGATAATGAAACTTTTGTNTTATTTCTAGCTACATCAACTAGTGTTTCTATATTTAAATTGTAACCATTAATTATTGTGCTCATAATAATCCTAAAAAATTTGGCTTTAACTTATTAAATAAACATGATATTAACCTAAAAAATTATCTGCTTTATTTATTATTTCTTCTATATTCGAATAAAATTCAGGCTCATCTGTTAATTCATCTACTATAAATTTCCCGTACCTTGAATTTGACAATCTAGTATCTGTCATTATACATATTCCACTATCTTTATCACTTCTTATCAATCTTCCTACACCTTGCTTCAATTTAAGTATAGCATTTGGTAGNTGTAAATCATAAAACGAGTTTCCACCTTGACTTTCAATTTTNTTGCTTAAATGATAACTGTATGGATTAGAAGGATTAACAAAAGGTATTCTAATTATAAACAAAACTTCTAATAAATCACCTTTTAAATCTACCCCTTCCCAAAATGTTGATGTTGCTATTAAAATACCTGCAGTTGATGATTTAAAATTATCTAAGAGTTTTTTCTTACTATGTTTTGAAGTTTGAATAAAAAGATTATCNTCATTNAGGTTAAAATTATTTTTTAAATTATTTGATATTGCCCTAACCTGTTTGTATGATGTGCAAAGTACTAAAGTTCTTTTACATAAAGTTTTACATACTGAAGAAATCTGATTACTTACATCGTTTATGTAATCGCTTGAATTTATATCAATTGATTTATTATANATAAAAAATTTACTTTGATCCTCATAAAAAAATGGAGATTCATAAGTTTTAGTATTTAAATTAGAAAAATCACTTTTAGATATTTGATATTTATTAAAAAAGAANTCAAATGAGTTATTTATAGTAAAAGTTGCAGAACACATAAGAAAAGATGGATACGTTTTACATATTTTATNTAAAATAAATTCACGAATATCAGAATTAGAAATATATAATTTGAAATTATTTCGATTATTATATTTATATATAGAAACCCATTTTATATAATTAGCCTTATTTTTGTAAAATACTTCNGAAATATATTTTAAATCTGAAAGCTGATACATAGCTAATTGCAATTGCATGAGCTGCCTATTATCATTTTGAATCACTTCAAATAAATTCTGTAGTTTNGTTAAAAGAGAATATATTTCAGAAAAGTCTAGCCCATTTAATCTAAACTCTTCATTTGATAATAAGATATCTTTTGAACCATATTTTAATTTTAAATAAGNATCTTCAAAATTAAATTTAAATAAATTAAATATTTCCGCGCTACTTTCGATAAGCTTATCTAAAATATCATTCACATCATCTAGAATCTCCCTATCATGAATTTTACTATTAACTAATAATTTTTTAATTATATTTAGTGATTTTATAAATCCAGAATCAGACAAGACCTTTGTTAAATTACTTTGTATAGAATTAATCAAATTATGACCTTCATCAATAACTAAAATAGCATCTTCTGGGAGTACTTGTGTATCATTAGATAAATCAGAACATAAAACTGAATGATTTACTATAATAATATCAGAGCTTTCAACCTGTTTAATAAGTTTGTTATAAAAATCATTTTGTGAAAAAAAATCATATTTATTTTTAATTAAACTTTCATCTTCTAGTCTAGTGTAGGATAATTTATTCCATAAGTCACTAATTTTTTCTTTATAAATACCATTACATTCTTCAATATCTCCTGTTATTGTATAATGTGACCATACAGCTAATGTAGTACATTCATATATTTCTGTATCTGATAATATTATATGGTTATTATCAAATAATACATTTAACATATTTTTAGAAATATAATTATTTTTTCCCTTTAAAATTACTGATTTCAAATTCAAATCTAAACCATTAGCAATAACAGGAAGATCTTTAAAGAAAAGCTGCTCTTGAAGTGTTTTTGTAAATGTAGAAATTATAAGCTTTTTGTTTTGTTCTTTAGCATATTTAAGGCCAGAGACCAAATAAGAAAGAGACTTCCCTAATCCTGCACCAGCCTCAGCAAGCAGTGTAGCTTTATTTTTATAATTATTATATATATCATGAGCAAATTCTTCTTGAATATCTCTCCGGTCATAATCTTCCCAACCATTAGATAGTTTTCCATCAACATCAAACCAAGATTTAATACTACCTGAATAATCTATCATGGTTCCAGATGTATTATCTATAATGTTAGTTTTTAAATTTAATGTCTCAATAGGGCTGAACTTTTCTGAATTATTTTTTTTTAAATAATCATATATATTCATATATAAATATTTATTATAAAGATCAGAATTATTAGCATAAATACTATTAATTTTTTCATACACAATTAAAGGTATAGACAGCATTTGATCTATTAATTTTAAAAAAATTTTTCCTGTATTTGTTGCATCAGCTTTTGCTCTATGTGAATTTTTTATATCAAGATTAAAAAAAATTGACAAATATTCTAAATTAAATTTTTCTAGAGTAAATAAAAAACTTCTTGATAAAAGTAGAGTGTCGCATGTAAAATTTATATTCAATTCTTTATTTTGCTCTTTTACAACTCTTTTTATAAAAGATAAATCAAAAGCTATGTTATGAGCAATAATAACATTATTATTAATAAATGATAAAAATTCATCTAAAACAATATCTATGGTTGGAGAATTTGCCACCATATCATTATTTATTCCAGTAATTTCAGTTATTTGTTTGGGTATATCTTTTTTAGGCTTTATTAATGTCGTAAAATCACTATCGTACTTTCCATTAATAAACTTTACGGCAGAAATTTCAATAATTTCATCTTTATTAACATCTAAACCTGTTGTTTCTAAATCAAAGGAAATAAATTCATTTATAGAAAGTTTATCTAAGAAATTTTTAATATTTACGATTCCAAACTAATATACTAAATATGTTATTAATCATCTTCAATTACAAATTTTGGAAAATGTATATCAAATCTATGCCAATAATAATATTTAGATATATAAAAAACTATAAAAACAAATAAAAAAAGGTAAGGAAATAGTGTCCATGAAAGAAGAATATTAATCACCATTATTGGATATATAAAAGATCTTATAGAGTCTTTAGGTAACCCTCTAACTAATCCATATATATAGAATGGTAATATTATTAATGCATAATGTGAAACTACAGGATCAATTTTAAAATTATATGTTATATAAAAAAGGCTTATAAGTGAAAATATTGACAGTATAAAAATATTTCTTCTATTTACAAGATTTGGTAAAGTAAGTTCTTTTTCATACCTTGATGCTTGTTCAAAAAATACTAATTCATATATAAGAGTTATTGGTAATACTGCTAATAAATAAATTAGAATATATTCTAAAATTAATGTGAAACTTATAACAATGTGAATCCATCCTGATATAAATAGTAATAAGTTTGTAAAAATTGAAAAAATAACATTTTGTGCAAAATTTTTATTTTTAATTATAATCTTATAAAAAAATAAATTTAAATATGAATATAAAAGAATAGTAGGTAATATATTAATTGATGATACACCTATAATGAAAATGCCTAAAAAAATACTTACAATCGACACTTTTTTCATTTTATCTTCATTGAGAATATATGAAGCTAAAATTGGATAGTTTAAGTTATTATTATCTCTTACATAATCAATTTTTGTAGAACTGTATGAATATTTTAATTTATCAAGTTCATTTTGAATATTTAGACCTCCTAACAAAAGAAAAAGACCTAAATAGATTATTATGTCAGCATAATGAAAGTAAGTACTAAAGTATGGGAAAGAGGATAAATTTACATGAAAATAAGCTGAAGCCATTCCCCATGAAAAAATCGCTGTTAAAATAATAAATTTTGGAAGATTAAAAGCAAATAACCAGTCTAGTTTTGATGTGACAACTTTATGTATTTTATGATTTTTAAAAAAAGATTTAATCATTATTTTTTCTATGATTATGAAGATTTCTTAGATATTCTTCAGTAACCCCTTTAGTAATATATTTACCATCGAAACATGAAGTATCAAAATTTTTAATTTTTGGGTTTAATAGTTTAATTGAGTTTACTAAATCATCTATATCTTGATAAATCAACTTATCGGCACCTATCTCAGTACATATCTCATCTACTGTTTTGTTGTAAGCAATTAACTCTTCTACAAATGGCATGTCTATACCATATACATTAGGAAAAATAATCGGTGGAGAAGCGCTTGCAAAAAAAACCTTCTTTGCGCCTGCATCTCTAGCCATTTGTACTATTTGTTTGCTCGTATTACCTCTTACAATTGAATCATCAATTAATAATACATTTTTTCCATTAAAAACAGACGTTATGGTGTTTAATTTTTGTTTTACAGATTTTTTTCTAATTTTTTGTCCAGGCATAATAAATGTTCTACCAATATATCTATTTTTCACAAATCCTTCTTTTAATTCTTTTCCTAATTCGATACTTATTGGCAAAGCACTAGTTCGGCTAGTATCAGGAATAGGAATAACTGTATCAATATCTTCTAATTCTTCTTTTGTTAATACAGTTTTAATTTTGTTAGCAAGAAATTTACCCATTGATAATCTGCTA